>CAYQLM010000005.1:0-55087 GCA_964418365.1 uncultured Dehalococcoidia bacterium
CGAGCACGGTGAGCAGCGTGTTCGCGACGCCGTAGACGGCCGTCACCACCTCGCCTGTCTTGCGAATCGTGAGCGGCTCAGGGAACGCGTGGTACGCGCGGTGCACGATGCCATGCCCGTCGAAGATGACCAGGCGCGGCTTCGCTGTGGAGGCCGCGGGAGGCGCTGTCTTCGGCATGGGCGCGCCCACGCCCGCCGGCTTTCGCGACGTTGTGGAACGGGGCTTGGGGCTCACGCGAGGAGTATAGCGCGAGGTGTACGAGCTTAGAGATGTACGAGGTTAGTGGATGCGGTAGAGCAATGTGCGGCCGTGGACAGTGGTAAGAGTCTCCTGGAAGCCATACTCAAGCGGCTGGAGCCAGCCAGTCGCGGCATCGACGAAGACCAAGTCGCCCCACAACGCCTGCTCCAGGGGCACTTCCGCCCAGGTGCGGCCACCATCCGTCGTTCGAAGCAGTGCTCCGCCGCTGCAGCTTGACTGCGACTCACACGACCTGCTGGCGCTGATCCAGCCGTGCTGCGCATCGGCAAAGGCGATGTCACGGATGCCGTAGTTGTCCAGCGGATGATTCGCCCAGGTCGCGCCGCCGTCGCTCGTGAACGACAGAGCGCCGTCAGAGTCGGGGTACCAGAGATGGTCGCCATCGATGGCTTCGAAAACGGAGGCCTGCCATGGCAGCAGTTCCCTGACGTTCTTCCACGTTCTTCCCCCATCTATTGTACGGAGCAGACGCCGCGCATCGCCTTCGAGGCCGATTGCCACGACGGCCCACGCTGTGCGTCCGTCGATGGCCTCCATGTTCTTGAACTCGATGCCGTGCGGCTCGGGCGTGCTGGCGTACCAGGTCCGCCCGCCGTCCTCCGTCACATAGATAGCGTGCTGACTGAAAAGCCATCCGTGTTCTCGATCGATGAACGCCAGCTTATCGCCGCGTAAGTCTGCCGGGCGCGAGATCTGGTTCCAGTGTCGCCCGCCATCTTCCGTCCGCAACGCACTGCCTGTACCGCCAACACCAGCTACGCCGCTGACCGCGAAACCGCGCTTCGCATCAATGAAGTCCACTCTCCCACCATACGGATCGGGTGCGGGGCCGACTCGGCTCCAGGTGAGACCGCCGTTCTCGGTTCGGAACAGCTCGTCACCGACCACCGAAAACCCGACGCTGCGATCGACGAAGTCAAGGCTGCCCAGGGCAACAGCCGGCTGATTCATGGGATCCAGGGTCTGGCCAGCATCCCGAGAGACTAGTGCGAGCTGGCTTCCCAATACATAGAGCCGGTCGCCACGGACGTGCAGTGACCGGGCGTACTGGCTTATGCCGGACGGCACTTCCGCGCGTCGCTCCCATGTCTCTCCGCCGTCAGTCGTCGCGAGGATGAACGTCTTGCACGGACACGGTTTCTCCTCGCTCGCCACTAGCCAGCCTGTTTGGTCGTCCCGAAACGCGAGGGCGCTCACTGAGCGGTAGCCCGTCAGCGCATGCTCAGTCCAGGCCTGCCCGCCGTCCATTGTGCGAAAGACACTTGTCAGGCAACCGGTCTTCGCTGATAGGCAGGACCCGATCAACCAGCCGTGTTGACCGTCCACGAACGACATGCCTCGCGGAGAGTCGGGAAGAGTGGGAAGGAGAGTAGTCCATGTTTGGCCGCCGTCGGTCGTGTGCAGGAGCATGCCTTGGAACGGGCCGCCGCACCTGTCGCAGCCGGTCCCGAGCACCCACCCTTCGTCACCGAGAAACGTCAGCTGACTAAACCAGGCGCCGGCGGGAGTCGGGATCTGTGTCCATGTACTTCCGCCGTCCGTTGTATGGAGCAAGACGGTCGGAAGTGGAAACGCGATGTTGTCGCTATTTCCTTGGCCGTCGCCAACCGCCCAGGCTTCGCTCGGACTAACGGCATACACGTCTGAGAGATGAATAGCCGTCCCGCTCACTTGTCTCGACCAACTGCGGCCACCGTCCGAGCTGGCCAAGATCAGTCCGCCGCCGCCCACGATCCAGCCGTGTTCGCTATCTGCGAAGTCCACATCTACTCCTGATACTCGCGCGATTTCATTCCATATCGAACCGCCGTCATTGCTGTGCAAGAGGCCGCCACCGGCCAGCATCCAGCCTTCGTCGTCGGCCGCGAAATCGATACCGGAAAATGTGGCACTAGGACGGTCGACGATCAGATTGGCGGCCGATGCTGGAAGACTGGCTGACCCATCTGTGGTGTTGCCGCCACTCGCGTTCAGAAGGGCCCACACAAGCAGACCAAAGCCGGCCGCGATACCGAAGGCGACCCCTCCTACGATGGCCGGTGAGAGCCATCGAGCGCCGAGCCGCCGCCAGAAGAGCAGCGGTGCGAGCGCTGGCACAGGCTTCTCGGGCTGCCAGCGAGCGGCGTCGTGGCGGTTCTCCAGACCGAGCTTGGTGAGGATCTCCGTGACGTGATACTTCACGCCATCCAGGCTGATGCCGAGCCGCGCGGCGATCTCATCGTTCGACAGGCCATCTCGGATGCAGCCGAGGACCTCCCACTCGCGCGGCGTGAGGACATCGGGATGCGGCGGCCGGCCACGTTTCGCCATGCCGCCAGCATACCGCCGTGATGGTCGATTTACACTACACTTTGTGCCCGGCGGGCCAAGGCCCGGCCTTCGTGGAAGGCTACGCTGGTGGCGTGCCGCCACCGCCGCGGCTCTGCATGACGCGCCAGCCGACGACCCCCGCGACGCCCGCTGCCGCCACGCCGCCGACGACGATGACGGCGATGACCCAGCCGGCCAGTCCGTCCCCACCACCGTCTTCGCCGGAAGTGCTGGGCGTCTTCTTCGCCGCCGTCGCCACGGCCTCCGCGGTGGCCGTCGACTGCGACTGAGCGGTCGAGGTCGCCTTCGCGGCCGCGGTCGGCTCGAGCGTGGTAATCGGCTGCGCGCTGGTAGCGCCGGGGCGTGGCGTTATGGGA
Source organism: uncultured Dehalococcoidia bacterium (assembly GCA_964418365.1). Lineage (GTDB taxonomy): Bacteria > Chloroflexota > Dehalococcoidia > DSTF01 > RBG-16-68-14 > JBBDXS01. The sequence continues at coordinate 2,950 of CAYQLM010000005.1, forward strand.
GGCGGCTGAACGCCGCCCTGGACGCAGTTAATGGTGATCTTGTCGCTGGTAGCGATGCTTTCCGCGTCGGTGTTGTAAAGCTTGTCAAACTCCACGATGTCCGTATTGCCAAGGCCGTGCACCAGCGTGACACTGCCCGACTGGCTACACACGAAGCTGTTCGTGCCGATGATTCCCGAGTACGTCGAGCCGGGCGCGGGCGCGATTCCGACGGCGCAGGCGAACACGACGGTACCGGGCGTATCGTACGAACTTGCGGGAAAACTGCAGTCGGGCCAGGAGTCCGTGCTCGCGTCCTGGTTCGCCGTCACTTCGCTGTACTGGAGCTTGACGTCGAACCCGCCGTAGCTCGGCACGCTGCTCGGAAGTGGGTCAAAGTGGACGTCGATTACGAACGTCGACCCCGGCGCCAGGTCGCAGCTCGCGTCATTCTGCTGGGTACTACAGTTCGTCACGCCGTCGATTCCGATCCAAAAGTTGAGGCCGGGAATGGGCGTGGCCGTCTGCGCAGCAGCCGAGTTGAGACCGAGCTGCGCCAGCCCGATGCCCGCCACCAACGCTGCCAGGACCGCCGCAAGTAATCTACTGCGCACTGTACGTTCTCCTTCTTAGTAAACTGGGGGCAATTGTAGCACGCTGTTCTGGCTCGTCATACTCAATACACGGGGCCAAATGTTACGTCGCCGTCGCACCCGAATCCGCTTCCGCAGGCGTCACGGCCTCGGGGCCGCCGGCCTTGGGGCAGCGCTGGCCATCGCCGTCCTGCTGTTCGCGCTCGGACGAGGCGGCGGTGGCAGCGCCCCAGCCGCCAACTCCACAGCGGCCGCGGCGCAGCTCGGCGCTGCCTCTCCCGTTGCGGCCGCACCGTCTTCGGCGCCCACAGCGGCGACGTCGCAGATCGTCATCCCGGCCATCCACCCAGACCGCTCCCGGCTCGAGCGAGCGCAAGTCGTGCGCGTGATCGACGGCGACACGATCGTCGTGGACGTAGCCGGCAGCGAGGAGCACGTGCGCTACTACGGCATCAACACCACCGAGCGCGGCCAGGCGTGCTATCAGGAGGCGAAGGACCGCAATCAGCAGCTCATCGGCGCGGCGGTGCTGCTGCTGCCGGATGCTCGCGATCGCGATCGCTACGGCAGACTCTTGCGTTACGTCTTCGACGCGAGCGGCGCATCGGTAGATGCGGAGCTCATCGGCGAAGGGCTGGCCTACGCCTGGCGTGAAGACGGAACCTATCGCGACGAGCTCGTCGCCGAGGAGCAGGCGGCCCAGGCGGCGAAGGCCGGCTGCCTCTGGTCTACGGCTGGCCGGTGAGCTGGAAGAGCTGGATGCTATTGTTGTACTGCACCAGCGGCCGCTGCGGCGTATCGGCGAACCAGGCGAACTGTTTCACGCCGGAGGAACGGATCTCCAGTTTCCACGCCTGAAAGGTGCCGGCGGGCACGGTGACTTCTTCCTTGCCGAGCACTTCGAGCTGGACGATCGCCTGCGTGCGGCTACCCGTGAGCACCGTGCGATACGCGATCGTGTAGCCTTCGGCGAACGGTATCGTCCGCCAGAGGAAGAGCGACGTGTCGTTGTCGTAGTAGTTCGCCCCGAGCCGGAGCGGTACAGGCCGGTCCTTCCCGCCCGTCACTTCGGTGATGTTGGCAGTGCCCTTGACGTAGTCGTAGTCGCCCTTAACCTCCTGCGTCTGATTCGGCAGATCGAGCCGGCGGTGGAACGAGATCGGCTTCAGCGTCTCCGTGTCGACGTCGACGGTGCTGCTGTCGCTGCTGTCTTCTTGGCCTACGAATTGCTGGCGCATTTCGTACTGGCCTTCCTGCTTCGTGACGGTAAGCATGCCTTCGCCGATCTGCTTCTTGCTCTTGCGATCGAGCAGCACATAGTGGCTCTGCTCCTGGTCCGGCCAGGGGACCGTGATCGTGAGATCGGCTGTTGGCGGCGGCGGCTTGGGCGACAGGCACGATATTCCCGCCAGCAGCGCCGGGATGAGCAGAAGGGCGAACACGGCGCGCATCAGCTAGGCCGCCGCCTCGACGAGGTGGCGCACACGCTGCAGCGCCTCTTCCACGTCTGCGCGCTCGATGCCGTAGTGCGTGACCATGCGCACGCGCGACGGGCCGAACGCGGTGGTCAGCACGCCAGCATTGCGCAGCCGCTGCTGGAACGACACGCCGTCATCGACGCCGAAGACGACGATGTTCGTCTGCACGCGCTCGGGATCGATGCGCACCCCCGGCAGTTGGGCGAGGCCTTTCGCCAGCACCTGCGCGTTCGCATGGTCTTCGCCGAGTCGGTCGATCATCGTTTCGAGCGCGACAACGCCCGCCGCGGCGATGACGCCGCCCTGGCGCATGCCGCCGCCCAGCATCTTACGCGCCTTGCGCGCCCGCGCGACGAAGCCGGCAGAGCCGCAGACGAGCGACCCGACCGGCGCCGAAAGCCCCTTCGACAGGCAGAACGTGACCGAATCGACCTCGGCTGCAAGCTCCGAGGCCGGCAGCGCGAGCGCAATCGCCGCGTTGAAGATGCGCGCGCCATCGAGATGCACGGCCGCGCCGTGGCGGTGAGCGATCGTCGCGAGGCTGGCGATCTCATCAGGTGCGAGCACCGCGCCGCCGCAGCGGTTGTGTGTGTTCTCGAGGCAGAGCAGCGCCGTCCGAGGCATGTGGATGTTCTCCGGGCGCATGGTGCCGGCCAGTTCGTCGGCGTCGACCGAGCCGCGGTCGTTATTCGCGATCGGCCGGAGCTGGATGCCGCCCAGCCCGGCGGCGCCCGCAACCTCATAGTGCAACACATGCGACTCGCTGCCGACGATCGCTTCGTCGCCGCGCTGGCAGTGGGCGAGCAGGCACGTGAGGTTGCCCATCGTTCCGCTCGCGACGAAGACGGCCGCTTCTTTGCCCATGAGCTCGGCCGCCATCGCCTCGAGCCGGCGGACGGTTGGATCTTCGCCGAAGACGTCGTCGCCTACCTCCGCCTTCGCCATCGCGTCGCGCATGGCGGGCGTTGGCTGAGTGACGGTGTCGCTGCGTAGATCGATGATGCGCGCTTCGGACATGATAGGTTGCGGCTCGTTAGACGCCGCGCAGGCATTCTATGAATCGACAACGAGAGGGTCAAGAAGCGCCATCGGAGCTTCAACTCTGCGGGATGAATCCCGCAGCTTCGCATGCGCCGAGAGAAGAAAGGACCGGACTGGATGGTGGTTACGCCTTCGGGTTCACAGGTAGCTGGGGCGGCCAGAGGTTGGCGCACGTGCTGCCCAGCCGCCCGCTCTTACGTCGCGCGCCTTCTCCACGCGTACCAGACGCCGCCAATCAGCACGATCATCGCCGTCGCCGCTCCGGCGCTGATGCCGGTAAGCATCCGCGTATCGCTGCGCGAGGCCGCCTGCAGCGACCCACTCGCGCCCGGTTCGACAGAGATGCCGCCCACGGGGCCGGGAGACGTGGGCGTCGCCGTCGGCGGTGCGGACCCGCAGTTGATCATGAGCGATTCGCCGCCGGTAGGAGACTCCGGGTGTAAGGCTAGTTCGTAGTCGACGACATCGGTTATGCCATCGCCATGCTGGAGCGTAATCGCTTCGACAGTCGGGGTGCCTGGACACTTGAAGTCAAGGCGAGCTAACACACCCGTGTACTGTGATAACGGTGCATTGATGCCGTAGACACAGGCAAAAGTAACCGCGCCGTTCGTCAAGAAGTCGGAGACGGGAAACACGCACGAGGGCCATACGTCCGGAGCGAGTTGTACCAGCGAGGCCGCGGTCGTCGAGAGACCGCTGGAGTACGTCATATGTAAGTCATATCCGGCGTACAACAAGCCAGGGGGAAGCCCTCGCAGCCAAAACTTGACAGTGAACGTATCACCTACGCCGACAAAGCACTTGTTCGCGCCCGAGCTGTCGCATTGTGACCCAACCCCGAGCGAGAAGTCTGGGGCGGTGAGCGCCGACGGCGTATTCGTCGGCGTGCTGGTTGGACACGCGCCCGCACAAGGCGTCGGCGTGGGAGTTAGCTTCGGTGCTGACTGAACGACTGCTGTTGGATAGGTTCGAATGCCGGTTGAATTGCCGTCGCCGAGTTCGCCGTAGTTGTCATCGCCCCAGCAGTACGCGATGTTCGTGCTGCTAACGGCGCATGAGTGATGAAAGCCCGCGGATATGCTTGTTATCCCGGACGGCAGGCCCAGAACGTCCACCGGCGTGCTGCAATACAGACCACATTGCTGGCCATCGCCGAGCTGACCGAAAATGTTTCCACCCCAGCACTTCAGAACGTCGCTGGCAACCAGGGCGCAGCCGTGAAAGCCGCCTACGGAGAGCGCGTTGGCATCAGTTACACCGGGAACCGCTACCGGAACGGACCCATAACCTGCGCCCCAGCACTTGACGACTCCACTCGCGAGCAGCGCGCATGTGAGTTGGAAACCTGCGCCGATCGCGACCGCCGTGTTTCCTAGTAGGACATCCGATGGCGTAATGTGGTAGTCCGTCGTTCCGTCACCCAACTGACCTGCCCCGTTGTTGCCTAAGCACTTGACGGTGCCGGTTGTCATCAATACACAGACGTGCCCTGCCCCCAATGCCATCGCGGCCACGCCACTCGTCAAGCTTGCCACGGCGATTGGTGTCGAGCCAGCTCCCCCGCCCGGGAACACGGTGCCCCAACACCACAACGCTCCGGACTTGATCGCGCACGCGTAATGAGCGGCGCCGGCCGCTACGGTATCCACCGTGCCAAGACCGAGGGGCACGACTGGGGTCGTACTAAACGACTCCGCTAAGCCGTCGCCGAGCTGGCCGTCGGTGTTGTCTCCCCAGCACTCCGCAGTGCTGGCAGCAGTGAGTGCGCAAGTCGTGTCCTCACCTGCACTGACCTGCGCGACTCCGGTAATTGCACCGTTGCCAAGCTCTCCATAGTAAGGGTGGCCCCAGCATCTCACGTCGGTTGTCGTCATCAACGCGCACGTGTGCCGCTCTCCCGCCGAGACGCTCGCAATGCCGCCCAGCGGGTTCGCCGACGCCGGGTTGGGGCGCGGCCAGAGGAGCATGGACGCGATCAGCGCCACGCTCAGCAGCGGAAGGAAGACAACTATCCGGCGCGATGTCAAGCGCATGGACTCCCCCTGGGGCCGGCGCGGAGGCAACGGAGCGGGGATCCCTCACACCACCAGTCGCGCCCAGTATACGCCCGCGCGAGAGGCTGTCAAGCGAATCGGCGGCGGCTTGTATACTGGTCGGGTGAGGTATCTCGCTCTCACGCTCCTTGCCACACTTGCCCTGGCCGCCGCTTTCATCTCGGCGCGCTCCACGCTGGCTGCGCCTGGGCCCACCGCCGCCAATTTCACGGCCGACGGCGATCACACCTGCGCCGTGACGGCCAGCGGCGCGGCCAAGTGCTGGGGCGAAAATGGCAGCGGCCAGCTCGGCGATGGGACGACGCAGTCCCGTGCCCAGCCCGTCTCCGTTTCGGGCCTCGCGGGCGTCTCTACCATCGCGGGGGGTCTCTTCTACACCTGCGCGATCACCACGGCCGGAGCGCTGTACTGCTGGGGCTCTAACAGCTACGGTCAGCTCGGAGACGGCACGACGGACGACCACACAACACCGGCCGCGGTGCCGGGCCTTGGGAGCGGAGTCACGGATATCGGCGCCGGCTATTCCCACACCTGCGCCGTGATATCGGGCGGCGTCAAGTGCTGGGGCAACAACACGTTCGGCCAGCTCGGCAACGGCTCGACGACGGACCACACGTTGCCCATCGACGTCTTCGGACTGACCAGCGGCATCGTCGCGGTGGCGAACGGACAGTACTTCAACTGCGCGCTCACGACCGAGGGCGGCGTCAAGTGCTGGGGCGACAACGTGTTCGGCCAGCTCGGCGACGGTTCGACGACGCAGCAGAACCAGCCCGTCGACGTGACCGGCCTCTCGAGCGGCGTCATGGCGATCACCGCGAGCGAAGGCGGACACACCTGCGCGCTGCTGGATACAGGCGCGATGAAGTGCTGGGGCAACAACGAATACGGGCAGCTCGGCGAGAACCGCGCCTGCCCCACACCGTGCACGTCGCCCGTCGACGTGACCGGCCTCTCCAGCGGCGTCAGCGAGATCACGGTCGGCTATTTCACGACCTGCGCGCTCGCGTCCGGCTCCATGAAGTGCTGGGGCAACAACCAGTTCGGACAGGTCGGCGACAACCAGGCCTGCAGCATCCTCTGTGGAACGCCTGTCGTTGTTTCCGGCCTACCGGGCGGCGTCACAACGATCACGGCCGGCGCGCGTCACACCTGCGCCCGCACAGCATCGGCGATCTACTGCTGGGGCGACAACTTCGAGGGCCAGGTGGGCGACAACGGAGAGTGCGGCACCGCCTGCCTCGTTCCGGTCGCGGTGACGGGCGCCGCCGACTTCCCCGTGGGCGATGCGAACTGTGATCGCGCGACGAACAGCATCGATAGCGCCGTCATCTTGCAGTTCGGCGCCGGGCTGATCCCCTCCCTGGCTTGCGCAGCCCAAGCCGACGTTAACGGCGATGACAATGTCAATTCCATTGACTCCGCACTGATCCTGCAGTACGAAGCCGGCCTCATCCCCACCCTACCGCCGCCGTAGCACTTGACAGGCCGTGGCATAATAGTCGCGGTGGCGTTCCCTCCCGCAAGGGAGCGCTCGTGCCCTCTGGACAACGTTCGGTCTGCGCGCGTATGGCACAGTTGCTTATTGTCAGCCCCGATCAAGCGCTCCTCGCGATCGCTCAGCAGCATGCGCACGCGCTCGGCCACCGCGCGCTCGCGGCTACCACCGTGCCGGATGCGCGGCGGTACCTGGCGCGCGGGAGCGTGGACCTCCTGTGTCTCGATAGTCTGCTGACAGCCGCGGACGCGGAACGCTTGCTGCGCGTGGTCAGCGCCTCGAGTGACGACGGCGGACCGCCGGTGCTCTTCTTCGTTCCCGCTGCCGCTCCGTCGAACATTCCCGCGTTCGTTCGGCGGGAGAGCAGCGCGGCCGTCTGCAAGCCCATCGTCCGCGAGGAGTTGGAGCGCGAGATGGCGCGACTGCTCGCGCCCGCAGCGCGGCGCGACGACGATCGGCTGACGCGCGCAGGCTCTGCGACGCTCGATGGTCTGACGCACGAGCTCTCGTTCGACAACCGCGGTCCGATCCGCTTGACGCCGACGGAGTTCCGGCTGCTGCGCTGCCTCATGCAACGCGCCGGCGACTTCGCGTCGACCCAGGAGATCTTGCAGCACGTCTGGGGTTATTCTGCGGACGTCGGCGGCCCGGAGATCGTGCGCGCGCACGTCAGCAACATACGCCGGAAGCTGCGCGACGCCGGCGAGGACGCGCAGCTGCTGCGCACGTTGCCCTATCGGGGCTACGGCTTCGCGCAGCCCGGCGGCTAGCGCTCTGAGTCGCGGTGGCCGTTGCCTTCGACGTCCTCGCCCAGGTCTTCTTCGTCGAACTCTTCCGAATACACTCCCGCTTGACGCCCGAGCCAAACCGTGACGATGAAGTCCTCCCGATAGGGCTCAGCCGGCAGGACGATCCGCTCATCGATCTCGCCGACGATGTCCTGGATGTCATCCTCCGATGAGTCCTCCGGCACGCAGAGCGTGGCGTTCACGATGTCGATGCCGTAGTGGATGTCGACCCGGCCGATCTCGTTGTCGTCTGCCGTGATGATGTAGGCCTCGGAGTACGGCGTGCGGCTCTCGCGCTCGAAGTCATAGCGGGGCATGGGTGGCTCCTTCTTGTGCTAGCCCTGCATCGTGAGCGGGCTAGCGACGCTGGCCTCGAAACAGATCGCCGATCTTGTCCCACACGGAGCGCCGGCCCAGGTTGTGGACGAACTTGCCCCATTCCTCTTCCGCCGTGGCGGATCGTTGCAGGTCGTGCACGCGCTCCTTCATGACCTCCAGCATGCGCTGCTCTTCGCCGGCGTCGAGCCAGAAGCCGTGCTCATCGCAAGCGTCCAGCTCAAGGTTGTAGGCGCGGTAGTTGAAGGCGAGCATGCCCTTCTCGCAGACCGGGCAGGGAAGCTCGCTCGTCCGCTTTGAGTACTCGATCGTCGCGCGACGCGTATCCTCGTCAGGCGCGACCGTCGCCTCCATCTCGTCGAGCTCTTCTTTGTCGAGCCAGAGACCTTTGCACTGCGGGCAGCGGTCGACATCGATGCTCTTGTCGCGTTCGTTGCCAAGCTCGCTGCCGTCTCGTGGGCATTTCATCTTGCGTTCACAGTGTATCATTGGGCGGCGTCTGGGCAAGTTTGCCGAAAGGAGCCGTGATGAACGACACACTTGCGGCAATGAAGGCCTTGGAAGCGCGCATCGTCGAGTGGGCGCGCGGCAAGGAAGACATCCGTGTGGTGCTGGTGGTCGGGTCGTGGGCGCGGGCCGATCATCCAGCGGACGAGTGGTCCGACCTCGACATCGGCTTCACGACGACTGACCCGAAGCGGTATCTCACCTCTGATGCGTGGCTCGGCGAGATCGATGACGTCTGGCTCGTGTATCCCGATCCGGTCGGCGTCACGCGGCATGTGCTGTTCAAGGACGGCCTCGACGCGGGACTCGCGCCGATCCCGCACAGCAGCGTCAAGCTCGCCGTTCGTTACCTGCCGGCGCTGCGGCGCATGCCTGTGCCGGGCGCGCTCCGCAATCCGATCGAGCGAGAGCTGGCCTCCGCCGCGGAGTACGTCGGCCGCGGCGTCCGCGTGTTGCTCGACAAAGACGGCCTGGCGGAGCGCTTCTTCTCGATCCTGCCGGACGTAAGTGTCAAGCCCTCCGCTCCGTCCGAAGAGCAGTACGCGAATGCCGTCAGGCAGTTCTGGTTCGAGGCAGTCTGGACCGCGAAGCATCTCCGGCGAGGCGAGCTCTGGCACGCGAAGTGCGGCGCGCTCGATGGTCGCATGAAAGAGCTGCTACTGCGTATGGTGGAGTGGCACACGCTGGCGCTGCGCGGCTCCGGGGTCGACACGTGGGAGGACGGGCGCTTCCTGGAGGAATGGGGCGACCCGCGCGCGCTGCGCGCTCTGCCCGGCATATTCGCCCGCTATGACGAAGACGATCTGTGGCGCGCGCTGACCGCCACCATGGATCTGTTCCGCTGGCTCGCGATCGAAACGGGAGAGCGATTGGGGTACGCGTATCCGTCCGACGGGGACGAGCATATAACCGGCTGGGTGAAGAGCTGCGACGCGGATCGCTCGACGCGCAGTAGCTAGCCGCTGGCCGGCAGGCCGGCGAGCGCGCGCAGCGCCTCCGCGTGGTCTGCATAGTGGTGGTACGTTACGCCGCGCAGCCACTCCCACAGCGGCCAGGCCGTCTCGCCATCGCGCGGCCTTCGTATGTGCCCGACCGTCCCCAGCTCGCCGATCGCGAGCGGCTCCGCGAGCTGCGCGTCCGGTAGCAACGTGATCGCAGCGAGGAGCCGCGCGCGCGCCTCCGCCGCCATTGCGCGCACGTCCTCCAGCGATAGATCGCGCAGGCGGTCACGCTGCCAGGCGTTGCGCCCGTCCTGGCTCCAGTCCATGTCGGCCGGTGGCGGCGTATCGATGCCGTAGCACGACGCCACTGTTGGCAGCGTGCCGAAGTGGAGCGCCTCAATCTGGCCCGCCATCCACAGCTCGTCCGCGCCCACATGGGCGATCACGTCGCGCACACTCCACGTGCCGATCGTGCCTGGCTCCGTAAGCGACTCCTGGGAAACAGCAGCGATGGCTTGCTTGAATTCGTCGTGGCTCTCGCGCGTGCGATTGAGGAGCTCGGCGACGGTTGTCATTGCTCCGCTCATGCTAGTTGAAGCGTACCAGCAACCAGCGACTAGCGACCAAGGACTACGCCGGCCGCGTCTGGCCGTCGCCGAAGACGACCCACTTGTACGTGGTGATCTCCTGCAGGCCTACCGGCCCGCGCGCGTGCATCTTCTGCGTCGAGTCGATGATCTCCGCGCCGAGGCCGAACTGCGCGCCGTCCGTGAACTGCGTCGAGGCGTTCACGTACACCACAGCGCTGTCCACCTCCTGCACGAAGCGCCGCGCGTTCGAGTAGTGCTCGGTAATGATCGCGTCCGAGTGGCCCGTGCCGTACTGGTAGATGAGATCGAGCGCCTCATCCAGCGAATCGACGACCTTCACCGTCGCGACGAGCGCGAGGTGCTCCTTACCGAAATCGTCCGGCTCGGCCGGGTTGGCGATCAAGTTGGCGATCTGTGCGCGCGACAGGATGTCGAGCGCGAGCTGATCGCAGCGCATCTCGACGCCCTTCTCCGCCCAGCGCTTGCCGATGAGCGGCAAGTACTGGGCCGCCACGTCCCGATGCACGAGCAGCGTATCGAGCGCGTTGCAGATGCTGGGACGGCGCGTCTTCGCGTTGTCGACGACCTCGACAGCCTTCGAGAGGTCGGCGGAGGCATCGACATACGTGTGGCACACGCCGACGCCGCCGATCAGCACCGGCATCTTCGCGTGCTCGAGCACGACGTCGATCAGGCCGCCGCCGCGCGGCACGACCAGATCGATGTACTGGCGCAGCGACAGCAGCTCCGGCACGAGCGCGCGATCGGTGGACTCGACGAACTGGATCGCCCCGTCGGGCACACCAGCCTCGCTCGCCGCGCGGCCGATGATGCGGGCGATGGTGCTGTTGGAGTGGAACGCCTCCTTGCCGCCGCGCAGCACCGTGGCGTTGCCGGCCTTCAAGCACAGCGTTGCGGTGTCGATCGTCACGTTCGGCCGGGCCTCGTAGATGCACAAGATGACACCAAGCGGCACGCGTACCTTCCCCGCGACGAGCCCGTTCGCCAACCGCCGCTGCTCGAAGCCCTGGCCGATCGGGTCCGGCAGCGCGGCCACGCTCCGCACGTCCGCGGCGTACTGCGCGATGCGGTCCGGCGTGAGCAACAGCCTATCGAGGATGTAGCCGGTAACGCCGGCGTCCTTGGACGCCTGCATATCGTGCTGGTTCGCGCGCAGGATCTCGTCCTGCTTGGCAACCAGCGCATCGGCGATGGCGAGGAGAGCCCGGTTCTTAACGTCGGTGCCAAGCGTGGCGAGGCGGCGCGCGGCCTGCTTCGCCGTGCGGCCCAGCGTATGAAGATCGACGGAGGCGACGGCCGTGGTCATATTAAGAGTCTACTAGAGTATCCCTCGGCCCGACAAAGGGCCGAAGGAGCAGGAGTCCAGCTCGCCGCCCAGTCAGCCTCGGCTTGGGCGACCGCTCGTCACACTTCCGAAACACCTCGGGCCGGCATTCGTGGAACAATCAGGGTGCTGGCGGCGTCTGGCTGATTGAGATGTGCGAGGCGGTTGCCGGCGTCGGCAGTGCGAGCTGCCAGCTCGCGGCGACGCCAGCCGCCGGAACGCCCGGCGCACCGGTGCATTCCCCATGATGCCCTCGTCCGCCTCAGGCGGGCGTCCGGCCTCCCCCCAAGCTATCGGCGCCCCGACTAGTCGGGGCGCCGGTGGCGTTAATGCGCCTTGACAGGCTGCAGCCGAGAGCGTACCTTTACGCGTACGTGAGGTTTAGCGCCGGAGCAACGATATGAAGTTCGGCATCTTCTACGAGATGCAACTCCCCAAGCCCTGGAGTGAGACAAGCGAGTACGACATCTTCCAGCAGTCGCTCGAGCAGGTGCAGCTCGCCGACGAGCTCGGCTACGACTACGTCTGGGACGTCGAGCATCACTTTCTCGAGGAGTACTCGCACTCCTCCGCGCCGGAGGTGTTCCTGGCCGCGGCCAGCCAGCGCACGGAGCGCATCCGGCTGGGGCACGGCATCGTACTGCTGCCGCCACGCTACAACCACCCGGCGCGCATCGCCGAACGCATCGCCACGCTCGATCTCGTCTCGAACGGGCGCATCGACTTCGGCACAGGTGAGTCGTCGTCGGAGATGGAGCTGGGCGGCTTCGGCATCGGCCGAGAAGACAAGAAGGCGATGTGGGAGGAGTCGCTCCGCTGCATCGTGGGCATGTTCCGCGACGAGCCATGGGAGTTCCACGGCGAGTATGTCGACTTTCCGAAGCGCAACGTCATCCCCAAACCGCGCCAGAAGCCGCATCCTCCGCTTTGGGTCGCCTGCTCCAACCCGCAGACCGCGCTCTCGGCCGCGCGCCTCGGGCTGGGCGCGCTGGGGTTCGACTTCACAGGGCTGGAGGAAACGGCTCGCCGGCGCAAGGAGTACTACCGCTTGATCCGCGACGAGTGCACGCCCATCGGCGACGCGGTGAACGCGCAGTTCGCCATCGTCTCCGGCTTCATGTGCTGTCCGAAGGACGAAGAGGCGCTCCAGAAAGGGGTGTCCGGCATGCGCTTCTTCGGCTATGCGCTGGCGCACTACTACGCGGCCGGTAGCAGGCACGATCCGGGCAGCACCGACCTGATGCGCTCCTTTCAGGCTGCGCCTCCTGCTGGGCTCATCCAGGGCTCGGACGGCTGCATTGGCTCGCCGAAGACGATTCGCGAGAAGCTGCTCGCCTACGAGGAGGCGGGCATTGACCAGATCATCTTCGTCGCCCAGGCCGGCGCGACGCGCCACCAGGACATCATGAGCTCGCTGCGACTCTTCGCCAGCGAACTGCTGCCGGAGTTCAAGGAGCGCGACGATGAGCACCAGCGTCGCCGGCAGGCGTGGCTGGGGCAGCCGGTGCAGGCCGGGTAAGCAGCGCCATGCGAGTTTCGATCGCTCTCGGGGCCGTGCGAGCTGGCTGGGAAGACGCGGTTGACTACGTCGTCGAGGCCGAGCGCCTGGGCGTCCACAGCTGTTGGTCGGCGGAGGCCTGGGGCTACGACGCGGTAACACCGCTCGCGTACATCGCGGCGAAGACCTCGCGCATCCTCTTGGGCTCCGGCATCATGCAGGCGGGCACGCGCACGCCTGCGCTCGTCGCCATGACTGCCATGTCGCTCGCTTCGCTGTCGGGCGGTCGCTTCCTGCTGGGGCTGGGCGTGAGCGGCCCGCAGGTGATCGAAGGCTGGCACGGCATTCGCTTCGAGCGACCTATCCGTCGCATGCGAGAGATCATCGAGATCGTTAGGATCGCTGCCGCCGGCGAACGCGTCAGCTACGACGGCGAGGTGTACCGCCTGCCGCTGCCCGGCGGCGAAGGCAAAGCGCTGCGCTCGGCGGCGCCACCTCCGCCGCGTATTCCCGTCTATCTCGCGACGCTGAGCCCCAAGAGCCTGGAGATGACGGGAGAGCTAGCCGACGGCTGGCTTGGCACCTCGTTCATGCCCGAGCACGCCACCAGCTTCTTCGATCACATCGCCCGAGGTGCTGCGCGCGCCGGCCGTTCGCTCAATACCCTCGACCTGCAGGCGGGCGGGGGTGTCGCCTTCTCCGACGATGTCGAGCGCCTCATCGCCCTCCGCAAGCCGGGGATCGCGTTCACGCTCGGCGCAATGGGATCGCGCGAGCACAACTTCTACAACGCGGCTTACCGTCGTGCCGGGTACGAGGACGTGGCGGTTCGCGTCCAGCAGCTGTGGCTTGACGGCAAGCGGGACGACGCGGCCGCGCTGGTGCCCGACGAGCTCGTCCTGCGCACGAACCTCCTCGGCACCGATCACATGGTGCGAGACCGCATTCGCGCGTACCAGGCTGCGGGCGTCACCACCCTTCGCGTCGAGCCGGAGGGGCGCGACCTGCGCGAACGGCTGGCAACGCTGGGACGCGTCGTGGATCTCGTCGGCGAGGTGAGCGCGGAGCAAGCCGGCGTACGGGCCAGCGGGAGTTGACCCGGAGCGCGACCTCCGGCACCAACAGCGCCGGCAGGAATGGCCCGCTGAGCCGGCGAGTAGCCGCTAATCGCGGCCTCGCCTCTTCTTGGGCGCACGTTCGTTCCTTGTTCGCCGTTCCTGGTTCCTGTTACGATCCCGCTGCTTAGGAACTAGCGTGAAGGCCAGGCTTCAGTAGCTGCAGGCCTTAAGGCCTGCCCACGAAGGTTGTTGCCTCGCAGTTGCGAATACGTTGGTCTAGGAGGCTCGCATGAAGATCGAAGACGTCAAGCTAATCGGTGTGATGGGCGGAGGTGTGATGGGCGGCGGCATCGCTCAGAGCTGCGCGGCGGCCGGCTTCCGCACGATCTGTCGCGACATGAGTGACGAGCTGGTCGAGAAAACAAAGACCACCGTCATCGAAGGGCGCTTCGGGCTGCGCGGCGCTGTCGAGCGCGGGAAGCTGACGCAGGAGCAGTTCGACGCGGCCGTCGCGAACCTCTCCTTCACGACGAACATGGAGGACATGCGCGACGCTGACCTGATCATCGAGGCCGTGCCGGAGAACCTCGACATCAAGAAGAACGTCTTCGCGGAGCTCGACAAGCTGGTTAAGCCAGCAGCTGTCTTCGCGAGCAATACGTCCGGCTTCGCCATCTCAGACCTCAACAGAGCCGTGAGCCGCAAGGATAAGTTCATCGGCATGCACTGGTTCAGCCCGGCCTTCGTCATGAAGCTCGTCGAGATCATCTCTGCGCCGGAGACGAGCGAGGAGACGGTCACGCTCATCGAGGCGCTGGCGGGCCGGATGGGCAAGGAGACGGTGCGCGTGAAGGACGCGCCCGGCGCCTACGGCTTCATCGCGAACCGCGTCTACTTCGCGGCCGTGGCGGAGGCGCGCAAGATCCTGCAGGAAGGCCTCGCCACGGAGGACGACATCAACAAGGCGATGCGCATCGGCTTCAACTGGCCGGTGGGTCCTCTGGAGATGGTCGCGGGCGCGCGCAAGGGCTGGCAGTAGCGCCTTAGCTGCCGCGCCGCCGCAAGAGCTGCACGCCCGCCAACGCGATAAGCGCGGCCGCCATCCCGGCCAGCGCCGCCCAGTGCACCAGCAGTTCACGCTCGCTGAAACCGCCGGGAGTCGTTCGATACGGAATGCCCGCCGTAATCTTCATCGCCTGCGACGACCAGCGCGTGACCGTGAGGTAGGACAGCCACTGGCCTACCTTCCCGCTGCCCGGCCCGCCGATAAAGATGAGCTGCGGGATCAGCACGATGGGCACCAAGCTCTGGGCGCGGTCCGGGTTACCCATCGACGCGGAGATCAGCAGGCCAAGACCCATGGCGGCAAACGAGGCGAGGAGCAGCGTGATCCACAGTTCGAGCGGCCCCCACATCAATGCACCGGACGACGGCAGGTCTACCTTGAGCGCCACGATCGCGAGCAAGACCAGCGTCTGGATCATGCAGAGCACTGCCAGCACCAAGACCTTCGAGGAGAGATACGGCAGGATACGCATCCCCGAAAGCCTGTCACGCAAGAAGATCGGCATCTCCTTGACGATCTCTCGGGCGGAGTTGATCGCGCCGAACCAGGTGGCGGTGGCCGCGAGCATGATCGCCAAGCCGGGCGCCAGCTTCGCCGCCGGTATGCCGAACGCAGCAGCCTGCGTCACGGCCGCCGCCGGCGGAGGGTTGAAGTCCGTTACCTTTGCTACAAATGTCAGCAACAGCGCGATGACCGGCGCCTGCGCCAGCAGCACGAGAAGATTGCGTCGGTCCCGCACCATCGTTTCCGCATAGCGCATGGCGGTCACCAAGAATTGACGCCACGCGGAGGCGCCGCGCCTCCTCCTGACGGCAAACACAGCTGTGGGATCCCACGAAACGTTGGCGCCGTCTCGGCTCTCTTCCTCGACGACGGGCGTGAGCGCGGGCGCGACGTGCGTTCGGTACTGCGGCGACTCCTTAAACCGCTTCTGCCAGACCGCCGAATCCTCGCTTTCGAGCCGCGGATAAACGTCGGCGACATCGTCGACATTGAAGTACTCCAGCGCTTCGCGTGGGGAGCCGATGAACGCCAGACGCCCGCCTGTTGCCAAAAAGACCAGCTTGTCGGCCGCCTGCAGCCCTTCGACGTCGTGTGAGATGACGACGACGGTGCTATTACGCCGCGCCATGTCCTGCATGATCTCGGCGACGCGACGCGCCAACCCGGGGTCGAGGCCGGAGGTCGGCTCGTCGAGGTAGAACAGTCCCGGCTTGGCGATCAGCTCGGCGGCGATGCTGGCCCGCTTCTGCTGTCCGCCACTCAGGCTGCCCAACTGGACATCGCGCCGCTGGTAGAGGTCCAGGCTGCGCATCACGTCATCGATGCGCTTATCCATTTCTTCGGAGCCTACATCGGGAGGAAGGCGCAGGCGCGCGACGTAGTGCAAGGCGCGCCGCACCGGAAGCTGCGCGGGGAGGATGTCCCTCTGCGGGACGTATCCCAGGAGCGGCTGGAGCGCCTCGAACGACTGGTAGAGATCGGCTCCGTTCACCATGACTCTGCCCGCGTTGGGCGGGCCGATGCCGGTGAGCGCGTAGAGCAGCGTCGACTTGCCGGACCCGCTGGTGCCCGCAATCGCCATCACCTGGCCCGGGAGCGCGCAGAAGCTGATCCCGTCGAGGATCTGCTTCCGGCCGATGAATCTGGTCACTCCGTACGCATCGAGCCTGACCGACTTGCTGTCGTCTTGATACTCCAGCGTGTGTCCGCGATACATGATCTTGAACGGGCCTATGCGGACGATGTCGCCGACGACGAGCGTTCGTTGGCGCACATGCGCGCCGTTGACGAAGATGCCGCTCGTCCTTTCGGTCTCCGCAATGACGGCCACGCCGTCCTTCAGATCCAGCCGGGCGTGAAGAAGCGCCACCGAGAGGCTGGGCAGCACAAGATCGTTGTCCGTCGAGCGACCGATCGCCAGGGCTCCGTTGGCTGGCAGGTCCAGGCGCCAGGTCTTACTTGCTGCGATCGTTTCATCAGGGCTCGCGCCCGGCGTCGAGAGGAGGTCGCCGATGATGATGCCCTCCGCCACCTCAAAGACCAGTGTCACCGCGCCGGCCGTGCCCGCTGCGATCTCGAGCCGGTCGCCGTGCTGCAGCAGATAATCGTTCACCGCCGCGCCGCGCAGCAGCGTCGGGCGTTCGGAGCTCAACTGGTGAAAGCGGTACGCCGGCCCCTCGCGCACCAGCCTGGCGTGCACATCCGCGACGGCCTCGGAAGCGATGCGCACGTGGTTGCTTGACGAGCGGCCGAACTCGATCAGCGGTTCGACCAGCGGTACGACGGTCTCGCCTTCCGCCCAGAGGATGCGCATGACGGCGGCATTCTCATGGGCGCCGCCTGGCCCGCCAGATAGGCTGGCACCTTCAGTCGCCTGAGTATCTCGCATTGTCCCCACCCTTCGCCTGCGAGGAGAGGCCCATTGTAGCTGACTCTAGCCAGCACCGCCGAAGGCGCCGAGCGCTCGTACGCGGGGCCATCGTCCGGCGCCGCTTCCTGCGCTAGCAGCCAGTCGCGCTAGGCGCAGTCGTGGTGATATTGCCTTGCTGCGCTCAGAATGTCATCGATTCGAATCTGCCCGTTCGGCGGCCCCAGGTTCCATGCGTTCGGGCCGCTGTAGGTGCGGTCGAAGTCGACTGAGTAGCCGGGGTCGCCGGTGTTCTTCCCGTAGTGCGACGCAACTGCCAGCACGTCATCGATGCGGTTCTCGCCGTCGTGCGTCGGGTTGAAATAGTCCGAGGGGTTGAGGTAGTCGCGCCGGCCTCCAGTCGCCTCGCTGCCAACTGCAGTCCGGCCCTCATTCACGTCCGAGCAGGCATCACCGTCGGAGTCCGGCCCAACGTTCAGCGTGTCCACCGGGATTTTGCTGCAACCCAACCCGGCGCATGTCCCGGGCCCTAGGAAGGTACCGACTCCCAACTGGCCGTATGCGTTGGAGCCCCAGCACTTGACCGCGCCATTGGTCATGAGTGCGCAAGCGTGATAGCGGCCAACGCTTACCACTATCGCGCCCGACGAGAGGCCCGATACGTCCACGGGCGTACTGCTCCCTGTCGTGGTACCATTCCCCAACTGGCCCCAGGCGTTAGCGCCCCAGCACTTGACGCCGCCCGTTGACATCAGGGCGCAGGTATTGGTGTCACCCGCGCTTACGGCAGTCACCCCGGACGTGAGCCCAGACACATCTACAGGTGTAGTGTTCTGCGTCGTCGTGCCGTTCCCCAACTGGCCGTCGGAGTTGCTACCCCAGCACTTGACGCCACCCGACGCCGTCACGGCGCAGGTGTGCTGGTTGCCAGCGCTCACCGCAACGACGCCGGACGTGAGACCGGGCACATCAAGCGGATTGGTGCTTTGGGTCACGAAGCTGTTCCCAAGCTGGCCGTACGCATTGCTACCCCAGCACTTGAGCCCGCCGCTGCCGGTTATCGCGCAGCTATGATAGCCGCCGACGCTAACCGCGGTGACGCCGGAGGTCAGAAACACCACCTGGACCGGAATGGTGCTGCAGTCCCATCCAGAGCAAGATTCGTGACCCGACGGCCAACCGTCTCCCAGTTGGCCTGAGAAGTTGGCGCCCCAGCACTTGACGCCCCCGCCTGTGGTCAACGCGCAGCCATTGAATCCCCCAGCGCTGACGGCACTCACGCCCGATGCAAGTCCCGAGACCGCGACGGGCGTGCTGCTATCCACGGCCGTTCCGTCACCCAGCTCGCCGTAGTTGTTATTGGACCAGCACACGACGCCGCTTGCGCCGTTCACTGCACAGCTATGCACGGTCCCGGCGCTCACTGCAGCGGTGCTCGTCAGGCCTGTGACAGCCACCGACGTGCTGCTGTCCAGATCTGATCCGTTCCCCAGGTGGCCTTGGGTATTATTTCCCCAGCACCCGGCCGTTCCCGCCGCCATGACGATGCACGTGTGATTATCCCCGGCGTCGATCCCGATCGCTTCCTGGGCCCGCACAGGTGATGGTGGAGAGCTTGCAAGCGACGCGAGCAGCGCCGCCACCAACGCCATCGCGGCGCAGAATAGGGGGGCGAAGGGTCTTCGGCCGAGCGTCATATCGCCTCCGGGCCTCTCGTGTGCCGCAGTCTAAGACGCGTAGAGGAAGCTGTCAATCATGTGGGCATCACGCGCGCGCGGGGCACGACTGGAGTGAGCACGGGCACGCGACTGCCGCGAGCTGGAAGCGGCTGGTACGTCATAGCGCGGCTGTAGCACACCATGAAGAATTGCTCCCGCTACGCGCAGTCGTGGTTGTACTGCCGAGCCTGCAGCAGCACGTCATCGATTCGGACCATCCCATTCGGCGGCCCAGTGTCCCACGGGTCCGGCCCCAAGAACGTCCGATCGTACGCCGTCAAATAGCCCGCCTCCCCTTGGTTGAGCCCGTAGTGGCTGGCAACGCCGAGCACGTCATCGATGCGATTCTGCTTGTCCCCCGTGGCGTTGAAGTAGTCCCACGGATTACTGGGATCGCGCCGGCCACCGCTTGATTGACTGCCTATCGCGGTCTGCGCTTCCGCGGCGTCCAGGCAGCCGTCATTGTCGTTGTCCGGGTCCAGCATGTCGGGAATGCTGTCGCCGTCCGTGTCCGCCGTGGGGTAGGGAGAGCCGTCGAGCGAGTAGCTCTTGAAGAACTGCCAGATGAGATCGGTGGCGTTGATCTGTGATCCCGCCGCGAACGGCCCCGGCCACGAGTGCCCGCCGCCGTCGACAATGTACAGCTCCAAGTTCGCGCCGTCGTCGCAGCTTGTGTACTGGACGAGCCGGACCGCGGTATCGACCTGCGATTCCTGCCGGCCGCTGGTGCAGTTGTTGTGCACCGACCAGTCCTGCATCACGTCCTCGTCCGGCGTGACGTTATCGAGCGGGAGGCGGAAATGCACCGTGATGCCGCCCGCGCCACCCAGACCGCCGTTGAACGGAACTGTGTTGTCGGCGGTGCCATGGAACGCGATCATCGGCATCGGTTTCGTGTCAGGGCAGGTTTCGAAGCCGTCCAGCTCAGTGAAGTCGGCCGGGTAGTACGCGCCGGCGACCGGCGCGATCGCAGCGAACCGCGCCGATAGGCTGCACGCCACACGGATCGACATGATCGCGCCGTTCGACATGCCGGTCGAGTACACCCGGTTCGCATCGATGCAGAGCTGCGCCTCAAGTGCATCGAGGATCTGGGTCGTGAAAGCCGGGTCATCCGGCTCGGGATCGGGCAGCTGCCAGGCGTTCCAGTGGTTCGCCGGGATGCCCGCGGTGGTGATGCCCTGCGGGTACACCACAATGAAGCCGCCCTCCGGCGAGTCCGCCTTCAGGGAGAACTGGCTGTACCCTTCCTGCTGGACGTCATTCGAGCCGAGACCGTGGAAGTTGAAGACGAGCGGCATGGGGTCGTAGCCGTCGTACGACGGCGGCACGTGCAGTAGATACGAGCGCGTGCCATCGCTAGGTGTCACGATAGATTCGCTCGACGTGCCGGAGGCGTGCGGCCGCGCCGGCGAGCAGCCCGTCCCCGCGGCGAACGCGGGCGTCGGTGGCTTGTAGGGCAGCGTGCCGAGCACGAAGGCTGCCAACGAACACGCAGCTAGGTAGAGAAGGAAGGCTCGTCTAGACATGTAAGGTCTCCGTACGGGGTTCGCGGGGCGATACGTTGGTGCCCAGCATAGCACCGGCGACGGCCCGGCCGCCAGCCAGCGGCTCGATCCGGCGCGGCCCTGCCTGCTACAATCCCTGCGCCAAGCGAGAGGAGGCTGACATGGCCATCGATCCGACCGCCGTCGTCGGCAAGGAGCTGTCGGCGCAGACCTTCGAGTACAACGAGCGCGACCTCATGCTCTACGCCCTCGGCGTCGGCTGCACGACCGACGAGCTGCCTTTCATATATGAGAAGAACCTGAAGGTGCTGCCGACCTTCGCCGTGGTCCCCGCGTTTCCGGTCATGATGGGCATCGGCCAGGTTGTGGAGATCAACCCGGTGATGGTGCTCCACGGCGAACAGCGTATCGACCTGCGCGCGCCCATCCCCACCAAGGGCAAGCTCACGACCGGCGGCAAGATCAGCGGCGTGTACGACAAGGGCTCCGGCGCGGTGATCGTCGTCGACTCCGAGACGAAGGACGAGAGCGGCACGCTCCTCTTCGTCAACCGATCGAGCATCTTCGTGCGCGGCGCCGGCGGCTTCGGCGGCGAACGCGGGCCCAGCGCATCGAGCAAGAACGTGCCACCGGAGAAGCGCCCCGACCACGTCGTCGAGTACAAGACGCTGCCCCAGCAGGCGGCGATCTACCGCCTGTCCGGCGATCGCAACCCGTTGCACATCGATCCCGAGTTCGCGAAGATGGCCGGCTTCAACACCCCGATCCTGCACGGGCTGTGCACGTTCGGTCACGTCGGCCGCGCGGTCCTGCATTCCTGCTGCGGCGGCGATCCTGCGCGCTTCAAGTCGTTCGAGGTACGCTTCGCGGGTGTCGTCTACCCCGGAGAGACGATCGTCACCGAGATCTGGCGCGACTCCGGCAGCAACGTCATCGTGCAGGCGAAGGCGAAGGAGCGCAACGAAGTCGTCATCGCGAACGCCGCCGCAACGATCGTGTAACACCGCAGTCGTAGGGGCGACCTTAAGGTCGCCACTTGTGTATCGATAGGAGCCCCGGTCGCCACCTGCATCGCAACAAGGAGGAAGCCATGTCTGAGTCCGACAACATCGATCTCGTGAAGCGCTTCTGCGCCGCCTGGAACGACATCGACATTCCAGCGATCCTGGACTTCTTCGCCGAGGACGCGATCTACCACAACATGCCCATCCAGCCGATCCAGGGCAAGGACGCCATCAAGGGCGTCATCGAGCAGTTCTCCGCCCCGTTCGAGCGCTGCCCGTGGCAGGTGCTCAACATCGCCGCGGCAGGCAACGTCGTGCTCACCGAGCGCGTCGACGGCTTCGTCGGCTCCGGCAAGAACGTGCAGCTGCCGGTGATGGGCGTCTTCGAGATCCGCGACGGCAAGATCGCCGCCTGGCGTGACTACTTCGATCTCGGCGCCTGGACCAAGCAGAACGCTTAGGATGCAGCGGGTCAGGCTTTAGCCTGACAGTAGCCGAAGCCTACACTGCAAGCGTGCTCCGCTTTCTCAAAGACCTCGCGCATCTGCACATCGGCAAGCACGGCGCGCATCGCTGGACCAAGTGGCGCGAACGCACCTGGTGCACCTACTGCGGCCGCGAGCAGTAGGGGCCCGCGGCAGGAACAGCCACTCCCGTGGGTCCGGCTTTGGCACACGTGATACAATGGCCCCCACAGAAGGGTCACTAATGGACTTTCAAGGGCAGCGACGCGTGAGCTAGGAGATGCCGCGCAACGGATCGCACTTCTGAAGTAGCTGCAAGTATGCCAAGCCCGGTAGTAGTTGATCCCCGCGCTCAGCGCGCCCGGCTGCGATAGCGCCTGCTTGTACGCCGCGATGTCGTCCTCGCTGAACGCGCCGGGCCGTTTCGGTTCGCGCGTCATCGTGCGCTCGATCAAGCGGTAGTCGCGGAAGCGGATGCCGGCCTCCGGCAGCCAGGGGAGCTGGAAGAAGAAGACGTACCACGTCCGGAAGCGGCGCAGCTCGCGGTTGTACGCCTGCGGGTGCGGCGCGTTCAGCACGATAAGCTTGTCGACGACCTCCGGGCGCAGCATCGGCACCGCCCAGGCGACGGCGCCGCCCCAGTCGTGCCCGACGACCGTCGCGCGCGACTCGCCGGCGTGCTGGATCAGCGCCGCGACGTCGTCCACGAGATGCTCGACGCGATAGCTGCGCACGCCGCGCGGCTTCTCGGAGGTGTTGTAGCCGCGCTGGTCGGGGGCGATGACGCGGAAGCCGGCCTCGGCGAGCGCCGGGATCTGATGCCGCCACGAGTACCAGAACTCGGGGAAGCCGTGGAGCAGCACGACGAGCGGCCCCGCGCCCTGCTCCACGTAGTGCAGCCGGACCCCGTTCACGACGGCTTCGCGGTGCGTCCAGGGCTCCATCCCTGCCATCATCGGCCAAGGTAGCCGAACAGCCCGAAGATTTCCAGCCCAGGGGGCTTGACAAGCTATCGAGACCGATATATAGTCGTCATAGGTATATGACACAGAGGTATCGGAGGCGTAGGCATGGCTGAGCTCATCGAGAAGGACCTGACGGACAAAGACTACTGGCGGCTGCTCGCGAGCCGGGGTACGGGGCGCTTCCTCGTGCTGGCCGCCCTCAACGAACGGCCGCGCCACGGGTACGAGCTCGCCCGAGCCGTCACGACTGCCTGCGACGGCTGCTGCGAGCCATCGGACGCGATGATCTACCCCACCATCCGCGAGCTGACGGCGGGCGGCTACATCGTTTGCCGCGCGGAGATGCAGGGCAACCGCGAGCGCAAGGTCTGTGAGCTGACCGATCGCGGGCGGCAGGCCTACCGCGCGGCGGCGGAGGTTTGGCGCTCGGTACTACCGGCGCTGCAGGACGCCGTCCGCGAAGGACTCAAGATCGAGGAGATGATCTCAACCCCAGCCTGAAGGCTGGGGCATAACGGTCAGCAGGAAGCACGTAGGCGAGGCTTTCCAGCCTCGCCTCCAGGTCACAGCCGAGCCTGGAAAGGCTCGGCTACGGAATTCCAGAAGGAGGAAGACGATGACAGAGAGAACAGCGGAAGAGATCAAGTCGGCGGTCGTCGAGCGATATGGGTCGCGCGCCCGCGAGCAGCTCGCGAAGAGCGAGACGATACCCGTGAGCGCCACCGGCGGCGACGCGAGCTGTTGCGCGCCGTCGGCGCCCGCCGAGGAGACATCGTCGTGGGCGGAGAAGCTCTATTCCGCAAACGAGCTCGGCGCGCTGCCGGAGGAAGTCTCTGAGCTATCGCTAGGCTGCGGCAACCCGACGGCGATCGCCGAGCTGCGAGCGGGCGAGGCGGTGCTCGATCTCGGCAGCGGCAGCGGGCTCGATTGTTTCCTGGCCGCGCAGCAGGTCGGCGCGCAGGGGCGCGTCGTTGGGCTCGACATGACGGACGAGATGCTCGCGCTGGCGCAGCGCAACCTGGCGAAGGTCGGCGCGACGAATGTCGAGTTCCGCAAGGGCGAGATGGAGTCGATGCCGCTGCCGGACGCGACGTTCGACGTGATCATCTCGAACTGCGTGATCAACCTCTCGCCCGACAAGAACGCGGTCTTCCGCGAGTCGCACCGCGTGCTCAAGCCCGGCGGCCGCATGCGCGTGTCGGACATCGTCTGGACGCGACAGCCGACGGAGGCCGAGAGCACCGACCTGGCGAGCTGGGCGGGCTGCGTCGCGGGCGCATTGCAGATCGAGGAGTACACGTCGAAGCTGCGCGACGCTGGCTTCGGCGACATCGAGGTGCAGCTCACGAACAAGGCTGAGGACCGCGGCTGGGCGAGCGCGAACATCACGGCGCGCAAGGCGGAAGCGCGCGGCTGCTGCTAGAACGACGGCGTGTCGGGGTCTGAAGACCCCGACCTACGGCTAGGAACGTTGTATATGTTAGGGGCGGGTTTGAAACCCGCCCCTACTGTCATTCCGAGCGCAGGGAGGAATCTGATCGCTCGCGAAAACCGCAGCGGCTGCTAGCGCGATGGCACGTCGGGTCTGAAGACCCTGACCTACGGACGCTGACATGCAAGAAGCGTAGGGGCGCACAGCTGTGCGCCCCTACTGCGTTGGCGGCTCGAACTCCGGGAAGTTGTCCTCGTGGGGCAGGACGGGAGCATAGCCCGCTGCGAACCATTGCCCGTCTATGAGATAGTCTGTCTCTCCGCGGTAATCGGCGAGGGCTACTTGCACTCGCTTGGCGAGGTCTCCCTTGATGGGGCGACTGCCAAAGTCAGATCCATTGGCAATGGTTGCGAGGTCGACCTGCGGTAGAGGCCACTCCGGAGGCGTCGATCGTATGGTTACGTTCGTGATCTTTGCGGACAGCACAATAGAATCGGCCCAGTAGTCTGTTGCTGTACCGCTTGACACTGCCTTCTCAATCACTTGTTCCAGCCTCGCCTCAATTTGGCCAAGTGTTCGGTAGTGTGATGGAGGCGTGCAGTCTCCGATGCAGGTCGCTAGCCCAAAGTGCCGGCCGGAAATATTCTGGGCATTCTTCATTGCTGCATAGATGTAAGTTGTCGGGAACGAATCGGGCCCACCAGGTTCGATGTAACTGAAATCGAAGAATCCAGAGTCGTCGATGTACCACAGCAGATCCTTTACCTGGTTGTCGGAGAGCTTTGCCTTGATGAGCGGGCAGGGACACTTGCTACCTGACTTGCTCGCGACCAGCGTGCCATCTCCATACAGCGTAAACTCAGGCACAATGACATAGGGATCGATCCCGTTTGCTTCGACCGCCTGGAAGCCGTTGACTTTCATCTGCACGATGACTGACTCGCTGGAGTGGACCCACTCGATCTTCTTCGCCGGCTTCGGGAGCCAGCGGGAGCCCGCGAAGACCGCCGCGGCGACGATCGCAACGCCTAGCAGTACGCCGAAGACCGCTCGACCACCGCCCATCTCGCAATCATGATAACGCTTGTGCCGCTCGGCGCTCGTGCGGCATCATGACTTCCGCCAACATGCCCGCGCACGAGCTCAAAGGCAAAGCCGCCATCACCGGCCTCGGCGTCACGGAGCAGGGCCGCGTCTACGGCCACGACGCCGCCTGGTTCGCCGCCGAGGCGATCCGGCTCGCCGTCGAGGACGCCGGCCTGCGCAAGGACGAGATCGATGGGCTGCTCGTCAACCAGGGCGTCACGCCCATGCCGGGCCTGGGTGGGCTGGAGCTGCAGAACATCCTCGGGCTCACGAACCTGCGCCTGCTCTCCAGCATGGAGTCGGGCGGGGCGACGGCGGGCATCATGGTGCAGTACGCCGCGCTGTCGATCGCGCACGGGCTGGCGAACAACGTCGTCTGCGTCTTCGCCGACGCGCCGCTGCGCGAGGGCAGGGGCGGCGGCGAGGCCTATGGCGGCTCGCGTCTCACCCGAGGAACGGACGCGCCGCGCGGCATGCGTGGCCTCTCGACCGCGTTCGGCGTGTTCGGCGTGAACGCGCGCTACGCGCTCGCCGCGCGACGGCACATGGGCATGTACGGCACGACGAACGACCACTTCGGCGCGATCGCCGTCGCGGAGCGGCAGTGGGCGACGATGAACCCGATCGCGCAGCAGCGCGAGCCGATCACGATCGAGGACTATCACGCCTCGCGCTGGATCGTCGACCCGCTCCACCTGCTCGACTGCTGCCTGGTTTCGAACGGCGGCGTCGCCGTCATCGTCTCGGCTGCGGACCGCGCGCGGGACATGCGGCCGCCGCCCGCCTACATATGGGGCATGGGGCAAGGCCATCCGGGCGATCTGCGTCGCGCGGGATGGGACGTGGACACGCAGACCGGCGCGCCGATCGCGAAGGAGCAGGCGTTTCGCATGGCCGGCGTCGGCGTCGAGGACATCGACGTCTGCCAGGTGTACGACTGCTATACCTACACCGTGCTGGTCACGCTGGAGGACTACGGCTTCTGCTCGAAGGGCGAAGGCGGCCCCTTCGTCGCGGACGGCAAGCTTGGCCCGGGCGGCGCGCTACCAACGAACACGGGCGGGGGCCAGCTATCGGGGTATTATATGTGGGGCATGACGCCGCTCTCGGAGGGCGTGATCCAGACGCGCGGACAGGGGAGCGAGCGTCAGGTGGACAAACATGATGTCGTGCTCGTGACGGGCAACGG
Source organism: uncultured Dehalococcoidia bacterium (assembly GCA_964418365.1). Classification (GTDB taxonomy): domain Bacteria; phylum Chloroflexota; class Dehalococcoidia; order DSTF01; family RBG-16-68-14; genus JBBDXS01. The sequence continues at coordinate 29,462 of CAYQLM010000005.1, forward strand.
CGGTATCCTCGATCACCACTGCACGCTGGTGCTCAGCCCGCACCCGGCGTAGGAGGCGACCATGAACGCGATCGAACTGCTGTTGCGAGAGCATGCACGTACGCACGCATCGGCGCTGGGTGGCGCTGAAGGGGGCGCCGGCTTCGAAGACCTGGTGTTCATGTTTGGTGAGTTCACGGAAGATCAGCTGCGCCAGCGTCCCCAAGAGGGGACCAACTCCATCGCCTGGCTCATCTGGCATATGGCGCGCACGGAAGACATGGGGGTCAACATCACCGTTTCGGACGGGACGCCGGTCCTAGAAAGTGAAGGTTGGTCCGAGCGTCTCAGACTTACCCGCCATGACACGGGTGTTGGCATGTCCGACGAAGAGGTGATGAGCTTCACGCAACGCGTGGACGTCGAACAGCTGCGCAACTATCGTACGGCAGTTGGCCGGCGCACGCGAGAGGTTGTGTCTGCCATGCAACCCGAGGAGCTCGATGAGCCGATCGATGTTGCTCGAATCGAACGCGCCTTCGCGCAGAGCATCCTTCCGGAGCAGGCTGGTTGGATGCGCGACTATTACGCTGGGAAGACCAAGGCGTTTGTGTTGGGCCATCAGGCGATCGGGCACAACTTCATGCACCTCGGCGAGGCGCTGTGTGTGCGTAGCCTTCTCGGCCAGCCACTACCACTCTAGGAGGCGATCATGAACGCGACTGAGCTCTTCCTGCGCGACCACGCGCGCGTCCACGCGAACGGTGTCGGTGAGGCGGAGGGAGGGATGTACCTGGAGGACTTCATCCTGGGCGGCCTGACGGACGAACAGCTCCGCCAACGGCCCGTCGAGCGCGTGAACTCGCTCGCTTGGCTGTTCTGGCACATGGCGCGCTCGGAAGACATGGCCGTCAACAGCCTCGTCTTCGGGCAGCCGCAAGTGATCGAAAGCGACGGCTGGCTGGAGCGTCTCGGCCTGACCCGGCGCGACATCGGCACCGGCATGTCGGACGACGAAGTCGGCGACTTCACGGGCACAATCGATCTGGCTGCGATGCGACAGTATCGTGCCGCTGTCGGCCATCGTACTCGCGAGCTGGTAAGCGCTATGCCGGACGCCGAGTGGGAACGCCTCTGCGACCCGGACGCGATGGAGCGCGCGCAGGCGGCCGGCTCGCTCGGGCCGAACACCGCCTGGATGCCGGTTTTCTTCGGCGGCAAGACCAAGGCGCTCATCTTGAGCCACGCTGCCGTCAGCCACAGCTTTTGGCATCTCGGCGAAGCGGTGACCGTGCGCAGCCTCGCCGGCGCGCCGCTCCCGATCTGAGGAAACGAACATGCCGCTCTTCATGGACATCCATCGGAATATCACAGGCACCACAGCGACCGACATCGCGCAAGCCCACCACCTCGACGTCGAGGCGCAGGGGGCATACGGCGTCCAGTATCTTCGCTGGTGGTTCAACCAGGAGATCGGCTCGATCTACTGTCTTGTCCGGGCTCCGAGCGCCGAGGCGGCCTTCGAGGTGCACAAGCACGCGCACGGCCTCGTCGCCGACGAGATCATTCCGGTCGAGCAGGGTGAGGTCGATGAACTGCTCGGCCCCGACGAGCAGGGGCCGGCGGTGCGCGAAGATCCCCCGGGCACGATATCGGCGGACACCGCCTTCCGCACGATCGTGTTCACCGACCTGCAGGACTCCACGCCGCTCGCGCAGCGTCTCGGCGATGACGCATACGTCGAGCTGCTGAAGAAGCACGACGAGCTGATGCATGTCTGCCTGGAGCAGCACCGCGGGAGCCGCGTGAAGCACACCGGCGACGGCCTGATGGCGTCGTTTTCGTCTGTGGCGCCGGCGGTGCAGTGCATGATCGACATGCAGCGCGCGTTGGCGCAGCACAACGTGACGCGGCCGGAGGCCCAGCTGCTGGCGAGGATGGGCGCCGCGGCCGGGGAGCCGGTGGCCCACCAGGAAGACTTGTTCGGCGCGGCCGTGATTCTCGCCTCGCGCCTATCAGGTCGAGCCCGGCCCGGCCAGATCATCGTCGCGGGCGTGGTGCGCGACCTTTGCATGGGCAAGACGTTTTCTTTCAGCGACCAGGGTGAGATGGAGCTGAAGGGCTTTGGTGAGCCGGTCCGCGCGTACGAAGTGAACTGGCAATCCTGATCGGAGGGGTCATGGTTACGACAGCAAGGGCAACGGACCTGGTCGAGCTTGCAAAGTCGTTCACGCCGCAGATCGAGGCGTGCCGGGAGGAGAGCGAACGCAATCGCTCGATGCCCGCAGCGCTCGCGCGCGCGATGGCGGAGTCGGGGCTCTTCCGCGTCTGGGTCCCGAAGGCGCTCGGTGGGTTCGAGGCCGACATCGAGACGAACCTCCGCGTCGTCGAGGAGGTCTCGAAAACCGACGGCGCGGCGGGCTGGAACGTGATGATCGCCGGCACGGGCGGCATGTTCTCGGCGTATCTTCCGCCGGAGGGCGGCAGGGAAGTCTACAGCGACCCGAACGTGATCACCGCAGGCGCGCTGGCGCCCAAGGGGCGGGCCGTGGCGGAGAACGGCGGCTATCGCCTGACGGGCCGCTGGCCCCTCGCGAGCGGCTGCATGAACGCGAGCTGGATGGGTGGCGGCAGCTTCGTTGTCGAGGACGGTGCACCGCGCATGGTAAACGGCATTCCTGATCTCAGGATCTTCATGCTGCCGAAGAGCGAGGCCACGATCATCGATACGTGGAACTCGGCGGGGCTGCGCGGTACCGGCAGCCACGATTTCCAGGTCGATGACATCTTCATCCCGGAGAACCACACATTCGCTTTGCTCAATGGCCAGCCGTATTACGATGGTCCGCTCTACCGCGCGTCTATCAGCAACGTGTTCAGCCCGCCTGTCGCTGCGGTGGCGCTCGGCATCGCCCGCGCCGCGCTCAATGAGTTCGCTGCCCTGGCGAGCGGCAAGATGCCAGTCTTCACGACGACTGTGCTCCGCGACCGGCCGACGGTGCAGGCGCAGGTTGGGCGGGCCGAGGCACTGGTGCGTTCCGCTCGTGCGCTCCTCTTCGAAGTCACTGGCAGCCTCTGGGAGTCGATGTGCGCTGGCGAGCCCATCACAGACGAACAGCAGGTAATGACGCGCGTCGCGTGCGCGAACGCCGCCAAGTCGTGCGCCGAGGCCGTCACGATGGTGTACACGATGGGCGGCGCGACGTCTGTCTATGAGACGAGCAAGCTGGCGCGCTGCTTCCGCGACGTGCATGTCGTGACGCAGCACATCGCGGTGCAGGAACAACTCTTCGAGCGCACCGGCAAGTACTTCCTGGGCCTGGGGTTCCAGCCGTTCGGATGATGGTGAAGTGACCTCTCCCCGGCCTTCGGCCGCCCCTCTCCTAAAGGAGAGGGGCTCCGGAGCGCGGTCAGGCTAGGAAGCGTATGAGTGACTATCAACTTCCCATCCCGGTCGCCGACGAGGAGTCGGAGCCGTTCTTCCGCGGCGCGCAGGAGCGCAAGCTCATGCTGTTGCGCTGCTCGCGGTGCGGCGCCTACCGTCTGCCGGGGCGCGATCGCTGTCTCGACTGCTGGTCGACGGAGTCGACGTGGACGCAGGCGTCGGGCCGCGGGAAGCTGTACAGCTTCGGCGTCATGCACCAGCAGTACCACCCTGCGTTCGCTTCGGTCATCCCGTACAACTTCGCGATCGTGGAGCTCGAGGAAGGCCCGCGACTGATGAGCAACGTCATCGGCTGCGCAAACGAGGACCTGCGCGTCGACATGGCAGTCGAGGCCGCGTACGACGACGTGAGTGAAGAGACAACGCTGGTGCGCTTCCGGCCCTCCCTCACCCCCGACCCCTCTCCCTCAGAGAGGGAGAGGGGTGGCCCAAGGCCGCGGTGAGGGAGTGACCTTCTCTATCATCGCGCGGGATCCTGAGTCCGGTATCTTCGGCGTCGCTGTGTCCACAGCCGTCCCGTGCGTGGGCGCGATGGTGCCTCACGTGAAGCCCGACGTCGGCGCGATTGCGACGCAGTCCTTCGTCAACGTGCGCCTCGGCATCGACGGGCTCAAGCTCCTCGAGCTCGGGAAGTCGCCGGAGGACGCGCTTGCTTCGCTCCTCGCCGAGGACGAGCAGCGCGCCGTACGCCAGTGCGCGGGCATCGATGCGCAGGGGCGCGTGTTCGCGTACTCGGGCGACCAGTGCGTCGAGTGGTTCGGCCAGCGCCCGGGTGAAAACTACTCCGTGCAGGGCAACATGCTCATCGGGAAAGAGACGATCGACGCGATGGCGGAGGCGTTCGAGTCGGTGAAGGGCCATCTCTCGTCGCGACTGCTGAAGGCGCTCGAGGCGGGCCAAGCCGCGGGTGGCGATAAGCGCGGCCGCGAGTCGGCGGCGCTCCTCGTCGCGCCGTTCGGCGACGACAACGGCACCCCGGGCAAGATCGACATCCGCGTCGATCTGCACGACGATCCGGTCGCGGAGCTGCGGCGCATCTTCAACGTGCAGCGCGAGCGCTACCGCAGGTCGCTGCAGCAAGAGCAGCGCTGACGTTGCGCGCCAGCGTCGTCGTGTCCTTGGCGCTCCTCAGCGAGCTGGTGATCGCCCGCGGCGGTTCGAGGAAGAGTTCACTGGCGCCAACGCCGACATCGCCCGGAGGCGGCTAGCCGCGATCGATCCGCTCGCGGTCTCGTACCGCTTGTTGCGCTTGGAGCGTCAGAAGCCGCCGGACCGTGTCGGGGTCGCCCAGGTAACCGCACTGCTGGCAGATCGCCGTTCTGCCCAGAGGGCCGTCTTCTACAAGGAGATTGCCGGCGTGACAGCTGGGGCAGGCGTTCTTCACGAGCATGGCACTCCTCCCGGCTGGCGCTACTACGGCACCACTGCTCTTCAACAATAGGCTGCGCGTCCTTGCCGGGGCAGAGACGAATGTCGCGATGGGAGGGGCCAAGTGGCCTGTTCTAGGTCCGGTTAGAACAGCACCGAGGGGCAAAACGTGCCGGGAGGCTCTTCGTACGGGCCCAGCGCCATCAGGTTCATCACCTTCTGGTTCTTGTGCCCGGCCGCCAGCGCCTTCCGATACAGCTCGCCGTTGCGGAGCGGCACGAACGCGTGCGCGTCGGGTACTGTCGCGCCGAGGCCGTTCAGCAGCGTAACCATGTCGTCGTCCGTCTCGGCGACGCCGTGGCCGATCGCCAGCCCGACGAGGTAGCCGCGCACGCCGGCGCGGTCGAGCACGAACGCGGGAAAGCCGAGCTGCATCATCCGCTCGCACTCGTTCCGCCGGCTGATGCGGTAGATGCTGCGGCACAGCTCGTCCATCGCACCGAGGTCGTCCGGCGTCGCCGGCCGGAAGTTCGCGTCGATCGGGCCGGCGTTGGAGAGCGTGAGGTAGGCGATGGGCTCCTTCGTGTCGAAGCCGAGCGAGGCGTAGAGCGCCAGCGAGCGCATGTTGAACGAGTCCTGCACCAGCCGCACCATGTCGAAGCCTCGCTCGCGCGCGTGCGCAACGACGTGCTCCATGGTCTTGCGGCCGATACCCTCGCCTTGGGAGCTGACGTCGACGGAGACCGGGCCGATGCCCGCCACGTCGTCCCACAGCTCGACGAAGTTCGATCCCTTCGTTGCGCCGCCGTCGAACGCGCCGACGCCGTACACATCTTCCTGCGCCGTCAGCATCCCGACGACCTGCTGCGCGAACTCGACCGTCGAGAAGTCGGTCGGGAAGCCGTGGCGCTCCGAGATGTCCTTGAACGCCTCATAGCAGATGCGCCCCAGCTCCGGGACATCCTCCGCGCGCGCCTGGCGTAGCTCGATAGTCATGGTGACCTCCTACCGGCCTCGTAGCTGCAGACCTTCAGGTCTGCGAGAAGACACGGGCAGGGCTGAAGCCCTGCAGCTACGGGCGCCCTACCATCTTCAGCACTACGATTTCCTACGCCTTCACCATCTTCAACACCGCTTCCTTTACGGCGATGCCCGCCTCCACCGTCTCCTCGGGGCTCGATTGCACCGCGAGCAGGTTCAGGTGCGAGCAGCCCGCCTCGATGTAGGGCGCGATGAACTCCGCGATCTGCTCGGCCGTGCCGGCCGGCGAGTAGCGCTCGAAGCGGTCGTAGGGGATCTTGTAGAAACCCTGCATCCGGCGCGCCAGACGTTCCTTCGCTTCGCGGCCATCGCCGACAGCGTGCCAGAGCTGGATGCCCATGCCGATCTTGCTGCCGTCGCGGCCTTCCTGCGCCGCCCACTCGTCGATCTTCTCGCGCGCCTCCTGCATCCGTCGCGCCGACACCCAGATCGAGATCCACGCATCGCCGAAGCGCGCGACGCGCCGCAGCGCCGCGTCGGACCGCCCGCCGATGTGGAGCGTCACGCCCTCTTCGCGGAACGGCTTCGGCTGCATGCGCACCTTGTTCAGCTTGAAGTACTTGCCGTCGAACGTCGTCTCCTCCTGCGTCCAGAGCGAGCGCAGGATCTCGAGCGACTCGTCCGTGCGGCGCGCGCGCGTTTTCGGATCGATGCCGCAGGCGAACCACTCGTTCGCGTCCTCGCCGCCGATGCCGACGCCGAGGATGAAGCGTCCGAGCGATAGCTGATCGATCATCGCGCACTGCAGGGCGACGGGCGTGGGATGCCGCAACGCGAGCAGGAAGACGCTGGTCATGAGCTGGATGCGCTCGGTGACGGCGGCGACGGCGGCGAGGTTGATCAGCCCGTCGTTGCCGTTGCCGTAAAAGGTGACGTGATCGCCGGCGAAGAGGCCGTCGATGCCAGCGGCTTCGGCGCTGCGGGCGGCCTCCAGCACTTGCTGCGGCGCGATGCCGGCGCGCATGTTCCACGCGCCTGTCGGGATGAAGAACTGCGGTTGTAGCATTCGTGCTCCTTATGCCCTCTCCCCCGGCCCCTCTCCCCTGGGAAGAGGGGTGACCGAAGGTCGGGGCGAGGGCCGTCTCGCCATGATCGCTTTCACGCTTTGGGAGAGCAAGACGCCGATCCAGAGCGCCGCAATACCCATCGCGAAGAAGCCGCCGAGGTAGACGTGCTGACTGAATAGGAGAATTGATCGAGTTGATTCGTGTTCACCGGCGCCACAGCTCGGACATGACGACGCCCACACCATAAGGGGAACAAGCGCTGCGACGTAGGCAGCGAAGACGACGGTTGTTACTACGGCAGCAGCCAGGCGCAAACGCAACGATGCCATGCCGATGAGAAGACAAATAGCGGCGAAGACAGCGACAGTAATCCAGTAGCGCTCCAAGCCCGGATTGCTACTAAAGACGAGCTTGAACCAGTTCTGTGCATAGTTCTCCATACAGACGCTCCCTCCCTGGTGGGGCGGGCGTCTGCCCGCCCTGGGCGACCAGATGGTCGCCTCTACGCTTCTTCGTGCTTCGGGCCGACGATGCCCGCCGTGCGCAGCGACTCGATCTCGGGCCAGGAGTAGCCGGCCTCGAGGAGGACCTCCTCGGTGTGCTGGCCCAGCTCCGGCGCGACGGAGCGGATGTGCGCCGGCGTCTTGCTGAGCTGCACCGGCGTCGGCACCATGGGAATGGGCGGGCCGTCCTCGCGCGGGACGTCGACGATGTAGTTGTTCGCGCGCACCTGCGGGTCGTTGGGAAGGTCACTGTAGTCGTTCACGCGGGCGGCGAAGACGCCCTCCTCGTTGAGCTTCGCGACCCACTCGTCAGCCGGGCGCTGCGCGAACGCGATGTCGAACTCCTCGATGAGCTGCGCGGCGTTCGTCGCCACGCGATCGCGGAAGTGGGCGAAGCGCTCGTCGTGCTCCAGCTCCGGCCGGCCGATGACGGCACACGTCGCGCCCCAGCCGCGGTTGAGCAGCATCGCGATGGCGAAGAACTTGCCGTCGCTGCCCTTATAGACGTTCCAGAAGGGCGTAATGCCGCCGCGCGGGAAGCGCTTCCGGAGCTCGCCGGAGAGCATATAAGCCGTGATGTTGAACGACTGGAGCGCCATCACGCTGCCGAGCAGCGAGACATCGACCTGCTGGCCTTCTCCGGTGCGCTCTCGATGGAGCAGAGCCGTCATGATGCCGAAGGCCGCCAGGATGCCGCCTGTCTGGTCGGCTAAGGGCACGCCCGCGGGCATGGGGTAGCCGTCGGGGTCGCCCGTGACGGACACGAGGCCGCCGCGCGCCTGGCCGAGGATGTCGAACGACCCCTGCCGGGCGTCCGGCCCCTCCGGCCCGTAGCCCGAAGCCCGGGCATAGATGATGCGCGGACTCACCTTCGATAAGTCCACATAACCGAGGCCGAGGCGCTCGCAGACGCCGGGGCGGAAGTTCGTGAGGAAGACATCGGCGGTGCGGGCCAGCCGGCGGACGATGTCGCGGCCCTCCGGCCGCTTCAGGTCGAGGCCGATCGAGCGCTTCCCTCGGTTCAGCGCCTGGAAGTAGGCGCTCATGCCACCGGCCTGCTCGACCCGCCAGAGCGCCCGCCCCGGGTCGCCTGCATTCGGTTCCTCGATCTTGATGACGTCCGCGCCGAGGTCGGCCAGCATGACAGACGCGGCGGTACCCTGCTGCCAGATAGTCATATCGAGGACGCGGATGCCTTGGAGGGCGGCGGGCATGGGTGGGAGCTCCTCAGAGACCCCCCCTTATACCAGATATGCCGCAGGGCGTACATGCGTTAAGAAGGTTGAGTGGGGAAACGTAGAACTGGGGCAGAGGCTATGCCAAAGGTCGATATCAGAACTGGGCTCTTCGAGAAGCAGGACTTCCTCCGCCTCCTGACCGCGGAGGTCGACGACGCCCTGCGTGAGGGCCGCCCTTACGCCATCCTCGCGGTCGTCCCGCAGCACTTCCCGAACGAAGACATGACCGACGTCGTCCGCATCGCAGCTTCTTGCGTGCGCGACCTGGTCCGCGACGGCGACCTCGCCGGCCACGTCGACGATGAGATCGTGGCGATCGGCCTCTTCAACGGCGACCGTACGGCGGCCGCCGTCCTCTCGCAGCGCCTCCAGGGTGAGCTGCGACTGCGTTCGTTTCACCTGCGCAGCACGAACTGGGAAACAGGTGTTGCCTGCATCGTAGACGACGGCAAGAGCGCGAACGAGCTGCTGGACGCGGCGATCAGCGCCGCGCGCAACCGCCGCCGCCGTCTCGCCGGCCTAGCTTAGCAGGGGCGCGAAGCTCTGCGAGGTGCCGCCCTCCTCCTCGGGCGGCATCTCCACGTCTGGCGGGATCGAACGGTAGTATAGTGCTCTTATGCACGGGCGTTTGGCGGGCATTGCTTTCGCGGCGCTGTTCGCTGCCCTCCTCGGGACGGCGGTCGCCGTCGCCCACTTTGTGAGCACCCCATCAGCGACAGAAGGACAGGCCGTTACTTTTGCAGACTCGCTCGCACTCGCCAGCAACCGCCCAACGCTCAGAATTTGCCTCGATGGCGTAGGCACCGAATCGGTCGATTCAACCGCGGTACAACGGGTGGAAGAGGCTGTCCGCGCTCTGCGGGAGGATGTTGCAATCGCTGGATATGCGGATAGCGTGCTCGCGCAATTGGACAGCCTGCGCGTGGTGCGCGGCTGTCCCAGACCGGTTGCCCTCGACGCCAGTGCCCGTCGCTTCGACGAAAAGACGGGGCTTGACACAGTAAAGGGTAGGCCAACCGCCAAACCGAGCAAGAACATCTTGCAAGTCTATGTTGTTCCGAGCGCCACGTTTCGGGCGTGGTTCGGAGACGAGACCTTCGTTGCAGGGGTCGAGGAACTGCTCTGCGACGGCCTTTCATGCGGCCCCGTAACCATCGGAATTTACGTAACCAAATTGGGAACGCCCACAGAAATCCATCAGCTACTGCGTGACATTGGATTTGTCCTTCCTAGCAGATCGGCCACCTAGATCCGTCTGGTTTGACCCTCAGCGCCCCGCTGCCCTACAACTAAGGCGATGCGCATTTCCTCCCGCAGGAGCGCCCCAACGAAGTCGCGCGCCTGATCGGCGGGTTCCTCTCGGACTAGGAGCAGGATGCCGAACGTACCCCGCGTTGTCGTCACCGGCCTCGGGCTCGTCTGCCCTGTCGGCCTCGATGTCGAGAGCTCGTGGAAGAACCTGCTCGCGGGCGTGTGCGGCATCGCCAAGATCAGCGGCTTCGATGCGACCGGCTGGCCGGTACAGATCGCGGGCGAGATCAAGGACTTCGATCCGCAGCAGTACATGGACTTCAAGATGGCGCGCCGCTCCGGCCGCTTCGCGCACCTCGCCGTCGCGGCGAGCCAGCAGGCGCTCTGCATGGCCGGACTCGAGGTGACGGACGCGAACCGCGACGAGATCGGCGTCATCGTGGCGTCCTCGGGCGGCCAGTTCGAGATCGGCAACCAGCAGCAGATCATTGACAACAAAGGCCCGGGCCGGGTGGACCCACTGGTGATCCCGAAGCGCGGCGCCTACATGGCCGCGGGGCGGGTGGGCCGCGTGCTTGGCGTGCGCGGGCCGAACACGTCGATCAACTCGGCGTGCGCGTCGGGCACCGATGCGTTGGGGCAGGCGCTGAACATGATCCGCACTGGCAGCGCGGAGGTGCTCCTCGCGGGCGCGGCCGAGGCGATCGTCTCGCCGGTGGGCGTTGCGGCGATGGCCGTCCTCGGCGCTCTGACGAAAGACTGGAACGACGACCCGCTCCACGCCTCGCGTCCTTTCGATGCGAAGCGCTCCGGCTTCGTGCTGGCCGAAGGCGCCGGAATGCTGGTGCTGGAGACGGAGGAGCATGCGCGCGCTCGCGGCGCGAGCGTGGTCTGCGAGCTTGCGGGCGCGGGCTGGTCATTCGACGCGACGGACGACACCGCGCCGGACGCCAGCGGCCAGTCGCTGGCGATGCGGCGCGCGCTGAAGTCGGCCGGGCTGCAGCCGAAGGATGTGAGCTACATCAACGCGCACGGCACGTCGACGCCGCTGAACGACAAGGCGGAGACGGCGGCGATCAAGCTCGCGCTGGGCGAGGACGTCGCGCGGCGCATCCCGATCAGTTCGATCAAGTCGATGGTCGGCCATTCGGGCGCCGGCGCGGGCGGCGTCGAGGCGGTCGCTTCCGCCCTGACGATCCGCGACAACATCCTGCCGCCCACGATCAACTACACCTACCCGGACCCGGACTGCGACCTCGACTACGTGCCGAACGAGGCCCGGCAGCACCAGGTCGATGTCGTTCTGTCAAACTCGTTCGGGCTGGGCGGCCAGAACGCGTCGATCGTGCTGCGGCGGTACAGGGAGTAGCCATGCGATCCGCCCGCCTCGTGCTCTTCGGCCTGCCGCTCACGACGCTCGCTCTCGCGTTCGTCGCACTCAACATTCAGCCCTCCTCGGCTGGAACCCCGCCGCTAGCCGACAGCGACAACGTGGGCGTGAGCGCGGACGTATCATCGTAAGCCGGCTAGGGAGCGAGACGATTCACCTCGCAGGCACGGCGACGATCACACATGCCGACGCCCACCAAGACACAGGGCACGAGGTCTTCGATACGGAGATCACGGCACTCAGTCTCACCGGCACGAGCGTCACAGGTCCCGTCACCAGCACACAGAGCGCGTCTCCGAACTCTGCGGGCCAGGTGCGGGGGGACAGACCCCGCGCCGTCCCAGTTTCCAGCCTCCAGTTTCTTCGATGCCTTCGTCGACATCAGCATCCCTGGCAGTCCCAATACGCCCGTTACGCTGCATAACGATGAGGGGTTCCACCTGGTCTCCGCGGAGAGCGTCAACTCATGGCCTTCATACGGCGTGGTCTACAACCTGACGCTACCGTCCATCACTCCCAGTCCGACTCCGACAGGCCCGCACCCGACCGATCCTCCGGGCAGGCCGCCATGCACCAACGAAGGTATCCGGCTACAGCCGGAGCTTCCCGCTGAGATCTGTGTGACCGGCCTGACCGTCGTACTTAGCAACGGACCAGCGCCGACCGTTACGAACACGACTACCGCGGCAACGCGTACCCGAACACCTACGCCTACAGTTACGAATACGCTCACCATTACGCGTACAGCGACTAATACTCGGACGCCGACCAGCACGCGCACGCCGACGTTCACGCCTACGCCCACGCGCAACGGCGACGGCAACTGCGATGGAAACGTCACGCCGGTCGATGCGGCGCTGGACTTGCAGCTTGACGCCGGGCTGATCTCCGGGCTGCCCTGCCAGAGTGTCGCGGATGCGAAGGGAGACGGGAACGTGGACGCGCTCGATGCTGAGCTTGTGCTGCAGTTCGCCGCCGGACTGCTGTCACATTTGCCCGTCTAGCTCGGGCCTGAACTCTACTTGACTCCTGCGTTATGGCAGCGTAGGCTTAGGGACGCGTCTCTGCTTCGAGGCGCTGGTGGGCAGTTGGGGGAGGAAAGGAGCGCTCTTTCAGCGTGACTTCGCGCAGGCTGCTTCCCCTAACGCTGGCGGGAATCGCCCTCATCATCGCTCTCGTACTCTCCGGACTTCTCATCATGCACCCGGCGGCCCGCGCGCTGCCGCCGGCTGGCTCTGACTACGTCTATGTCACGGCCGACGTGCTGGTCAAGAGCCGGATCGGTACCGAGACGATCCACTTCACGGGCACGGCGACGATCGTCCGCCAGGACCCTCACCTGGAAGCCGGGGTGGAGGTGGTCACCGACCAGGTGACGGCCATGGACCTGAGCGGCAGCAGCACGGGAGGCCCGGTCCACATATCCCAGAGCGCCGCCAACCCCACGGACGGGGAGATCCGCAGCCTGCAGCCATCGCCGCAGCAGTACCCGGCCTCCAGCTTCTTCGACGTCTTTGTCGATGTGTCGGTGCCCGCGAGTCCGGAATCAACTCTCACGCTCCATAACGCCGCGGCGATCCACCTCGTCGCGACCTCCAACATCAGTTCTTGGCCACCGTACGGCGTACAGTACCGGCTGCAGCTAAGCCCTCCGCCCACGCCGACAGCCACGCGTGCGACGTCGACCATCACGCCTACCGCGACCATTCCCGGAGGGGGGGCATCCTGCGCCGACGGCATCCCTCTGTTGCCGGGGAATCCCGCGGAGGTCTGCATAACGGATGTGACCTTCACCATGAGCATTCCGCCCACGCCGACGCCGACCCTGACGCTCACACCGACGACGACACCCTGCGTGCCCACCTGCACGCCCACGCCGACGCCGACCGGCCCGCCGCCGACGGCGACGCGAACGCCGTTCCCCTCGCCGACGCCGACGCGGACGCCCGGGCCGTTCCCGCCGGGCGACACGACGTTCTCGGTCGGCCGCGGCGGGCCGTCGGGCCTGCACCCCGCCGACTTGATCGCGCGCGGGGCAAGCACGGCGCCCATCCCGGTCAGCGGCAACGACCTATTCGCGCAGGCGTACGAGGTCAACGGCTTGCCGTTCGTCGGGAGCCAGAGCATGCTGGGGATGTCGGTAGAGACGGGAGAGCCGACCATGCCATTGGAGCCACCATGCGTAGCCTGTACGCCCACACCCACGCCGGTTGGCACGCCGACGCCGGACTACTGCATCGGTACGCCGCCGCACACGAAGGGCGCGACGAGCTGGTACACGTTCACGGCGCTCTCGAACGGCACGGCGAACGTCGACACAAGCGGCAGCAGCTACGACACGGTCCTCTCCGTCTACACGGGCAGCGCCCTCAACGCGCTGACCGTGGTCGGCTGCGACGATGACAGCGGCACCGGACTCACCTCGTTCGTCAGCTTTACGGCCACGTCCGGCACGCTGTATTACGTGCAGGCCGGTGGCTTCTTGGCAGCGACCGGCGACCTGCGCATCAGCATCTCGATGGCCGGCAGCAGCGGTGCGAGTGTCGGCGTACACACCGCCGTCTCGTGCGCGAACCTGGGTCTCAGCGCCGCGGGCTGCAGCTCGACCGGCACGCAGGACGATCTCGATGCGGTCTCCTTCGGCCACGATTTTGCGTCGGGCAACTCGCCGTTCCAGTTCTCCGTCGCGCCCGGCAGCACAGGCCTGGCAGGCAGCGCCGTCGCGGCGCAGGCCGCCTGCTCGCCGCCGGAGCCGCAGGCCGACATGTTCTCGAGCGAGCGGGACGGCACAAGCGCCCTGATCCTCGACGGCGACGGCGCGGCGAACGGCTGCCCGACCGCGACGCCGGCGAACTTGAGCGAGCGGCCCAACTCAGACAACCTGGACGCCTCGAGCGGCCAGCCGCCGGACCTCGTCGACACCGATAACGACGGCCAGCTCGATCAGGCGATATATTTCTCGCTGTCGGCCGGCTCGCCCTCGCTGGCGACGTTCAGCCGCGGCCCGGCGGATATTCTCTGGACGACGGGCTTTTCGCCAGGCGTGTACGCCTCGGTCGGGACCCTCGGGCTCCAGGCCGCCGATGACATCGATGCGCTCTGCGTCTCCCACCCTGGCTCGGGCCAGGTGTACGACGCGACCAACGACAAGGTGCTCTTCTCGCTCGCGCCCGGCTCACCGACGCTCGCGAGCCTCGGCGCCAGCGCAGCGGACATTCTCGCGCCCGGCCCTAAGGTCGCCGTGCACGCGTGGGAGCTCGGGCTCAACGCGAGCGATAACGTCGATGCGCTCAACTGCGCTGCCCAGACTGCCCCCCCGACGGTGATCATTCCCGTCGACGATTTCTACTTCTGCGAGCCGTCGTATCAGGGCGGCGTCTGCGACACGGTCGTCCATGCTGGCGATACGGTTACTTGGAACTTCACCTCAAACGCTCACCACACGACCACGGAGTGCGGCGCTTCGTGCGATAGCCCGACATCGAGTCCACTGTGGGACTCCGGGCCCGTCACGGCTCTCGATGCCAACCACACGTTCTCGCGCGTGTTCTCCACGCCCGGTACCCTCCTGTACTACTGCAGCTTGCACCCGACCCTTCAGCGCGGGCGGATCATCGTGCAGCCGGCGGGCGGGCCCACGGCGACACCGACGCCGGGCGGCGCTGTCGGGGATGCGAACGGCGACGGGCTTGTGAACTCGATCGACGCCGCGCTCGTCCTGCAGTTCAGCGCGGGGCTGATCAACTCGATCAACCCGAACGCGGACGCCAACCAAGACGGCCAGGTGAACCCCATCGACGCCACGTTGATCCTGCAGTTCGTGGCGGGCCTGATCAGCCACCTGCCGCCGTAGCGTGCGACGCCCGGCGCTCCAGCGCCTCGTCTTCGGGCTGGCCATCCCGCTCCTGGCCGCAGCCTCCGCCGCCTGCGCGGCGCGCTCGCCAGCGCGCGTCGACGTCCACATCGGACCCCTCGTCGTCCACACAGAGGTCGCCACGACGCCCGCGGCCCGAAGCAAGGGTCTGGGCGGTCGCGAATCGATGGCGGATGACGCCGGGATGCTCTTCGTCTTCCCCAACGCGCAGCAGGCCTCCTTCTGGATGAAGGGGATGCGCTTCCCGCTCGATTTCGTCTGGGTCTCCGCGGACAAGCACGTCGAGGAGGTCACGCAGAACGTGCCTGCGCCGCCGCCCGGAACCAAGGACGCCGACCTCACGCTCTACAAGCCGGTCGGAGCCGTGCAGTACGTCGTCGAGCTGAACGCCGGCGTCGCCGAGGCCTCGGGCATCCGCATCGGCGATGCCGTCACGTTCCAGCCGGACGTCCCGCTCGAAAGCGCACAGTAGCGCTAGCCGGAGGACGCGCTGGCGCGAACATCGACCATAATCTTGGCCGCATCGCCGCCCGCGACAACGTCTATCTCCCACTGGCCCGTGTAAGGCAGGGTGATGTTCATCGCGTAGAAGGACCCGGGTGCCTCCCCGCCGACCGGCTCGACGAGCCCGCCCTGGAACGAGAGCGGCTGCCGCTCGGCGGGCGGGCAGGACGCGCAGGTCGCCGTCACTGGCAGCGTCTGTTCCGCGAAGCCGTTCGTGACGCGGAAAACGACCTTGTAGGGCTGCCCGGCCTGCATCGAAGCGAAGTTATCCGTCGTGCGCCAGAAGATCGCCCCCTGGCCGTGCTCAGCCGCGGGTGTCGCCGCCCCGGGTGTTGTCTGCGCTCTCGTGGCAGAGGACACGGGCGTAGAACGAGCATGGGAGGGCGTGGCCTTCGTGTCGGTTCCACCGCCGCCGCGCTGCGGAGGACTCGTGGCGGAGGAGGGCGTGGCCTTCGTGTCGGTTCCAGCGCTGCCGCAGGCGATGGCCAGCGCCAGCGTCGCGCACGTCACAAGGCCGAGAGCGGTTCGCGTCAGCATGGCGGTTAGATAAGCGGCGCGACCAGCAGGTACCCGGCGAACGCCGCCAGCGCCGCGCCCATGATCTGGTGGACCGAGGGCGTGAGCGCGATCAGGCGCTGGTTCAGCTTCACGAGCTGTTCGACCTCCTGGCTCCCCGCGCTGCTGTAGATCGAGAGCGCCCGCATCACTCCATACAGCATACCCGTCGCGATGCCGAGCGCGAGGTTGCCTGAGACGAAGAGCCAACCCAGCAGGACCGGCATGCTGGCGTACGGAATGCGCGTGAAGACGCCGAACCCCACGATGCTCCCGAAGATTGCCGCGCTGCGATAGAACCCGTTCCGCACCCAGGATGCGGGCACCTGCCAGTCGCGGCCGGGGACCGGCAGCGATGTCCAGCCCAACTCTCGCAGCGCATAGACAAGCGCGACGGCGCCCAGCGCGACGGCGAGCGGCCGCTCTGCGTCCGGCGCGAGCGCGCGGACGCCCACGCCCGCTGCGGCGAAGACGGCGCCCAGCGCCGCTCCGGCGAGCGTCATCGAGACGAAGTAGACGGTGGCCCGTTGGAGCCAGCGCCGGTGGGTCTCAGTCCCTTCCACGAAGGGCGCGATCGTGTAGATCGCGTTGTACCCTCAGGCGCTGCACGTCTGGGCCAGGCCGACGAGCGCGGCCAGCCCCAGACCCAACCCCGCCGCGCCGGCCTCCCACGAGAGCCCCGCCGTCGCCAGCGCGACAGCGAAGCCTGCGAGCAGTCCGGCCGCGAGCAGGAAGCCCCGCCTCGTCTCACTGAGATCGAGGTGGCGTATCATACGCCCTCAGTGTATTGGATTGCCGGCGCTGCTGGCCCCTAGTGAGGGCCGGGGCCGCCGGGGCAGTTCGTCGTGTTGTTGTGATAGTCGCTGCCACAACCGCACGCATTGGTCGGGTTCCCATAGATGTCGTCTAGTCCGTGGCAGTCGCAGTCGCAGCAGGTTACGGGCCCCGTCGTCCAGCAGCCGGAGGCGTAGTAGGTGGTGAGGATGATACAGGGCTTTGCGCAGACGCCGTTCGTCTGGCACTTGTCGCAGGCGCAGGGCGGGCCCGGAAAGATGCATACCGTGCCGCCGCCCGCTGAGACGCCGCCGGCCTGGCTCAGCGTGCCGGCCGCCGCGCCCGCGAGCGCACCGAAGGCGACGTCGGCGCCGCGGCCGAAGAAGCTCCGGCGGCTGGTCTTTCGTGCTAGCCTTTCGCTCACTCGCTGTAGCAGTGACATCGACCTCATCCCTTCCGTTCTCTACGCGTTGGGACAGTTGGCGGGGTTGGTGTGGAAGTCGCTGCCGCAACCGCAGTTGGGCGTAGGGGAGCTTCCGTAGAAGTCGTCCAGACCGTGGCAGTCGCAGTCACAGCAGGTGATGCTGCCACCCGGTCCGCCGGTCCAGCAACCTGAAGTGTAATAGTACGTGTAGATGATACAGGGCTTGGCGCACACGCCGTTCGTCTGACACTTGTCGCATGCGCAAGGGTGGCCGGGAAAGATACAAACCGTGCCCCCTCCCGCCGAGACGCCACCGGCCTGGCTCAGCGTGCCGGCGGCCGCGCCCGCAAGCGCGCCGAAGGCGACGTCTGCGCCGCGTCCGAAGAAGCTCCGGCGGCTGGTCTTTCGTGCTAGCCCTTCGCTGACTCGCTGCAGTATGGACATTGCTACGAATGCGCCTCCTGCATGTCGGGTTGGGGCGCGTGGCTGCCGTTCCGGCTGCGGCGCGTCCCACGCTCGTTCCCTTCGCTCGCCATCTGGAGCAGCATATCGAGGTGCGAGCGGTTGTTCGCCAGCCCCTTCGCGCGCACGACGCCCTCGGCGTCGATTAGAAACGCGAACGGCGTCACGCGCGCCTTGTACTTGTCCGGCAGCTCGCTGTCCGCATGCACCGCCACCGGCACGCGCACGTCCAGCTCCTCGATGAAGCGGCGCGTCTCGTCCGGCTCGCCGCGGCTCAGGTAGAGCACCTGCACGTCGCTTTCGTGCTCGCGCGCGAAGGCGTTCAGGTCGGGGATCAGCGTCCGGCACGGGCCGCAGGTCGTCGAGCCAAAGATGAGGAGGAGCGATCGTCCGCGAAGCTCGCCGAGCGAGACGAGCCGGCCGGCCGGGTCGGGCAGCGTGAACTCCGGGGCGCGCTCGCCGGCGGCGATGCCGTCGCGGGCGACGCCCTGGGCCGTGCCCATGTACATCAGCCCGAGCTGGCGCAGCAGCACGAAGATCGCGACGCCCTGGAAGAGGACGACGCCCCAGAGCACGACGTAGCTGACAAGCCATACGCCACTCATGCGTGTCCCTCGTGGCTGTGCGGGCTGCGCACGCGGCGGAACGTCTGTTGGAACGCCACCGTCTCCGGCAGCAGGAAGAGCACGTCGAAGACTACGACAGCGAGGAAGACGACAGGGATCGCCTCGCTCGCGGGCGGTACGTCGCCGTTCGAGCCGAACAGCGCCAGCTCGACCGAGCCGAAGCGGCTCGCGCCGATGGCGACGACGAGCGCGCCGAGCACGAGCAGGCTCGAACGCAGGAGCGCCGCCGGGCCGATGCCCTCGCGCTGCGCCACGCCGAAGCAGTGGCAATCGAAGCTGCGTCCGCGCCACACGTTGATCCCGATCGCGATGGCGAAGCTCAGGAAGAGCGGTGCGGCGAGCGCCGCGGCGACTCGTGTCCCTAGGCCGAGCAGCAGCAGGAGGCCGAGCGCGGTCTCCATGAGCGGCACGAGCGCCGCGAATGGCCGCTCGAGCCAGAGAGGAAGCACATCGTAGTCGGCGACGGCGACACGGAACGCGGCGCGGTCGGCGAGCTTCGATACGCCTGCCAGCAACAGCAGCCCGCCCAGCACGAGGCGGAGCAGGAGCTGAACATGTGGCTGATGAAGCGCGTCGAGGAACGAAGACATGTCGCTCGAGAGCCTAGACGTTCGCGGTCCGGTAGCCCGTTAGGCGCGTGCCGCTGACATTCAGCAGCAGGTAGTGGCCGTCTTCTTCACCCAGAGGCAGGTAGCCCGCCGAGCTGAGCCGAACGAGCGGCAGCGCCGGGTTCCCGCCGCCGAGCTGATCGGCCCAGATGGCGCGCTGGATCGCGCCGATGACCGTTTGGCTGTAGCGGACCGCCGCCATGCGCGCCGCGGCGCGGTCGCTCGCTCGCGTGAACGAGAGCGAAGGCGTCAGGCTGCGCGAGAGCTCGTCGGTCGGGTCGAGCATCATGCCGGAGAAGATCGAGAGCGCCGCCCACATCGGCTCCGCGCGATCAGCTGTCGTCGCGAGCCGGTCGCCGGTCTTCCTGTCGAGCACGAGGCCCAGGTTCGCGCCCGCGCCGCGCGAGGCGAGCTGCGAAGGTGTAAGCACCTCGGTGCGCACGCCGTTCGCAGGCTTGCGCAGCAGGCTGTAGTGGTCGGCTACGAGACTGTCGGGGTTGGCGCGGAACGCCGGCCTATGCCACGAGGTGTTGTTCGTGTGGAGCATCGTCTCGGCGAGCTGGTCGCCGCCGGGGAAGTCGCGGAAGAAGAACTGCGCGCCGCGCTCCTGCACGGCGAGGGGCCGGCTGCGGATCGCGGTTGCGGCCGGCGCCCAGCAGCAGACCTCGGCCAGCTCCGAAGCGAGACCGGCGTCGCCGACGTGGTTGGCGGAGGCGACGGCGAGTGCGCGGAGGCTCTCGCTGCTGTAGGGGCCGCTGGCGGGCCCGCCGGCGACGAGGCCTTGGCCCCCCGTTCGGACGGATGAGCTGGCGAACGTGCGTAGCGGCTCGAGCCGGGTGAGGCCCAGGCCGACCATCGCCGCGCCGACTGTCTTTAGGAATCCGCGTCGCGTACAGGACATAATACAACCCCCGCTGGCAGGCCCGTCGGATTACTCCCCCGCAATGCTAACGCAGTTTGGACTATTCTACCACGGCTGTCCAGGCGAGCGACATAACAGTTCCCGTGGCCGAACGATTTTGCTACCGTACTCGGGCAACGTTCGGGAAACGAGCTAACGCTTGTCTGGGCCTTCCATCGACGTCCATCGTGTGAAACAGATCATCGCGTCCGTATACGAACGCTCGCCCCGCGAGCGTACCCTCACGTCGGATACTCTCGGCGACGATCAGCCGCTCTACAGCCTCGAGCCGGGCCAAGAGTCGCTGGGCCTCGATTCGCTGGACGCGGTCGAGATTGCGACGGAGCTGGAGGAAGCGTTCGATGTGGTCATGCCCGTCGAGATCGACCCGGCCGAGCTGCTCACCGTCCGCCAGGTCGTCGACATGCTGGAGCGGCTCGTTCGAGAGCAGCACGGCGGCGGCCCGTGACCGCTTCCGTCATCATCACGGGGCGCGGCGTGCTCTCGCCGATCGGGTGCGACTGGCCCTCGTTCGCCGCGGCCGTCTGCGAACGCCGCGTCGCGCGCGCAGAGCCCTTTCCCTCGGCAGCGCTCAATCCGCCGCTCTGGCACCCGATCTCTGAGCCATCCCTGGTCGCGCGGGAGGGCAAACGTCCGGAAGAGCCGCTCACGCTGCTGGTCACGGCCGCCGCCGGCCAGGCGCTGGCCGAGGCGGGCAGCGCCATGGAGAACGCGCCTCACGACGATGTCGGACTCGTCGTGAGCACCGTACTGGGTCCTTCGGGCGCGGTGGAGTCGTATCTCGAGGCGCTCCAGACGAGAGGGCCGCGCTCGGCCCGGCCCGCCCACTTCGTCGACACGCTCCTGAGCATGCCTGCCAGCCGCCTCGGCATCACGTACGGGCTGCGTGGCAGCACGGCTGTGCTTGGCGGCTCGAACGCGTTCGAGCTCGCTTGCGATTGGATCCGCTCCGGACGGGAGCACACGGTGCTGGCCGGCTCAGGCGAATGCCTATCGGCAAAGTGCGCCCGATACCTGACTGTGCTGGCTGAGCGTTCTGGCAGCCCGCGAGCGCTCCTCGCGCAAGGCGCTGGCTTCCTCGTTCTCGAATCGCAGTCACACGCCGTCGAACGCGGATCGCGTGCCTTTGGACAGATCCTCGGCGCGGGAGCGGCGTCCGAGCCGCAGGCGATCGGCTTGCCGTGGAGCGCCGACCCAGGCGGCTCCGCCTTCGCCTGCGCGATGCACACCGCGATGGGGGAAGCCGGGGCAGCGCCAGGCGACGTTGGCCTGGTCGCGCTTGCCGCAGGTGACGACGCCTCGGAATCAGGCGAGCTGGCCGCCGTTCGAGCCGTCCTCGGGCGCGAGCCTGTGCTCCTGCGCCCGAAGCGCCTCTTCGGCGAGGCGCTGGGCGCCGGCTCGGCGCTGGGCCTGCTCGCCACGCTCGCGGAGCTGGAGGCCAACAAGAGCGACGCGGTCGCGATCGTGAACGCGTTCGAGCTGGGCGGCGGCGTGACGAGCCTGGCCGTCGGGGGCGCACCATGAGGCACGAGGCGTACATCACCGGCGTCGGGGTCGTCTCGCCCATCGGTATCGGCAAGGAGGCGTTCCTCGCAGCCCTCCTGGCGGGCCGGAGCGCCCTCGGTCCGCTCCGGCAGCTCGATGCGACCGGCTTCCGCATCGGCCGCGGAGGCGAAGTCGACGACGGTGCGTTCGAGGGAGACGTCAGCCTGGAAGGGCGCTGCCTCGCGTTCGCGCTGCGCGCCTGCCACGAAGCGATCGCAGACGCCGGCCTCAGCAACGACTTGCCTCCCGAAACGACGCTCGCCGTCGGGTCAGGCGCGGGCGAGATGCGCGCGATGGAGCGCTCGATGGGCCCGCCCGATGACGCGTTGCTGTACGAGCTCCCCAACCCTGTGCAGACGCCGAACGCCGTCACCGGCAAGCTCGCCCGTCAGCTCGGACTACACGGCCGGCTGCTCACGTTTATCAACGCCTGCGCCGCGGGCGCGCAGGCGATCGCTGTAGCGGGCGACCTGGTGCGGTCGGGGCGGGCGGACGTTGCGCTGGCGGGAGGCGTGGAGGTCGTCAGCCGCATGGTGATGTCCGGCTTCGAGGCGCTGCGAGCGATCTCGCCCACCGGCTGCCATCCGTTCGATGCCGAGCGCGACGGCATCCAGCTCGGCGAGCTGGCCGCCTTCATCGTGCTCGAGTCGGGCGAACGTGTGCGAGAGCGAGGCGTCCGGCCCTACGCGCGCCTCGCGGGCTCGGGCGCCAGCGCCGACGCCTTCCACGTCGTGCGGCCGGACGAGCAGGGCGCCGGCGCCGTCCTCGCGCTGCAGCGAGCGATTCGGGACGCGGGCCTGGGGCCGGACGACATCGACTACATCAACGCCCATGGCACGGGCACGGAGCAGAATGACCCGGTCGAGCTCGCCGCGATCACGCGTGTTTTCGGCGCGCGAGCCGCCCGCATTCCCATTTCGTCGACGAAGTCGATGCTGGGCCACGCCCTGGGGGCGAGCGGCGCCGGCGAGACCGTCATCTGCGCCCTAACGCTCCGTCATGGATTCCTGCCGCCCACGGCCGGCCTCCGGCGGCCCATCGATGGCTACGAGGGCTTCGACTTCATTCCCACCTCGGCGAGGGGAGGGGTGCGCCTCCGCTATATCGCTTCGAACGCGTTTGCGTTCGGGGGCAACAACGTGGTCCTTATCCTGGCCAGCCCCGACGACGTGGCCGAATCCAGCTCGCGGCCATAGACCATAACAGCGCTGGTTCAGTATAATTGGGCTCAATGAAGCGAAATCTCCTCGGCCGGTCCGCTAAGCTGGCGGCGCTCGTATCGGCTCCGGCCCTTCTCGTCTTCGCCCTTGCCACCATCACGAACGCCCAAACGCCGGGTGGAGGCATCACGCCCGAAGGCACTCCCATCACGGTCGAAGCCGCGCCGACCTTCCAGCCAACGCCGGCCGCGACAGTTACAGGCGGGCCGACCGCAACGCCCGACCTCAGCATCAAGACCGTCATCCGGATCGAGGCGGACCCCCAGACTGCACCGATCAAGAGGGGCACCCAATTCGAGGCCCGGGTGATGGTCGATAACGTCGATCACCTCGCTGGCTTCCAGTTCTCCATTAGCTACGACCCGAAGCGCCTGGAGGCCGTGAAGGCCAGTGGCGCGGGGAGCACGCCTGGGGTCACGCCCATACTGAGCATCCCCGGCAATGCTGTAGATGGCCGCGGTCTCGGTGACTTCTTGTCGACCAGCGCCCGCGCTGGTGGCATTTTCTGCTCTGGTCCCGCCGACCAAGACAGCCAGATCAGCGCCACTTGCGTGACGAACGATGCGCCCGTCTGCTTGGGCGGCCCGGCGGGGCCATCCGGCTCCGGCCTGCTCGGGGCGGTGACGTTCAAGTCGAAGGGGGGCGGCCCGACAACGCTCACTTTAAGCACGGGGCAGTTGGTGTTAGACGATTACGCCGACTGTACGGCTGTCGTTGTCGGCACACAGGGGAGCCTGCCTAATGACTGCCTTCCCTTCCGACAGGATCCGAATGACAATGCAACCGAGGTAAGCTGTCAGCCAGATGGCACATCGGGCAATGTCACGCAGGTCTCCGGTGATTCTGTGACCGGCAAGACCTGGTGGAGTATTGAAGGCCTTGGCTGGGGAGATTCGGCCAACCTTCAATTGGACGGGCAAACGGTATTGATCCCCAGCCGCACCGAGAACGCCAACGTCAATTTGGAAGATGCGGGCGGCGGCGGCTCCAACACGATGCTCATCGTCATCATTATCGTTGTGGCCGTTATCGCCGCGGGCGCCGGGGCGGGTGGGTTCTTCTGGTATCGCAACCGCCAGTCAGGCGCAGGGGCGTAGCCGCTCGTTTGTTCTGAACTAACTCGCCCCAGAATCCTTTCTCAACGCTTCTCCTCTGCTATTGACACCTTTGCCTAATTTGTGGTTGAATGGGCGAGACTGGTGGTGTGGCGCTGAGCATTGCCCCGCTTACGCAGCGCTATACCGTTTCCCCCGCTAATTGATCGCGGCGCTGCCCTCCCGCAGCAGTGTCTAATATTCGCACATCGGAAGGATGGCGAGCTTGGCTCGTGCCGATCGACTGAGGCAGCGCGGCGGATCGCATCTGCGCTGGCCCCGCTATCTCCTTTCTGCGACGGCCCTGATCGCCGTTGTCGTTGCCCTCACCGCGATGGGCACGTTCCGCATGCTATCGACGGCTCACGCGAGTTGCTCGACGACACCGAACGTGCCCCTCGTCGTCACCGACAAGCCTGACTACTATCCGGGTGCAACCGTCCAACTCGACGGCTGCGGGTTCCAGAGCTACGTAGGGCAAACGCTGCCTATTCTTATGACCTATCCCGACAGCACCGTCTACTCAAAGACCGCCGTCGTGGACTCCAGTGGCAACTTTACCCTCTACTGGGTGCTCAGTAATGCCACTGTCGGCACCTACCTGGTTCAGGTGTACAACCCAAGCCAAACGACGGTGCTGGCGAGTACAACGTTCACGGATGGCACCGTGAACCTCGATCAGTGCTCGAACGGGAGCCCGAAGTTCCTGGATTTGCACTGCGATTGGCAAAACGGGGACCTCAACGGGTCCAACAGTGAATACGCAGAAGCGGAATCTGTCCCGTACCGGCTGTTCATTACGAGTCTGGATCCCAGCGGTCCTCACACGTTGAACTTGAATTATGACTTCACCAAGGGAGGGATCGAAGCGATCGATTTCCTCACCACGTGGAACGTCACGCAGACCGGTGCCGACCCGTGTTCGGGCTCGGCTGCGGCGCCGTCGCCATGCCCGCCTGGAGCGGCTACCACGTTTCCCTTCCCCGGCGACTCGTACGCGCCAAGCAATAGGGGCGGTTTGACCGTCAACGGCGCCATCGCCGCGGCTGCGGTAAGCCGCAACCTGACGATCTATAATGGCAGCATTTCGTCCATCTCCGCCGTGACCCATAGCGGATCGGACACCGCGAATAGCACTGGTGACATGCTCGTCACATTCACCGCGAACTCGTGCAGCGGGACCGGCTGCACCTCAACCGTGGAGTTGCTGTGGGGCGGGCATTTGGCTCACAGCGGGTACTGGGGGGTCGGGAACGGCGCATCAAGCATCTCTGGAGCTCCCTTCCACATGCGGACCGAGAACCTCGATGGCGGTGGCGCTGCGAACCAGGATCGAAGCATACAGTTAGGCGCCATCTCAACACCCACCCCCACGCCTACGCCAACATTTACCGCGACGTTCACTCCAACGAAGACGTCGACGCCGACGAACACCCAGACGTTCACGCCAACCAAGACACCGACAGCCACGAACACCTTCACGTCGACGGCGACGAGCACGTTCACGCCGACGGCGACCAACACGTTTACGCCAACCAAGACCAACACCTTCACGTCGACGGCAACGAACACGTTCACACCGACGGCGACCAACACCTTCACGCCCACAGCGACGAACACGTTCACACCGACGAAGACGAATACCTTCACGCCGACGGCGACGAATACCTTCACGCCCACAGCGACGAACACCTTCACGCCGACGGCGACGAATACCTTCACGCCCACAGCGACGAACACCTTCACGCCGACGGCGACGAACACCTTCACGCCGACGGCGACGAACACGTTCACGC
>CAYQLM010000006.1:0-12410 GCA_964418365.1 uncultured Dehalococcoidia bacterium
AACCGCCGACACCTACATTTTCAGTGTAGTGCTCTACCAACTGAGCTACCTCGGCCCTGTCTGGCATTCTATCGACGCGCCGGAAATAGCGGCAAGCGCGCGTCCCATAGCCCGCTGCAGCACTCGCCGCTATACTGCGCGCGATGCCATCGATCGTGATCGCCTCGCTTCTCCCGGCGGAGGGCCGGACAACCGTCACGGCAGCATTAGGGGCTTACCTTAGCGATAGCCGTGACGTGCGGCTCGGGCGCATTCGCGCAGGGGAAGGGGCGGACGCGCCGGCTGAGGACGACGCTATCGCACTTGCCGCGACGCCAGGCTGCACCTCGACCGGCAGCGCCCTCACGGAGCAGGAGGCGCTTGCCCAGGCGAGGGACGCCGGCGCCGCGGGCGCCACTCTCTTGCTCGAAGCGCCGGCCGGCCCGGCCGAAGAGCTGGCGAAGCGGCTGGAAGCGAAGGTGGTACTTGTGTCGGCCGCAACCGAGGACCTCGCGCTCGGCGATCTCGCCGCAGCCGCAAACGCTCTGGGCGATTCGTTGCTGGGCGTGGTGCTCACGCGCCAGCCGCAGCGCCGGATCGGAGCGGCCCGTTCGGCGCTCGAGGCGCCGGGCGTTCGCTGTCTCGCCGTGCTAGCGGAGGACCGCCTGCTGGCCGGCCCGAACGTCCGCGAGCTGGCGGAAGCGCTCCACGCCTCCCGGCTTGTCGAGGGGGAGGGAGAAGACGAGGCGGTCGAGTACGTCATGCTCGGACCGATCTCAGCCGATCCCGGTCAGCCGTACTTCCTTCAGCACGGCAGCAAGGCCGTGGTCAACCGCTTCGACAAGATGGACCTTCACCTGGCCGCGCTCGCGACGGAGCCCGATTGCCTGATCCTCACCGGCGGCCAGTCCCCCAGTGCGTACCTCATCGACCGCGTCGCCAACAGCGAGGCGCGCGTGACGGTGCTCCTCTCGCCGGAAACCACCGTGCGCACCATCTCGCTCGTTGATGAGCTGTACGGGCACACGCGGTTCGGCGGGGAGCGAAAGATCGCTCGCGCCGCCGAGCTGCTTCGCGCGCAGCTCGACCGCTCGGCCCTGGAAGCTGCTCTCGCTTAGCTCGCCGGCGGCTGGCCCGAGGTGGGCGCACCGGGGGTCGTCGCCCGCTGCGGCATCGGTGGAGGGCCGGACGCCGCGTAGGAGCTGGGCGTCATGACCGGTGCCGACGCCATCGTCGGTTGTGGTCCCTGCGCCCCGCAGTAGGGGCAGGCGGCCCAGGTGAGCTCCAGCGCCTTCCCGCAGCTGGCGCACGTTTCGCGGAGCACGCTTCGGCAGTTGGGGCATAAGAGGAAGTCTTCCTTTACCGGCCGAGCGCAGCGCGGGCACGCGCGGCGTTCCGGCATGTCGCTCATCAGCGCCTCGGCCTCCAGACGGCGCTCGTAGGCCTCAACCAGCGTCTCGCGCGGCCGCAAGATCAAGTACAAGATGAGGCCGGGTAGGTTGAAGAGGACCGGCAGGGCCAGCGAGATGTACTGCGTCCAGGTGTCGTGTGTTCGCTGGCCGATATCGCGGTAGACCCAGACGATCGTCCCCAGCCAGAGAATGACGAGGTACGCGACCAGCAGGGCGCCCGCCAGGGCAAGAAGCGGCTGCCAGCTATCCAACATGCGCTCTCCTGCGTGCGAGCGCGACCACCGCGCCCGCGTTTCTCGCGATTATACCATCTGTTACGTCTGCGTCCATATGTCAGGGCGGGGGCAGGGCCGGGAGCAGGCCGGCCACATACTGGAGGATCAGCGTCGCATCGATCGGATCGATGTTGCCGTCCAGGTTCACGTCGGCGTCCCCGAAGCAGGGCAGGGGCAAGATGAGCCCCGCCGAGAACTGCAGCACCAGCGCGGCATCAATGGCATCGATGACGCCGTCGCAGTTGACGTCCCCGACAAGCCGAGGCGTTGGTGTCGCGGTCGGCGAGGGAGTCGCCGTTGGAGAAGGCGGGGTCACTGTTGAGGCCGGACCTGTCGCTGTTGCGGTAGGCGTCGGCGAGGGCACAGTCGGGCTGCCCGGCGTTGCAGAGGGAGTCGGGCTAGCGGGCGTTCCGGTGGCGGGTGCCAGATACACCACGTCCATCCCGCTGTACTCTCCGACGTAAATGATGCCTGTGGGGCCGATCGCCACGTCGAGCGGGCCGTTCAGACTGGTGGACAGGCTCGTGATCGAGGCCACGCCCGTGCCGTCCGGTGTGAGCTGGATTCGGCCGATGGCGTTGGCGATGAATTCCGCCATGATCAGGTCGCCCTGCATCACGCCGCCGAAGGCGTCGCTCGTGTACTCCGCAAGGCCGTCGCAGGAGCAGTGGGCGGGAAGGATCCGGATCGGCGCGGTGAAGTCGGCGCCGTTGCCCTCCAGCGGGTCGTGGTAGATGCACTGGCGCGGATCGGCGCGGCCGCGGTTCCGGTTCGGGAAGCCGTAGTACGTTCCCTGCTCGATGAGGTTCAACTCATCGGACTGGTTCACGCTACCGCCGTCAACCGAGCAGCTCAACGATGTCGCCCCCATCAACGGGCCGTTGTCTGTCGCGTAGATGTGACCGTTGCTGTGCAGCACGAGGTCGTACGGGTTCCGCAGGCCCGGTGCGTAGACGCTCACGTCGCCGCCGGACTGGTCGATGCTATCGTCGTTCGGCGGCCCCGGTGGGCTGTACGTAATGGCGCCGTCGAACCCGGCGGCGTGGATGTCGGCCACCAGGATTGCGCCCGAGAGCGGCGTCTCGTGCCAGTAGGTGTTCGTGCCCTGTACGGGGATTCCCGAGTTCGAGCCGGAGCCCTGCGCGATATACAGCTTGCCCGCGCTATCGAAGGCGATGCCGTTCGTCATGTGGTTCAAGTTCGGCTCTGATGTCGGCAGGCCGGTGATGACATCTACCCGGTTCCAGTCCGGCGCGGTGTACTTGCTGATCGTGCCGTTGTAGCCCTCGGGCGCTGCCGGCTCCTGGCGGGAAACGTAGAACGACACGGGCGAGGCCGGCGCGGTCGGATCGAAGGCGATGCCGAGCACATTATCGAGGCCGCTGTCGATCAGTTCGCTGTCTGTGACGTGCTTGCCGTCCGCGCTCAAGGTGAGCGCGCGAATCGACGTCTCCGTGGTGACGTAGAGGCGGCCGTCCGGCCCGAATGCGAGCGAAGTCGCGTGCGCCGGATGCGGCGTGAGGTCGAACAACGTTCCGCTTTCGAAGGAGACCGCTCCCGCTGACGTGCGATCCGGATGTGGGGCCATCAAGGTGATCACCAGTAGCGCGGCTGCGCCTGCCAGCGCGAGGAAGAACAGCGAAGGGCAGCGGGGGCGCAAGGACACTGTGCTTCTATTGTACGGAACTCAGCAGTCCGCTCAAGAGCAGTTGTGGTTGTACTGCGCGACCGCCATCAGAATGTCATCGACGCGCTGCTGGCCGTCGGGCGGGCCGAGGTTCCAGAGGTTAGGCCCGATATAGGATCGGTCCGTGTTTTGGGTATAGGCGGGGTTTGGCGTGTTCGGCGGGTTCGGCGGCGAAGGCCGGTATTGGTTCTTGTTGTACTGCGCGACCACGGCAAGGATGTCATCGACCGAATTCATGCCATCGTGCGTCGGGTTGAAGTAGTCCCACGGGTTGAGCGGGTTGCGCCTGCCGCCGGCATGCTCGTTCGCGCCGAGCTCCTTGCCGTTCGGGCAGCCTTCGCCGTCGTAGTCGGCGTTGTCGTCCGTCAGCAGCGCCACGCGCGCGTCGATCCGTGGCGTCTGGCGATTCGTCGCGGAGTTGCTGTCGTGCAGGTCGTCGGTCACCATGGCGCCGGTGAGCTTCATGCGGTTCTCCAGCTCATCGACCGTCAGGTTGGGCAGCGCCTGCCAAAGTAGCGCTGCCTCGCCGACCGCGTGCGGCGTCGCCTGCGACGTGCCCATGTAGCTCGAGAGGCCTCCGCCCCTTCCTGTCGATGTGATGCGGGCGCCCGGCGCGAGCAGATCGAGCGTGCTATCGGAGCTGGACCAGCACGCCACCTGGTCGGCCTTCGTCGTCGAATCCGCGCAGCTAACCTTCCAGCCGCTCACGGATCCGAGATTGTCATCGTAGGTAGCGCCGACAGAGATGCCATCGGTGATGCAAGCAGGAATATAGAGGGAATTCTTCGTCCCGCTGTTGCCGGCGGCGATGAACGTCGCCACGCCCGCCGTACGCAGCGTTGTGACGGCGTCCGCCAGTGCCCCTCCGGGGCAGGAGGCGGTGCTCTGCAGGCTCATGTTGATGGCGCGCACCTCGGGACGGTTCGTGATGATGTCGTCCAGCGCGGCTATCCAGTCCGAAAACTGGCCGATGCCCGCGGCGGTGAGGATCTTGTAGGCCGCGATCTTCGCGTCCGGCGCGGCGCCCTTGTGCGCCACGATGCCATCGCTCGTGATGATGCCGGCGACATTGGTGCCGTGCCCATTGTCGTCTTCCGCCGGGTGCGCACCCGATGGGCAGCCTCCGCCAGACAGATAGCAATGCTCCGACGCGATGTCGTTTTCGAGATCGACATTGTTCGTATCGATCCCGCTGTCCAGCACCGCGACGGTGACGCCTGCGCCCGTGACGCCCGCAGCCTGCACTTCGTCGGCGTGGATCAGTGGTACGCTCTGCGCGAGCGCGGCCTTCCCCGTCCCGTCGATCGTGATCTGCTCAACGTTGGGGTTCGCGGACAGCGCGGCGAGGCCCTTCTCGTTCACACGACCCGCCAGCGCCGGCAGCGTTTGGTACCGGTAGATCACCTGGAAGTCCGCAGGCGCAACGCCAGCGAGCACTTGCGCTTGCTCGGCCGCGACGTGCGGGCGCGCAAGCGTCACGTCGCGCCTTCCGGCCGTAAGCGCCGAAGGCTTTCGCAGCTGGACGAGCACCTGTGCCGTCGATTGCGCCGCGACTGCCGCGCGCACGTCCGGTTGCAGCTTGATCTCGCCGGCGCTCTGCGCTCGCAGCGAGGGGGCCGGTCGGGAGGCGAGTCCGGAGATGAGCAGTAGCAGAGGTAGGAGCGCGATCGGACGGGGGCTGAGGCGCAGCATCATGCGATGGCGAGTTCGACTGCTGGGATTATAGCGGGGCCTGCCGCTGAACGCCGCTCCCTTCCGGCCAGTTGCGGTCACTTCAGACCGAGCCTATACTGTGGGAAGCTGGAAACCAGGACGCTCCAGACCCTGGCATTGCCGACAACACAATGTCGAAGCCGGGTCGTTTTGCGTTGGTCGCAGGAGGATGGATTGCACCGTTACGAGCTAGTGGTCATCATTACACCCCAGGTCGCCGACGACGAGGTGCCCGACGCCGTCGAGCGGCTGGTCCGGCGTCCCGTCGAAAGCCAGGGCGGCGTTTGTCAGGAAGTGAACGTCTGGGGACGCAGGAAACTCGCCTATCCCGTAAAGAAGCACCAGGAAGGGAATTACGTGCTCACGAACTTGGAGCTGGACCCTACGAAGGCCAAGGAGCTCGAGCAGGGCCTGCTCATTTCAGAGGAGGTCATCCGGCATCTGCTGGTGCGCCTGGACGAGTAACATGCGCAGGGAACGCGGAGCCGGCGAAAGGAGTTCGTCATGGCGGGGCTGAACAAAGTCTTGCTCATCGGTAACGTTGGTACGGACCCGGAGATGCGCTACACAGCGAACGGCAACGCGGTTACCACCTTCCGCCTTGCCTGCAGCCGCAACTATCCCGGACCTGACGGCGAGCGCAAGGAAGAGACGGAGTGGTTCAGCGTGGTGACGTGGAACAAGCTTGCCGAGACCTGCAGCCAGTTCCTCCAGAAGGGCCGCCGGGCCTATGTCGAAGGGCGGTTGCAGACACGCTCCTGGGACGGCCCTGATGGGCAGCGCCGGTACCGAACTGAAGTGATCGCTAACACGGTGCTCTTCCTCGATCGCGCCCAGGCGGCGCCGATTACTGAAGACACCGGCGAGGCGCCACCTGCAGAAGAGCTGCCACCGGACGAATGAGGTAGACATGGTAAGTCCCGAAGAAATCGAACAGACGGAGACGCCTGCACCCCCTGCCCCTCCGCCCGCGCCGGCTGCGTCAGCAGAGCGGCCGGAGCGCCCACCGCGTTCCGAGTCGCGGGAAGAGGGCGAACGTCCGGGCGGCGATCGCCGGCGTCGCCACTTCGGCCGGCGGCGTGTCTGCGGGTTCTGCGTCGACAAGGCCCAATCCGTCGATTACAAGGACCCGGTCAAGCTACGCCGCTATCTATCGGACCGCGCTCGTATTGAGCCGCGACGCAAGACCGGGACCTGCGCCAAGCATCAGCGCTGGCTGGCCATAGCGCTCAAGCGCGCGCGCCATCTGGCCCTCTTGCCGTACTCTCCGGAGCACATCCGCCTTTCGGGGGTGTTCACTGTCCGTCACTAGGGCCGTTCTCTCGGCATGGCACGGCGGAGGGCGCGAGCCCTCGTTGTGTCTGGAGCGCCGCAAAGGGTAGAGCATGGCAAAGAGCAAGGCCCAGGCCGCACGGCCTCCCGTCGAACGCCGCCGCCGTAGCGCGCACGCCGATACCGAGCGCTGGACACGCATTCTCATCCTGGGTGGCGCGGCAGTCGCTATCGCTCTCGCGGTAGGACTGATCGCCTTCGGCTGGTATCAGACGCACATCAAGCCGCTGAGCAAGACCGTCCTGCAGGTGGGCACGACAAGGTATTCGCTCGCCCACCTGGAGCGGCGAATGAAGCTCCTCCGCGCACAGGACCCCAGCTACGGCCAGCTCGCCTCCCAGAACGCGCTGCTCGCACTGCCAGACGTGACGCTCGGCCTGCTCGAGCGCGAGGGCAAGCTGCTGGAGGCGGCAAGCGAGCTGCAGATCACCGTCACCGACGAAGACGTCGCCGCGGACATCCGCGATCGCGGCGGCCTCGCCGCAGACGTCGAAGCGAGTGCGTACGCAGCAGAGTTCAAGAAGCAGGTGGACAGCAGCGGTCTCAAGCAAGGCGAGTATCTCAAGATGATCAAGGCCTATCTTCTCGGCCAGAAGGTGCAGGACTACTTCCGCTTCCTCGCGCCCGCCTCTGAGCCACAAGTCCGCGGCCAGTACATCACGTTTGATGATCAGACGAAGGCCACCACGGCCGTGCAACGCCTCAGAGCGGGCGACTCCCCGCAACAAGTCGCGGCGGACCTTGGTATTAGTTTCAGCAGCTCCGGCAGCTCCACCAGCGCGGCCAGCGCCCTCGCGCCCATCGACTGGACGCCGCGCGCTGACGCATCGGCCTTGCCCCAGGACATTCAGGATTTCCTCTTCGGCGCTCAGCCGAACCAGGTTAGCGACGTGATCACGAGCACCGGCGGCAGCTTCTTCTTCGTCGCTCAGCTCTTGGAGCGAGACGATAACCGCGCGCTCGACGACACAGGTCGACAGACTGTCGCCGGGCGAGAAGTGAACAAGTGGCTGGACGGCCTCAATACGAAGCTGACGGTTAAGACCAGCTTCTCCACCAGCGATCGCACGCGGGCGCTCAACGACGCCTTGTCGTAACCAATCATGGTCAAAGAGCAGGCGACAGAAACAACCAACGGCATCGCCTGGGTGCAGGACCAGCTCTATCAGCTCAAGGCGCAGGCCGGCCAGCTTGATCAGCAGCTCGAGCAGGTGCAGTCCATCGTCACGCAGCTCGTCGAGAGCATACACGGCGCCGAGCGCTCTATCCGCGACGCGTCGCAGGGCGCCAACCTCGCGTTCCGGCTGCAAGAGGAGCTCAACCAGTCTATCGCGCTCATCGTCCAGCTTCAGGACGGCCAGGCCGACCTAAAGCAGCGCGTCGACGACCTCAGCCGCGTGCGCGAGACCGCGGAGGCCCACGAGCAGAACGAGTGGCTCGATATCGCTCGCCGCACCGACCAGCTCGAACGGCAGGTCAGCGGTTGGCACGATCGCCAGGCGGGCGCGGATGAGGCGATGCGCCGCATTCAGGAGACGCTGTCGCTGGTCCGGCACGAAGAGCAACAGGTTGTGCAGCGTCTCGATACGATCGAAGGCAAAGCTGCACGCGCGCTCGAAGGCGCGAATCGGGCCGAGCATACGCTGACGCAGATCGATGCGGCGATCATGGCCCTGCAGCACGAAGATGAGGCCATCGCCGAGCGCAGTCGCGTCGCGTCCGACATGGCGCACCGGCTTGAGAGCACGCTCAGCCAGCACCTGCACGAGCTGCAGCGCGTCGAGCTGCTCGCCGAGCGCATCGAGCTGCACCGCGCCGAGCGCCAGCGGCTGGAGGACCGCGCCCTCCGGCTCGAGGAGGCGCTGAGCGAGCTGCGCGAGCTGGCCCAGAAGAGCGAGGACCATCGCGCGCGCCTTTCGTCGCAGCAGCAGGGCTTCTCCTCGCGCCTCGATGCGCTCCAGGAACAGATCGTGGAGCAGCGCGTCAAGATCGTCGACCAGCTCCGCCGGCTCACGGGCTCCCAGGAGCGCACGAAGCGCCGGCAGGTGCAGGAACTGGAGCGCGAGCTGCGCGAGATGAGGCAGTATGTCGCCGAGCTCGCCGACAAGTGACCCCGGCGTGAGCGCGCCGCCCGTCCGCGGTCTCGGCGTCCTTCACCGCTACCGCCAGCTCCTTCCCGTCACCGACGCGACACCCATGATCACGCTGGGCGAGGGCGACACGCCGCTCGTCCGCTCCGTGCGCCTTCAGAAGGAAGCCGGCTGCGAGGCGCTGTACTACAAGCTCGAGAGCTGTAACCCCAGCGGCTCGTTCAAGGACCGCGGCATGGTCGTCGCCGTTGCGAAAGCTGTCGAGCGCGGCAACCGAGCCGTCCTTTGCGCATCGACGGGGAACACCAGCGCGTCCGCCGCGGCGTACGCGGCGCATTGCGGCCTGCAGTCGTACGTGATCGTGCCGCATGGGCGCATTGCGGCCGGCAAGCTGGCGCAGACCGTCGCGCACGGCGCGCGCATCATCGCGATCGATGGCAGCTTCGACGACGCCTTGCGCCTCGCGCGCGAGGTCACGCAGAAGCATCCCATCGCGCTCGTCAACTCCGTCAACCCGGACCGGATCGCCGGCCAGAAGACCGCCGCGTTCGAGATCACTGATGCGCTCGGTGACGCGCCCGATGAGCTCTGTCTGCCTGTCGGCAACGCCGGCAACATCACGGCGTATTGGGCTGGCTTCGTCGAGTACTACCAGCGCGAGCAATCGAGCAAGAAGCCGCGTGTCTGGGGGTTCCAGGCGGCAGGTGCGGCGCCGCTCGTGCTCGGTCACCCCGTCGAGGAGCCGGAGACGATCGCGTCCGCGATTCGCATCGGCAACCCCGCGAGCTGGAAGACGGCGATCGCCGCGCGTGACGAGTCGGGCGGCGACATCCGCGCCGTCACAGACGACGAGATCCTGATGGCATACCGCCGCCTCGCGCAGGAAGAAGGCATCTTCTGCGAGCCGGCGTCCGCGGCGAGCGTCGCTGGCCTGCTCAAGATCGCGCGCGGCGGCATCGACCTCGCGGGGAAGACGGTCGTTTGCATCATCACCGGCACGGGGCTCAAGGATCCCGAACGCGCCATGTCGGAGTTTGCCCCAACGTTCGAAGCGGTGGCGCCTGATCTCGCTTCGATCGAGCGCGCGATGGACTTGTCATAAGGGGTCTCTTTGCACCTCTTTCGCTTTTCCCGTATTGACCCACCTTCGACGCGATTGCATACTAGGGCGCAAGGATGCGTTTGCTCCGCCTGGCCGGCAGCGTTATCGCCGCGGCGCTACTCATTCTGGCGGGACTGATTGCTTTCGGTGGCTTCGTCGACCTCTTCGCCAAGCCCAACACGCCACACAGCGTCCGTTCGCGCGCGCCGGGCGACGAGAACAGCGGGACAAACGCCCTGCTCGCGTCGGGCCTGTTTGCTTGGCCGCCGCCCTGGCCGCCACCAATGCCGACGCCCGAGCCGCTGCCGGCAACGCCGGAGCCGCAATCAGAGCCGGTGCTGCTGGTCGAGGGCAGCCCGCGGGCGGAGGTTACGCCCGAGCCTAGTGAGGCGCCGCCGGTCCCCGCGCAGCAGCCACCGGCCGAATATCAGAGCTATGACATGGCGAGCGCCTTGATCGGCTACGTGAACGCGGCGCGCGCCTTGCATGGTCTGGGCGCGCTGACGCCAAACGGGGCGCTCACAGCCGCTGCTGAAGGCTATGCCCAGTACCTCACGCACACCAACCAGTTCACCCACAATGCCAACGGCGGCCTGCTGGCGCGCATCCAGGCGGCCGGGTACGGCGGCGGTTACGCCGGGGAGGCGATCTGGGAAGGGTGGGGGAACTACGCCTCAGGTGCGGTGGTGAACGATTGGCTCAACAGCCCGCCGCACCGCGAGATCCTGCTCGCCGCGGTGTACACGGACGTTGGTGTCGGCTGCTACGTAATCGATGACAACGGCCAGCCGAACACGCGCTGCGTCCTGGACGTGGGCGGCTAGCTCGCCCATTGGGCAGGGCTTGACAAAGCAGGCCGATTTCGCTTATCGTCAACTCCGCTGGTGGGGACATTCCCTACCCAACCTGGCTTGTGGTGCGCAGGGATGCCCTCGAAGGATGCGCTCGAGGAGGTATCTCTATGTCCCACAAACGTTCACAGTTCGGTCTGCATGAGGCGGGGTTGCTCGCCCACAGCGAGTTAAGAACAAGGAAACGAGACCGATTTCAAGCGATCAAGGACAGGGGGCTCCACGTCATGCAACTGATCATACGAAGACGCGGCATATGGCTGCCGACCAGCCTGGCAATTGCCCTGGTATCCTTGCTGGCGTTGGTGGCTGCGGGCCTGGTGACTCGGGACGCCCTCGGCGTTGCGGGCCCCGCCGGCAACCTCGATCAGTGCCGGAACGGCAGCGCGGCCAGTCCCAACGACTGCCTCCAGCTAGGCGGCAGTAGTGGCTGGGTAAACGGAAACGTCGGCGCGACGCAGGGCCACCTGGTGGAAGGGTACTCCATCCCCTACCGGATGCGCTTTACGAATCTGACCGCAGGAACGTGGACCGTGGACCTAGGCTACGACATTATCCACGGCGGCAAGAACGCGATCGACTTCCTGACGAGATACGACCGACTTGACGACCCGTCGCACAACCTGGTCTTCGGGCACGCGTTCGAATGTATTGACCCCACCGACGGATCCATCAACGCAGCGACAAATACGGGCGACTGTGCCATCGCGGCCGGGGTTACCAACTTCAACATCCCTGCGCCGTCTCTGCCGAGTAGTCTCGCCGGCAATCCGCCTGGCACGCCGCCCTGCAGTTTGGTTTCGGGGATAGCCGTGGTGGATCCGGGTGCGACGAGCTGCCCGAAAACCACCAGGGACGCGATTGCCAACGGCGGTAACGCGTACTTTAGTATTTGGGGAGGAACGATCAGCTCGGTTGCGTACGTCTCCCAAGGGGACCTCACGTCCAACAGCGGAGACCAAGAGACCCGCATACGGGTCGTGTTCACGGTGAGCGGCACCAGCGCGCTCCTGGCCTGGGGCGGCCATATCGCCCGCCAGATCGATTGGGGCACGGGCAACTCCGCCGTCGGCATCAGCGGGTCGCCCTACCACATGCGACTCAAGGGACTGTGCTCCGGAAGCATATCCCTCCCAACCAATTGCGATGATGGCGGCAACCAGGACCGCTCGCTGAGCGCGGCCACCGTGTTCGTGCCGCCGGAGACGCCGGTTGTAACGACCGCCGTCCATCTCGGCAGCGATCACACGACCGACATCCAAAACACGGCGATTGCGCTGGCATCGATTGTCCACGACAAGGCCACCGTGGGCGCGACGCCGACTAACGGCGTTCCGACCGGCACCGTAGTGTTTCGGTTCTGGAGCAATGGCACTTGTGATAGCACGCCTACAGCGACATCAGGCGCGCTTGCCCTGTCCAGCGGCTCTGTGGACGCAACCGGATTTGCGCAGGGTCCTCTGGCGGCGGGCAGCTACTCCTTCAAGGCCCACTACGCCAGTAGTGACCCGACGAAGTGGACGGAGAGTGACCCCGCTGCCGACCCCTGCGAGCCGTTCACGGTGGACAAGGCGAACCTGACCCTGGCGACCACGGTCCACACGGACAGCCCCGATGCCGCCCTGGTGGGCAACGCCTCCCTGGGCGACAGCCTGCACGACTCAGCGCAGGTCTCGGGCATCGTGACCGGCTTCCCGCCGGCCAACAGCGTGACCTTCACGTTCTTCAGTGATCCAGCGGTCGGCGATTGCACAAGCACCGCCACCCCCGCCGGCTCCCATGTCATCACCGCCGCCGGTCTCGCCCATCCGTCGAGCAGCACGGGCGCGCTGGGGGCGGGCGCCTACGCCTTCCGGGCCAACCTGGTTGGTGACGCCAACTACACCGTTGCCGGCGCCGCAAGCGCGGACAGCGCCTGCGAGCCGTTCACGGTGGACAAGGCGAACCTGACCCTGGCGACCACGGTCCA
>CAYQLM010000006.1:12510-52633 GCA_964418365.1 uncultured Dehalococcoidia bacterium
CCTGCGAGCCGTTCACGGTGGACAAGGCGAACCTGACCCTGGCGACCACGGTCCACACGGACAGCCCCGATGCCGCCCTGGTGGGCAACGCCTCCCTGGGCGACAGCCTGCACGACTCAGCGCAGGTCTCGGGCATCGTGACCGGCTTCCCGCCGGCCAACAGCGTGACCTTCACGTTCTTCAGTGATCCAGCGGTCGGCGATTGCACAAGCACCGCCACCCCCGCCGGCTCCCATGTCATCACCGCCGCCGGTCTCGCCCATCCGTCGAGCAGCACGGGCGCGCTGGGGGCGGGCGCCTACGCCTTCCGGGCCAACCTGGTTGGTGACGCCAACTACACCGTTGCCGGCGCCGCAAGCGCGGACAGCGCCTGCGAGCCGTTCACGGTGGACAAGGCGCAGCTGGAGATCAGCACGGAGGTGCACAAGGACGGCACGCACACGGCCCTGGCCGGCAACCTCTTCGTGGGCGACGGCGCGCACGACTCGGCGACGGTGACGGGGAAGGTGGACGCCTTGGCGCTGCCGGACGTGACCTTCTACTTCTTCGACGACGGTGTGACGTGCACGAACGGCAGCACGACCGGCGGCACCGCGCTGAACACGCTGGCCCCGGATGGCACCACCGGAGTGGCGCACCCCTCGGACAGCAAGACCAACCTGGCGGCGGGCGATTACAACTTCATGGCCGTGGTGGCCTCGAACGGCAACTACACCGGCCGCACCAGCGGCTGCGAGCCGTTCACGGTGGTGGCCGGCCGGGTTACCCTAAACAAGACCTTCCAGGATGGGCCGTTCACTCACCCCGGACAGGCCTGCTTCACGCTCTCCCGGGTTCCGGCGGCCACACCTCCGCCAATTACTTCGAGCACGAACCCTCAGTGTGACGCCGGTACCAGCCTGAGCTTCACGTGGCTCAATCTCACGGCCGGCGATTACACCATCACCGAGACGACGACCCCAGCGGGCTACGTCACGATGACCCCCATCACGTTCACGGTGGATCTGGATCACCTGAACTTCACGTTCGGCCGGAACGACCCGCTACAGCCGGGCGACCTGCGGATCGAGAAGCGTCTGGGGCCGGGCGGCACGCTGTGGACAGGGGCCGACGTCACGTTCTACATTTGCCGGAACGACCCTATAGACCAGTCGACGCCGGAGGCAGTCTGCGACGCCAGCGGCCCGAACTGGGTCGCAACCGTCCATATCCCCAGCGACGGGAACCCGGTGACGATTACCGGACTCAGCGAAGGATACTACACCGTCTGTGAGGTCGTGCCGCCTACCTACACGGTTTCGCCGGCGGCGTGTCAGGTCGGTCAGGTAGTGGCCGGGGTGACGGGCGGCAGCGCCTCGCTGGTGACCTTCACCAACACACCTAGCGGTGAGGGCTGCACCCCCGGGTTCTGGCAGGGGCGGCACAACGGCCGACTTCTCTGGAACCAGACCACGGATCCCATCGCGATCGCCGCGGGTTTCACTACCACGACCACGTTCAACTCATTCTTCGGGCTGACCTCGGCCGAGTCCGGATTCTCGGACACCTTCACAATGCTGGACGCGATTACCGCCTCCGGCGGTGGCGGAGCGAAGTTGGCTCGCCACGGAGTGGCTGGACTCCTCAACATTGCTGCTGGGCTCAGCTACCCGTTCGTCGGAGCGACGCCGCCTCTCTACGATCAGATCCAGACTGCGTACCAGACTGGGGTGTTCGAGCCGTTGGCGACTCAGCTCGCCGCCGCGAACGAACTGGGCTGCCCGTTAGGAGGAGGCGGGTAGCAAGCCCAAACAACACCAGGCTAAGAGGCCCGGCCAGCAGGCCGGGCCTCTTTCAGAGTGAAAGCCCGTTAGCCAGACCGGCGGTTGGTCTGTTTTGCGAAACGAAGTGGGGGTGGGGAACCCCGACCTGCCTTGCCGACCGCTAGAAGGGATCGCAACGACAGGAGGATGGCTTTGCAGCCATCCTCCTAGCTGGTGTACTAGAACTCAATAGCCAGTAATGATGACAGTCAGTGGCCCCTTCGCCCAGTATGTGTACCCTCGGGTCACTGCGGCGACGGCAACGGCCCTCCGGCCTGAGGCCAGGTAGACCTTTACGTCCGTGGTGCCTGAAATAGGGGCCAGAAAGCTGTGCCAGCCTCTGTCGATCTGAACCATAGCCGACGTGGGTATCCCGGTCGGCGTGGGCGTCGGGGTCGGGCTCGGCACGAGCAGTGTAGCCGTTGGCGTGGGGGTGGGCGTCCGCGTCCCGGTCGGCGTGGGCGTCCGCGTCGGGGTCGGGCTCGGCACGAACAGCGTAGCCGTTGGCGTCGGCGTCATGGTCGGCGCGGAAGTGGGTGTCGGCGTGGTAGGGCTTCCTCCATAATTCGGTGGCGGATGGCCTTCAGTCCACGTCAGAGCCAGGAAATCCTTCAACCCGACAACCCCCGACGCCGGCGGAATGTCAGTATTGCAGTTCACCACCACTACTCCTGTCGTTGTCTCAGGAGCGCCAAAGAACTGACGGTAGTCATCGGCGATCATCTCAGTGATGTACCAGCATCCTCCGGAATCCAACCTGGGATCCCCCGTCAAGCCACGCGCGGCGAGGTAAGCCGCCCAAGAGTCTTGCCAGTACGTCCACAGATAGTAGTTGGCCCAGACGTGCCCGTACTCATGCCCCACGCTGTAGTTCGGGTGCGCAAGAAAATCGTTGGCGTTGATCTGCATCGCGGCAGGCGACGCAAAGTAGGTCACTCTCCCGTCTGTCGACGTCGACGTGCCTCCACCCACGCTGGACATGGTCAGGCCAGTATCGACCACGTCCACGCGCGCCAGTCCGATCCATGACTGGAGACCGTTGGCAAGGAGCGTGCGGTAAACGTCCGACGCCGACACGCGACTCGAATAAATGTTGATGACGGTGCCCTCTGGCGTGGTCATCGTTTCCAGTGGCACGGCGGCTGACGCTCTGGACTTGCCCGTTAGCGCCGCCGCCACCACAAGTGCCGCCAGGGCCACGCCGATTAATGTCGTGATGGTGAGTGGTTTGACACGCCGTGTGTAGAGCATTGCTTCTCCCTCCTCCCGTGCACGCGACCGGGAAACGAAGCTTGGTACGTTACGACGCGGCCTGAAGAGTGGGAGGCAATGAGGTGCGAGGCGAGCGGTCTAACACCTTCGGCAGCCCGGCTGCCATAGTCCGCCTGAGGCGGACGGTAGGCCCGTGGCATTGCGTCCCGCCCTTTCGGACGGTTTGCCTTTATCGGCTCTATCCAGATAATCGACGGGCGGGGCGCAATCTGAAGTGAGCGGTGCGAAGATAGTCAAAGCTCGGAGATCAGTCGGTCAGGGGTTCAGGTGGCGTGGGAGCATCGCAGAAGGGAGCGGAGGAGCCGAGGCGAGAGACCTAGCTCCGGCGGATCGCTTCTGCCTGCTCGATCACCCGCCGCGCGCGCTCCGCGATCGGGCGGTCCACCATCCGCCCGTCGAGCTGCACGGCGCCTGCGCCGCGGGCTTGCGCGCCGTCCCACGCATCGAGCACCTTGCGCGCGGCCACGACGTCGGCCTCGCTTGGTGAGAAGACGCGGCTCACGGGCTCGATGTGGCTCGGGTGGATCACGTACTTGCCGCCGAAGCCGAGCGACTTCGCCCGCTCCGCGTCCGCGACGAGACCATCGATGTCCTGAATGTCCGCGAACGGCGTATCGAACGCGAGCAACTCCGCCGCGCGGGCGCAGGTCGCGACGACGGCGCGCGCGTGTTCGATCTCGCGTCCATCGCGCGTGCGCTGCACGCCCATGTCGAACGCGAAGTCCTCGCCGCCCAACATCAGCGCGACGAGGCGTGTCGAGGCGCGGCTGATCTCCTCGCAGCGGAGCAGCGCGCGAGCGGACTC
Source organism: uncultured Dehalococcoidia bacterium (assembly GCA_964418365.1). Taxonomy (GTDB): domain Bacteria; phylum Chloroflexota; class Dehalococcoidia; order DSTF01; family RBG-16-68-14; genus JBBDXS01. Next base: position 16,390 of record CAYQLM010000006.1, read on the forward strand.
GATCGCGACGATCAGAGCGATCGCGCCCGGCTTGATGTCGCGCGTGAGCTCTTGCTCGCGGAGCAGCACGTCGATGTCGCGAACGTCCTGAGGCGACTGCGTCTTCGCCAGCACGACACCCGCCAGGCCGGTCTGCGCAACGGCGGCGAGATCGTCGCGCGTGTAGCCGCTTTCGATGCTGTTCAGGCGCACATGCACCGTGCGCCCAGCGCTCGAGAGCGCAGGGATCGCGGCGCGCACGTTCTCCCGTGCGCCCATCTTTTCTTCGGGCAGCACGGACTCTTCGAGATCGAGACAGAGGACGTCGGCGGGGTAGTGCGCGGCCTTCTCCAGCATGTCCGCCCGGCCGCCGGGGACGAAGAGGTGTGTGCGGTGCAGGATCACCGTTCCAGCTCGCCGGCGACGTCACGGCCGGCTTCTACGTCGGCGATGAAGCGCTCGACCTCCGGTCGCCACACGTCAGGCCGCCAGCGGTCGACGCTGTGTCCGCTGCCCCGCGCGAGAATGAAGCGCGAGCCTTCGATCAGCCGGTGGTCGCGCTCGGCGCACGGCAGGAATCCGTCGCGTTCGCCCGCCATGATCAGCACCGGCATCTGCAGGCCGCGCGTGCGCGACGTGAGATCCGGACGGTTCCGGATCGCGCGGTTCGTGCCGACGTACGCCTCCAGGGTCATGTTTGTGTAGCTGGCCCGATCGCGCGCTTCGCGTGTCTCCAGCTCCTCCGGGAACTCGAAGTAGTGCGGGTCGTTTGCCCGGTCGTACGCGATGATGCGTTCGGCGAGCGCGGCCAGCCCGTCGCGCACGGCCAGCCCTTCCATGACCTCCAGCGCATGCTGAGATTCGCGCTCCCACGCGCCGCCCGGCCCTTCATCGACGCCGTTGCCGGCCGTGCTGTCGCTGATGACGAGGGAGCGCGTTCGTTCCGGGTAGTCGCAGGCGAACTGCGCGGAGATCATCCCGCCCTGTGAAACGCCCACGATGTGCGCCTGCTGGATATCGAGCGCGTCCAGCAGCGCGCGCAGGTCCGCCGCGTACTGCGGCATCGAATATGATTCAACGTCATCGGGGGCCGTCGTCTTGCCGTGGCCGCGCACGTCGTAGAGCAGCAGTCGCGCGTGATCGCGCAATGCCAGGACGTTTGGTTGCCAGTCGCATGTCGGGCCGCGCCAACCGTGGTTCAGCACAATGGTGGGTCCGCTACCCTGGGTCTCGTACCAGATCTCGATGTCGTTGGCTCGTACGGTCGGCATCGCTCCTCCTTACGGCGTGCGGTGCTTGCTGGGGCTGAGCAAGCGCGCGTGGGTCGACTCGGCCAGCGCCTGACGTTGGCGCACCGCCTCCGCCGCCTGCTTCCAGAGCTCCGAATCGACACCCTGCGGCGGCGGTGCGCTCCAGACACGGGTGCGCTCCCAGTGCGCGAGGTCATCGTAGCGCGTCAGCAGGATGACTTCGTTACCGTCGCCGATGATCGTCTGCCACAACCCGATGATCTTCGCGCCGGCGGCCTCCATGGCGGGCCAGATGTGGTCGTGAGAGAGCTCCTGGAACTCGGGCCACGTCCCGGGCTTGATCCGCCACGTGCGCAGCACATAGATCGCCACCTAGCGTACCTCAGTCCCGGCGACGGGCCTTCCCGCCTCCACGTCGGCGAGGAAGTCTAGCACGGCGCTCGTAAACGTTTCCGGCTGCCACAAGCACGTGCCGTGCCACGAGTTGCTGATCGTGACGAAGCGGCACCCCGGGATGCGCTTGCTCATCTCCTCGCTCGCCGGGCGGAAGAAGTCGCTATCGCCGGTGAGCACCAGGGTGGGCGCGGTAATCTCGCCGAGGCGCTCGAGTACGCTCGAGGCGTCACCCGCCGCGCGAGCGACGCCCAAGAAGCCGTCGGGCGCCATGCGGTTCTGCCGCTCCAGGAACGCAACGATGCCGGGCCGAATGGTGTCGCGTGTGACGCCGGCCGGCTGCGTCCCTTGCGCGTACAGCCCCCGCATCACCTTGCCGACGCCCTGGCTGCGCACCAGCGCCTCCATCGCCGGGCGGTTCGCCGCCCACTGGCCCTCCAGCCCCATGCCGGGCGACGTGTCGCAGAGGAGTAGCGCGCGCACCATGCGCGGGCACTTCAGCGCGAAACGCATCGCGATCATGCCGCCGAGCGAAAGACCGCCGACGTACGCCTCCTCGATGCCCAAGTGGTCCATCAGCGCCTTCTGGTCTTCGACCAGCGTGTCCATCGTGTAGCCGGCGTCGTCGACGTTGGGCACGTCCGATTCGCCGTGCCCGCGCACGTCGTACACGACGACTCGGTAGCGCTCCGAGAAGGGCCGGACCTGCGCGTCCCACATCTCCTTCGTGGCCATGTAGCCGTGGGCGAGCACCAGCGGCACGCCTTCGCCGTATGTCTTGTAGGCGATCTCGATGCCGTTGATTTTTGTCTTAGCCATCTCTTGTTCCCTCCCTCACCCGCCCTTCGGGCACCCTCTCCCTCGCCGAGGGAGAGGGCCGGGGTGAGGGAGCAGTCGTTACGCCGCGAGCAGCGCCGACAGCTCCTCTTCGTTCGCGCCGGGGCCGACGAGCGACATCGATAGGTTGTCGTCGCGGAACAGGCGCTTGGCCACGCGCTGGACGTCCTCCGACGTCACGGCCTGGAGCTGCGCGACGACGTGCTCGATCGGCTCGATCTCGCCCAGCAGCAGGAGCTGCTCGCCGGCGCGCTGCGCGAGCGCCATCGATGTTTCCAGCCCCAGCCGGAAGCTGCCGGTTGTGTAATCGCGCGCCTTGGTCAGCTCCACGTTCTCCACGAGCTCGTGCACGAGCTTCATCAGCTCTTCCTTGATCACCTTCGTCGTCTCGGCCACGTTCTCCGGGCTCACGCCCGCGCTGATGCTCAGCACGCCGGTATCCATGTAGCGCGTCAGCCCGGAGCCGATCGAGTAGGCCAGGCCGCGCCGCTCGCGCACCTCCTTGAACAGCCGCGAGCTCATCCCGCGTCCGAGGATGGCGTTCATGATCTGCGCCGCATAACGGTCCGGGTCGAGCCGCGAGACCGCCCGGAGCGCCATCGCCATGTTGCTCTGCGCGATGTCACGCGACTCGACGACAACGTTGCGCTCCGGGATGCCACCGCTCACTTCGGGCACCTCCGGCGGCTTCGTTCCGGCCAGCCCCGCGAACAGCTTGCGCGCGTGATCGACCACGTCCTTGTGCGTTGTGTTGCCCGCGACGCTCAGCACGACGTTCTGCGGCACGTACCACGTGCCGATGTGGCGCATGAAGTCGTCGCGCTGCATCTCCTGCACCTTGTCCACCGTCCCTGCTACCGGCCAGCCGAGTGGCTGGTCGCCGAAACAGGCCTCGGAGAGCAGGTGCCCCGCCCAGGCTCCCGGCTGATCGTACGCACGACGGATCTCTTGCTGCACCACCGTCCGCTCGCGGTCGACTTCCTCCTGGTCGATGAGCGAGTAGCGCATCATGTCGGCCAGGACGTCCATCGCGACCGGAAGCTTGTCGAATGGCACCTGGTTCCAGTAGCACGTCATTTCCTGGCTCGTGTAGGCGTTCAGGATGCCGCCGGCGCCCTCGACCGCCTCTGCGATCTCGATCGCCGTCTTCCGGTGCTCCGTGCCCTTGAACATCATGTGCTCGAGGTAATGCGAGAGGCCGTTGATGCGCCGGTCCTCGGCCCGCGAGCCGACGCCCACGAATACGTTCACGCTCACCGACTGCGCGGTCGGCACCGGCGTCGTCACGACACGCAGACCGGAGTCCAGCGTTTCGATCTCCCACGTCGCTTCGGTCATGTATGGCTCCTTCTCTAGCTACGCTGTCTGCGGTACGAGACTGTTCAGCTCGCGCCCCTCATCGCGCAGAGCGCCGGCTGAAACCGGCGCGCCCCTCTTGATCAGCTCCCGGCTGGCCCGGATGTCGCGCTGGTGGTTGACGGCGAGCGCCGCGCGGAGCCGGCCGCCCTCAATGTAGAACGCCGTGAACGAACGGCCGGCGACGTCGCCGCGCAGGACGATCTCGTCCCAGCGCGGGGCATGCCCGATGTATTGCATGTTCAGATCGTACTGATCGGACCAGAACCACGGGATGTCGTCATACGCCTTCTGCTTGCCCAGCATGTTCTTCGCCGCCGTGATGCCCTGGTTCTGCGCATTCGACCAGTGCTCCACGCGCAGCCGCGTGTCCAACAACGGATGGTAGAAGCTCGCCACGTCGCCCGCGGCGTAGATATCGGGCGCGGATGTCTCGCAGTACTCGTTCACGACGATACCATCTTCGACCTCGAGCCCGGCATCTTGCGCAAGCTCGGTGGCCGGCTCTATCCCTACACCCACGACGACGACGTCGCAGTCGATCTTCCGTCCCGAACTGCTCACGACGCGCTCGACGCGCGTCACGCCCTCGAAACGCTCGATCGCCTCGCCGGTGTGGAGCTGAACGCCGTGGTCGCGGTGGATCTTCGCGTAGGTGCGCCCCAGCTCTTCGCCTAGGACGCGGCCCAGCGGGACGGGCGCCATCTCGAGGACGTGAACATCCAGCCCCTTCGTCCGAGCCGTCGCCGCCACCTCAGCGCCGATGAAGCCCGCGCCGATCACGACGAGACGCCGGCCCGGCTGCAGCTCAGCAGCGATGCGCTCGCTGTCGGCGACGGTGCGCAGATAGTGAATGCCCTCCAGCTCGCTTCCGGGAACCGACACGTGCCGCACGTGTCCGCCCGTCGCCAGCAGGAGCTTGTCGTACCTGATGCGCTCGCCATGCTCGAGTTCGACGGAGCGCTCGGCGGGACTGATGCTCGTCGCGCGCGCGCCGAGCCGGAGCTCGATCTCCTGCTCTCGATATGCCTCCGACGGGGCGATGAACAGCCGCTCGCGCGGCATGTCGCCGCGCAGGTACTCCTTCGAGAGCGGCGGCCGCTCATACGGCGGGTCCGGCTCCGCACCAATGAGTATGATCTTGCCATCGAAGCCTTCCTGCCGCAGCCATTGCGCGGCGCGGCCGCCGGCCAAGTTCGCTCCAACTACGACGAACGTCTGACGCTCCGGCATCCCTTGTCTCTGATTCGTGGGTGAGTCTGACGAGGCATTATAGCCATCGATGGGCCATCGCGCCGCGCGAGCCGCGCTATACTACGCTGCGATGAAGACCTTCGCCACGAGCGCTCTCCTTAGCTCCATCGTAGCGGTCGCAGCGGTGTGCGCGCTTGTCGCGAACAACGACAGTGCGGCTGCCGGACCCGAAGCCGTGCTTGTCGGCGCGGGCGATATCGCGTCCTGCTCCAGCACCGGTGACTCTGAGACGGCCACCCTGCTCGCGCTCATCGACGGCACGGTCGCGACGTTCGGCGACAACGCTTACGAGAACGGCACGACTAGCGAATTCACCAACTGCTACGAGCCGACCTGGGGGCCGTACAAGGACCGCACGAAGCCGTCGCCGGGTAATCACGACTACAACACCTCCGGCGCGACCGGCTACTACGGCTACTTCGGCGCGGCTGCCGGTGACCCCTCGAAAGGCTACTATAGCTACGACCTGGGCGCCTGGCATATCATTTCGCTGAACAGCAACTGCTACATCAGCGGCCTCGGCTGCGGCGCCGGCTCGCCGCAGGAGCAGTGGCTGCGCGCCGACCTCGCGACGCATCCCGTCGCCTGCACGCTCGCGTACTGGCACCACCCGCGCTTCAGCTCCGGCCAGCACGGCAACGACACCCGCACGTTGCCGCTCTGGCAGGCGCTCTACGACTACGGCGCGGATATCGTGATCAGCGGTCACGACCATGACTACGAGCGCTTCGCGCTCCAGGACCCGGCCGGCAGCGCCGCCCCCGGTCGCGGCATTCGGGAGTTCGTCGCCGGCACGGGCGGTAGGAGCCACTACGCGATCGGCTCCGTCATCGCGAACAGTGAGGTGCAAAACGGTGACACCTATGGCGTGCTGAAGCTCTCGCTCCACGCCACGAGCTACGATTGGCAGTTCATCCACGTCTTCGGCGCCACCTTCACCGACTCCGGCTCCGGCACGTGCGTGAGCGCGCCCGCCGTCGGTGGGCTGACCTCACTTCCTGCGAAGCCCGAAAGCGGCTCTCGATCGGCGTGGCTACTGGGAGCGGCCGCGGCCCTCTTGCTGGCCGCTGCGATCGGCTCGGCCGCGTGGGCGCGCCGGCGTTCAGCTACCTAGATCTCGTCCGTCACGCTTCGGCGTGATGCCGCCTACGAAACGACGCTGCGGAACCGGCTCGTCGCCAGCGTCATCGTGACCACGCCCAGGCCGACGAGGATCGCCATCGCCTCTGCGATCGCGATACCTGTGTTATGGCTGTGGGTCGCGGCGGGACCGTTCAGCAGCGCGCGCATCGCTTCGATTGTGTAGGTGACCGGGTTGACGCGCGCAATCGTCTGCATCCACCCCGGCAGGAGGGCGATCGGCAGCTGCGCGGAGCTCGTGAAGAGCAGAGGGAGCGTCAGGAAGTTGCTGACGATGAACGTCGCTTCGGTGCTGCGCGTCCAGAGCGCGATCCAGATGTTCAGCGCCATGAGCACCAGCGCAAACATCATCGCGATGCCGAGCGCGCCCAGGATGCCGGGGACGCTGTAGTAGAACGAGATCTTCGGGTCCTGCCACTGGCCGATGATCCAGCCGATCACGATGACCAGCACCATCTGCACGGTAATCCGCGTCAGGTCGCCCAGCAGGCGGCCGAGCAGAATGGCGAGGCGGTTGATCGGCGTCGTCATCAGCTTGTCGAGGAAGCCGCTGTCGATGTCCGTGATCATGCCCACGCCGGACTGTCCGGAGCCGAAGAGAATCGATTGCAGGATCACTGTCGGGATGAAGAACTGCAGGTAGCTGACGTGCCCGAACGCCTGCGATGATCCGCTCGCAATCCGCGCGAACATCTGGCCGAACAGGACCAGCCAGATCAGCGGCTGAATGAGCGAAAAGAAGATGACCGTCGACTGGCGTGAGAGGCGCTTGATCTGCCGCACGTAGAGCACCATCGTCTCGCTCATGAGCTTGGGCAGCCCGCGCGGCATCGCCTCCATCCGGGCGAGGCTCGTCGCCCGCGCGCCTGCTGGTCGTTCCGCTATCTCCATGGCTAGCCCTTTCGCCTTGTCGGACGCAGGAACGGCATACGCGCGTTGCGCCAGTTCTGCACCAGCGTGTCTTCGCGGATGCGTTCGCCCGTGTACTTCAGGAACACGTCGTCCAGCGTTGGTCTTGTCAGCGTGAGGTCCGCCACGTCTACCCCTGCCTCGTCCAGCGCGCGCAGGATCAGCGGCAGCGACCGGCCTCCGTGCTCCGCCGTCAGCACCAGCTTGCCGTCCTCCTGGTGCACGCCGCTCACGGAAGGTAGCGGCTCTAAGATCGCTGCGGCGCGCGCGCGCAACTGGGCGCCGTCTCCCCCGAAGGTCAAGCTGATGACGTCGCCGCCCAGCTCGGCTTTGAGCGACGCAGGGCTCCCGCTCGCGATGATCGTTCCGTGGTCGATGATCGCCAGCCGGTCGCAGAGCCGGTCCGCTTCTTCCAGGTAGTGGGTCGTCAGGAAGATCGAGAGCCCTTCGCGCTTGTTCAGGTTCTCCAGGTAGCTCCAAATGCCGGCACGGTTCTGCGGGTCCAGCCCCGTCGTCGGCTCGTCCAGAAAGAGGAGCTGCGGCTGGTGGATCAGGCCCGTCGCCAGGTCGAGTCGCTTCCGCATCCCGCCCGAGTACGATCCGGCCATCCGGTCCGCATCCGCCCCCATATCGACCAGCTCCAGCAGCTCACCGACTCGTCTGCGCAGCGTTGCTGAATCGAGGTGGTAGAGCTTTCCTTGCAGCTCCAGGTTCTCGCGGCCGGTCAGCTCGTCGTCGACGCCGACCTCTTGCGCCGCATAGCCGATGAGCGTCCGGATCGCTGTCGCTTCCGCCGCGACGTCGAAGCCGAACACCAGCGCGCGGCCGGCTGTCGCGCGCAGCAAGGTGATGAGGATCTTGATCGTGGTCGATTTCCCCGCGCCGTTCGGCCCGAGGAAGCCAAAGAACTCGCCTTCCTCGACGACGAACGAGATGCCGCGAAGGGCCTCGGTTCCATCGCCGTAGGTCTTGCGCAAATCAGCGACTTCTATGACGGCAGGCATGACCTCTTATGGTAGGACATCGAGGCGGTAGATGACACGCGCGGGTACCGCCGGCTCGTGCCGTATAATTCGGAGTCCAGTTTGGAGGAGGATTGTCCGTGAACACTGAGCTACAGGCCACCAGCGAAGCCGGCAGGAAGTTCGTCGCACTGGCTGAAGAGCACGCGGCCGACTTCGCTACGCGCGCCGACCACCACGACCGGGAGGCCAGCTTCCCGCACGAGAACATCAAGGCGCTCCAAGAGAGCGGTTACCTGGCCGGACCGCTACCGGAGGAGTTGGGTGGCATGGGAGTCAGCTCCCAGCTCGATCTCGGCATTGCCATGAGCCGGCTGGCGCGTGCCTGCGCCTCGACCGCGATCGCGGCGAACATGCACCTCGTGGCTACGAACGTGATCGGGCGTATCGTACGCTGGCGAGAGCGCGGTGCACCGGCGATGGTTGCTGCCGCCGAGGGCCTCGGTCGCGCAATCGGCGCGAAGCAGCTCATCGCCTGCGCGCCCGCCACCGAGGCCGGAACGTATATCGGTTCGCCCATGACGGAGGCAACACGGGTGGATGGCGACTACTCCATCTCGGGGCGTAAGATGTTTGGCACACTCTCGCCCGCGGCGAACCTCATGTTTGTTGCGGTTCGCATGAAGGAGGGCGAGGGCTACATCAACGCGCTCGCCATCGTCCCCAAGGCGACTCCCGGCGTGACCGTCATTGAGAACTGGGACGCTGTGGGAATGCGCGCGTCCGGCAGCCACGACGTCACATTCGAGGATGTCCGTGTGCCAGCCTCGAGTCTGGTGCCAGGTGGCCCCTGGGGCGGGCTGAACGGCGCCACCGCCGACATGACCATCTCCTTCAACTTCTCGCTGCCCGTCTGCTTCCTTGGCATCGCCGAGGCGGCGCGTAGCCTGGCTATCGAACTTGCCATGCGGCCAAAGGGTCCGCAGGGCAAGCGGCTGGCTGACCGGCCCGGGATCCAGCACCTCATCGCTGAGATCGAACTGGACATCGCGGTCGCTCGTGCCATCGTGGAGCGTTCGGGTCGCCAGATGGACGCCTACTTTGAGCAGTACGCGCCCGGCGAGGCGCCCGAACAGGAGTCCTTCGAGCTGCTGAAGGAGCAGCAGTGCATGAAGTACGTCCTACAAAGGAAAGCCATCGACATCGTCGATCGGGCGATGAGCGCGACGGGTGGGTCGGCTTACATGAGCAAGAGCCCATTCTCCCGCCTCTACCGCGACGTGCGCGCCGGGCCTTTCATGCAGCCCTACGCCCCGTACGAGGCGCTGGAGTACATCGGCAAGGTCACGCTTGGCCTCGATCCGCAGCTCGACCGGTGATCCGCGTCAAGTTCTACAACCTCCTCGCCGAACGCTCGATCTCGGGCCAGGACAGCTACGACCTGCCCTTCGAGGACGGCCTGCTGCCTATCGATATCATCCACCGCGAAGGCTTCCGGGGCGAAGAGGCGGAGGCGATCGTTGTACTGGTTAACGATGAGCAGGCCACGCGCCAGACGCCCCTCTCCGACGGCGATCGCGTCGAGTTCATGATCAACATGGTGGGCGGGTAGGGGAGCAATGGGCCCCTTAAACACGAAGAGGCGGTTCGGGGAGAACCGCCTCTGTGCTAGTTCCGTGGTTAGTGCGGGGACATGACTGGTGGCCTAGCGACTATCCCACGGTAGGAGGTCAAGTTCAGTATCGCGCAGGGGTATTGTCGGCCTATGAGGACAGATTCAAAAAAGTGTTAAATCTGCCGCTCTTTCCAAGCTCGGGCGAGGCAGCCTGGATTCAGGCGCAATCGTGGTTGTATTGCCGCAGCTGAAGGAGCACGTCATCGACGCGAATCTGCCCATTCGGCGGCCCCAGGTTCCACGCGTTAGGGCCGATGTACATCCGGTCGTAGTCAGTCGAGTAGCCGGCATCGCCGGTGTTCTTCCCATAGTGAGCCGCGACGAGCATGATGTCGTCCACGCCGTTGTGAGCGTCGTGCGTCGGGTTGAAGTAGTCCGAGGGGTTGAGGAAGCTCCGCCGGCCGCCGGAGTGCTCGCTGCCCAAGGCGGTCTGCATCTCCTTCGTGTCTGGACAGCCGTCGCCGTCGGTATCGCCGGGGTAGGCTAGCGGCGCGACACAATGGATGGTGAGCGACTCGTCGCTGTCCTCCCAGAATTCATCAAATGCATCGGTGATGATTTCTGTGGGCTGGCCATGCACCAACGTGATCGCGCCGTCCGCCGTGCAGGTGAACTCCGGTGCCGCCATGCGCCCCGTGTAGGTAGAGGAAGGGTCATTGACACCATGAACGCAGAGAGCCACCACCTCGCCAGGGTAGAAGAACGCGTAGGCAACGCCGCAGTCCGGCCAATAATTGAGATGCATGCTCTGCTGCGTCTCAGTAGCGGTCAACCCCGTGTAGTCCAGGGTTGCCTGGTACCCAGCATAGCCGTCGACGAGTGCGGGGGGGAGGCTGTTCAGATAGACGTTGACGTTGAATTTGGCGCCGAGCGGCACGTTGCAGACGTTCGTGGGCGTGCCGGAGCTGCTGCACGCTCCCCCGGCGCCGCTGAGAAGGTCCGTACCGATGGAGAAGTCAAGGGCACATTCAGTTGGGCAAGGTGTCGGCGTCGGGCCCGGAGTCGGCGTGTTCGTGGGAGGCGGCGTGGGCGACGGCGTAGTCGCCGGCACGGAGCAGACATCGCCTGTCGGCGACATGATGCAGCCGCCGGCGGCCGGCGCGCAGTCCGTTGGCTCGGCCCTCGATCCCAGCATCATGCCGAAGTTGAAGGCAGTATCGCCGCCGATGAGGGACAGCGGGATGATTGCCGTAAACGAGGTCGTGCCAAAGACCACTGGCACGGGGTTGCCGTTGAGCAACCCCAACCCACCCGAGACGCTGAACATGCTGAGGGAGGCTTCCACGCCCATACCGGAGGGGTCCCGGCAGAAGCTGTCCATGAAGGGCGAGGAGCCGGTAGAGGCGCTCTGATCGGTGTCGAACTCGATGACCCCCACCACTTCCTGCCCGGTGCCGGCGTCTGCAGGGTCCACCGGCCCAGCGAAGTCTACGGTGAGGCAGAAGCTGCTGGCGTCGCCCTCGCCGGAGACGTTGGTGATGTCATGATTCGGAAGGCCGAAGCCGAACGCGTCGCCCGTCGGATCCGGCACGGAGAAGGAGAAGGTGGGGACAGTTGGGCAGGTTGGCGTAGGCGTGGGGCTAGGCGTTGGGAGTGGGATCGGCCCGTTGGTGAGGTTGAAAGTGAGGTTGCCGGTCTGGCCGAAGTAGCCGCCGGCCTGGAAGTAATACGTGATGCCGGCGGCGGCGGTAAAGCGGACGCGCGAATAGTTACAGCCCACGAGGGTAAGATTGCTGAGATCCGGGCCGGTGTAAACGGCGAGCTCGGTGGAATAGTTGCTGCCGAAGGTATCGGCGACCAGGGTCTGGTTGCTCGACGGGGTGAAGCGATACCAGACGGTGGCGGCGATACCGCCGCAGGGAGAGGGCTCCCCTGCCTCGATGGTGGCGCCGGCGGTGCTCTGCGTGTTGGTATAGGAGAGCGGCTCTGGGATGGCGATGGCATCGGCGAAGTCGTCGTTCGCTGGCGGCGGAGGCGGCGGAGCCAGGTTGAGGACGAGGGTGCCGGTCTGGCCGAAATAGCCGCCGGCCTGAATGTAGTAGGTGGTTCCAGTGGCAGCCGAGAACTGGACCTGAGACTGGTTGCCGCCGAACTGGTCGTTGCAGCCGACGAGGCTAAGGGCGCCAAGGCTTAGGCCGGTATAGACGGCGAGCACGGTGTCATAGTTGCTGCCGAAAGTGTCGGCGACCAGGGTCTGGTTGCTGGAGGGGGTGAAGCGGTACCAGACGGTGGCGGCGATAGCGCCACACGGTGAAGGCTCTCCCGGCTCCGTGGTGCTGCCCGCCGTGTTCTGAGCATTGGTGAAGGGGAGCGGCTCCGGGATGACGACGGCGGCGGTGAAGTTGTCGTTGCCTTTCGCCGGTGCCGGCGTCGGGGTCGGCGTCGGCGTCGGCGGGAAGGGCTTCTGGGGGCATGTTCCCCCCGTCGTATAGCTGAGCGAGCCGATGTAGGTGCCCCAGTTGACGAAGCCGTCATTCTTGGCGTACTCGCTAACCACCCACACGGTTGACGGGTCCGCCGGATCAACGGCGGCGCCCAAGTAATCGCCCCAGCGGCCGGACGAGTGAGCCACTTGGCCGGCCTTGAGCAGACAGGAGCCGTTGATGGTGCCAAGAGGATCGGTCGACAGACGGCCAGCCACTTGCGCGCTGGCGAACATGCCACTGTGGGCGCCCGTAAACGAGACGTAAAGGTTGGCTGATCCGTCAGTGCGGATCGCAGGCCACGAATAGTACTGGTTGAAGGCCCCGAACATGATGTCCTGCACCATGGAGGGCGAACCCACGGTCGCCACCTCGATCAGGTGGGCGCACGACCTGGTGGCACCGTCGCCCGGCGGCACGCACGCCGCCGATGCCGAGCTCCAAAGGCTGTTGTCGCGCCAGACCGCTTCTAGCATGCGGAAGTCGCCCGAGTCGATATATCCGGGACCGGCGGTCACCGACGAGGGCGGGCTGTCCTGAGTAAGGACAGGGAGATCAGTCGCTGAAGCCTCCGTCACGTCGCCGTTGTCGGGCGTGCCAGTGATCCGGATGACGGTCATCTCCGTCAACGGCAGCGAGCCCCCGTTACTCAGGATGTCGAACGTGGTCAGGTACTGGTCGTTTGTGGAGGACAAGGAGTGCGCGGGCCGCACCGTGAAGCGATTCGCGTTGACTGGGAAGAAGAAGGCCCCCGGGGAAGGGGCGCCAGCCATCACATCGCTTTTCTGAACCACGAGCGTCTGCTGCCCGATGAAATTGAACGAAGAGAGGCTAAACAGGTTGTAGGAAAGGGTGAACTTGTCGTCGGTCACGCCGATGCCCGGGTAATCAGGAACTGCGCCGCTGAACGACGCGACGTACTGGTTCCAAGCTCCGGTCGGGTCGTCCGTCTCCGAGATGGCGAGGAAGAGATCGCCGAAGTTGGCGCCAAAGTCGAGGTCGATGAACGACGCGAAGAAGCGGTGGTTGACATCATCGTAGATCACCTTGGGGTCACTGCTGGACGCTCCAGGGAACACTCCGAAGAAATCGTCGAGCGAGAACGTGGAGACGGGAACGCCGGCCTTCGTGTAGATGCGCCCGGTAACGTTGACGAACTCCACCACGTGATTGGGACCGACGGCGATCTGGGGATCGGGCGGGCTGAGCCCGAAGGCGTTGTCCGTCGAGCCCAGCCCCTCAAATCCTGAGACGATGTCAGGAGCGCTCCCTGACGTGGACATCCCCGCGCTCGCCCGGTCGAGCGCGTTCGCCTGCGGCGGCTGGGCGCGGGGGTCTCGCTTCAGCTCTGGAGCCAGGCGCGGGATGAGGCGCGGCTGGCCGCTCCTCGACTCCACCTTGGGCGCCGGCGAAAGGTTGCGGGCGTCGACGCGCCGGGGCCCGGCGACCTCGCCCTGCGGAGGGCGCGGGCCCGATGGCGTGCTCCCGGGCGTGGGCTGCGGCTGGGTCACATAGGGCGTTGGCCAGGCCATGGTGCCGTAGGTTCGGTTCAGGGCACGCGTCGCTGTGCCGGTTGCGGGGGACGGATAAGGGTTGGCTAGGCCTCGGCTCCCCTGGACAAGAATCGCAATGCTCGTGGCAATGCCAGCGAGCGCCAGACCGAGGAACAGGAAACTACGCATCCCGTACCACCCCGATACGCCGATCGACAGGCTCCGGAGCTACTACCTGCCGCTTTCCGTGCTCCCGCCCGGCATGCATGACTAGATCGGAATGAGGGGTTCCGTTCCGCCCCGCTCTCTGCCACCGGACGGCGTTCAGTATACTCTTGGCCTACGGGTTGTCAAGGACTTGCGAGAAACCGGACGGAGGTGAGGGAGCGACAGCCGCCGCCGCTACTCGTCTTCGTCCGCCACCGCCGCGGGTATGCCGAGCCCGCACCCTCACCCCGAGTTCTCGATCTTCTTCGTTCTTGCGATTACGCCCCTCTCCCTGGGAGAGGGGGAGGGGACAGGTGAGGGAGTCTACTCATCGTCATCCGCCACGGCCGCCACGGGCATCCCGAGGCGCACGATGCGGCTCGCGCCGCCGCTCTCGGCCGGCCCCACGACGCCCTGGTCCTCCAGCACGTCCATCAGCCGTGCCGCCCGAGGGTAGCCGATGCGCAGCCGGCGCTGCAGCATTGACGTGCTGATGCGCTGGTGCTCGCGGGCGAGGTCGATTGCCTTCGCCAGCAGCTCGTCGCCCTCGCTCGCCACCTCCGCGGTGCGTAGCTTCTCCTGCGCCTCCTCCAGGAGGTGGTCGTACATATCGCGCTCGACCTGCTGAAAGCGGTCCTGGGTCCAGAAGGCCATCAGCCGCTCGATCTCCTGGTCCGAGACGTACACACCCTGCAGCCGGCGCGGCTTCGCGGCGTCCGTGGGCAGGTAGAGCATATCGCCGCGGCCGAGGAGCTTCTCGGCGCCTGAGGTATCGAGGATGGTACGCGAGTCCACCTGCGAGCTCATCGCGAACGCGATGCGCGTCGGGAAGTTCGCCTTGATGAGGCCGGTCACGACATCGACCGAGGGCCGCTGTGTCGCGATGATCAGATGGATGCCCGTCGCGCGCGAGAGCTGCGCCAGGCGGCAGACCTGCTTCTCCACCTCGTACGGCGCCGCCATCATCAGGTCCGCCAGCTCATCGATGATCACCACCCAGTAGGGCAGCTGCTGCTGGCAGCGCGGGTGCTTGTTGTAGCCCTCGATGTTGCGCACGGCCAGCGTCGCGAAGCGCCGGTAGCGCGTCTCCATCTCGTGGATCACGGCCTGGAGCGTCCCGACGACCTTGTCCATGTCGATGACGATCGACGAGAAGGCGAGGTGGGGGATCTCGCTGAACGCCGCGAGCTCGACACGCTTCGGGTCGATCATCACGAAGCGCACCTCCTCCGGCGAGGCGTGCATCAGAATGCAGGCGATAAGCGAGTTGATCGCCACGCTCTTGCCGGAGCCGGTCGCCCCCGCGATGAGCAGGTGCGGCATCTTCGTCAGGTCAGCCACAATCGGCTCGCCGGCCACGCTCTGGCCCAGCGCCAGCGTGAGCCTCGAACGCAACGCGAGCCGCCGGAACTGGGCGGACTCGATCACGCTCCGCAGCGTAACCAACGCCGCAGATGTGTTGGGCACTTCGATCCCCACGAAGGGTTTGCCGGGCACCGGCGACTCGATGCGCAGTGACGGCGCCGCGAGCGCCAACGCCATGTCGTTGGCGAGCGCTGTGATCTGGTTCACCCGGATCCTCGTCCGCGAGACCTCTTCGGTCGACATCTTGGGCTGGCCTCTGCGATCGAGGATGGGCCTGCCTGTCGCGTCGCGTTCCGCCACCTGTCGCGTTCGCACCTCCCAGCCCGGCTCGATGCCGAACTGGGTGACGGTGGGCCCTTCGTTCACCTGCACGACCCGCGCGTCCACTCCGTACGACGCCAGCGTCTCCTCGATGAGGCGTGCGCGCGCGCCGTTATCAGGCTGGCCTTCCTGCGGGGCCACGTTCTTCAAGATGTCGAGCGGCGGCAGCTGCCAGCCGTCGTGCGCCTTGCGCCGCGCGCCCGAATCGATTGGCGCCAGGTCTTCTTCGCCTTCGCCGTCTCCGTTCAGGGGAAGGCGGATCTGCTCTCCAATGTCCGTCGCGTCCTCGATCGCCTCTCGCCGGCGCCGGGCCTTCCTCGGTTCGGCGGGCCCGGGCTTCACCTCCAGCTCCGGCGCTTCGATCTCACCGATCGCCTCCGCTGGCGCCCGTTCGATCGCCGTGGTGGGCCCCGCTTCCTGCGCCCACATCACGCTGTCCAGCGGGATCTTCTCCGTGCCCTTGGGGTGGGTGCGCGTCGGGAATACCAGGTTGAAGGCGCTGCGCCCGGCACGCCAGGCGCGGAGGTGAGGCCGCCAGTCCCATGTCCGGGCGGCGCCACGACCGGCAGCTCGCGCCGTCGCGGCGGCGCCGGCGGGTGTGATCAGCGCGAACGCTCCCGCGCCCGCGGCCAGCCACGCCATGATGCCGAACGGGCTGTGCGCCAGGAAGTGGCCGAGGTCGCCGCCGGCCGTCACGTCCTTGAGCGAAACGCCGCCCAGCGTCCAGTCCGGCCGGAAGAAGCCCAGGAGCCCGCTCAGAAATGCTGCGACGAGCGCCAGGACGGCCCAGGTGCGCCAGTCGGAGAACGACTCGTCGATCCGGCGGCGAACGACGGCGAGGCCGGCGTAGGCGAGCAGCAGGATGAATCCGAAGACCAGCAGCCCGAATGTCCGCACAACGCCGTCGCGGAAGTCCGTCAGGCCCCGTGTCGCCGGCACGAGCGAGGGGATCGAGATCAGAGCTACGACCAGGAGGAGGATGCCGACCGCTTCGAGCCGGAAGAGAACGCTGCCGAGCGCGGTGAACGCGGAGGGCTGCCCCTTGCGCCGGCCGACGCTGGGACGAGGGCGATGACTCGGGCGGGAACGTGTTTTCGCTCTAGTCACGGCTTCCCTGCCCACCCCGCTACGCCGGGGATTATAGCACGGCGCAAGTTGCGCCAGCCAGGTCTGGAGATTCAGCGTAAGCTGGTGCGCAATTGCGGAGGCTTACTCAAACCTCCACGGCTACCGGCAGCACCATGGGACGGCGGCGGGTCTCGTTGTAAAGGAACTGGCTGATCGCGTCCTTCACCTTCGTGTTCACCACACCCCACTCTGCGATGTGCGCGGCGCCCTCGAGGCAGGCGACCACCATCTCGCGTGTGCGCGTCATCATCTCATCAGACTCTTCGATGTCGACGAAGCCGCGCGAGACGATCTCCGGCTGGCCCACGAGCCGGCCCGTCGCCTTCTCGATGGCGAGGATGATCACCACCATGCCGTCGGTGGCCAGATGATGCCGGTCACGCAGGACCAGGTGGTCGATGTCGCCCACGCCGAGCCCATCGACGTAGACATAATCCGCCGACACGCGCCCGACGACGCGGCCCGCCCGTTCGTCCAGCTCGAGAACGTCGCCGTCGGTCATCACAAAAACGCGTTCCTCCTCCACACCGACGGACTTCGCCAGCTCTGCGTGGAGCGCCAAGTGGCGGTACTCGCCGTGGATCGGCACGAAATGCTTCGGCCGCACGATCGAGAAGATTACCTTGAGCTCCTCTTGCGCGGCGTGGCCGCGCACGTGCACGTTCGCGATGCGGTTGTAGAGCACCTTCGCGCCCAGGCGGAAGAGGTTATCGACCGTGCGGTAGACGAGAGACTCGTTCCCTGGAACAGCGCTCGCGGAGAGCACGACGGTGTCGCCGGGCACGATGCTGATGTGCTGGTGGTCCTGGTTCGCCATGCGCGTCAGCGCCGAAGTCGGCTCCCCCTGGCTGCCCGTCGTTAGCACCGCGAGCTGCCGGTGCGGGATCTTCTCCAGATCGCGCACCCCGGCCATGATGCCCTTCGGCGGCTTCAGATATCCGAGCTGTATCGCCATCTGCACGTTGTCTTGCATGCTGCGGCCTGTGATGAACACGCGCCGGCCGGTAGCCTCTGCCGCATCGATCGCCTGCTGGATGCGCGCGATGAGCGAGGCGAAGGTCGTGACGATCACGCGACCGGACGCGGTGGACATGATCTGATGAAGCGCCTCCCCCACCACCTGCTCCGACGGCGTGTAGCCGGGGATCTCCGCGTATGTTGAGTCGGCGCACAGGAGGAGGACCCCTTCGCTTCCGAATTGCGCGAGCCGTGGCAGGTCGGTCGACTGGTTCATGACGGGCGTGTGGTCCAGCTTGAAGTCGCCGGTGTGGATCACGAGCCCCACCGGCGTCCGGATCGCATACCCCACCGAGTCGGGCACACTGTGCGCGACCTGAAACGCTTCGACCTCGAACGGGCCGAAGCGAGTCCGCTGCCCGGGCGTGATGACGTTGATCTCGGTGCTCTTGAGCAGCTTCGCTTCCCTGAGGCGCACCTCGATGAGGCCCGCTGTTAGGCGCGTGCAGTAGAGGGGCACGTTCACCTGGTGCAGGACGTACGGCAGCGCGCCGATGTGGTCCTCGTGTCCGTGCGTGAGGAAGATCGCTTTGAGGGCGCCTGGGCGATCGAGCACGTAGGTGAGGTCCGGGATTACGAGATCGATCCCCAGCATCTCCTCTTCGGGGAACATCAGCCCTGCGTCGATGGCGATGATCGTATCGCCGTATTCGAGGAGCATCATGTTCCGGCCGATCTCGCCCAGGCCGCCCAGGGGAATAACGCGTAGCTTTTGTTTGGTCATAGGTAACGTCCATCGGGCGACCACGAGGGTCGCCGCTCGCCTTTCTTTCCGAGCTACCGTAGGGATGACCTTCGGGGTCGCCGCCTACGTTGGGTTCAGTCTCACAGAGCAGCTCTGGGAGCCGCCCCTACGTTATAGCAGTTGCATCTGTACCGGCTCTGGCTTGCGCTCCACGGGCTCCGGCTCCACCGCTAGGGCGTCCGCCAGCAATCCAGGCAGCTTCTTGAAATCGAGCTCAATCGTCCGCCGCAGGCTTCCCTGGTGGAGGGCCGCAGCGGGATGGTACATCGGCACGACGAGCACGTCTCCGAGCTTCTTCGGCTGGCCGTGAATCCGGCTGATCGACTGGCCGGGGAAGTACCGGCCCATGGAGAAGCGGCCGAGCGTGACGATCACCTTCGGCCGGATGACGGCGAGCTGCTCATCGAGCCAGTCCTTGCAGGCCGAGATCTCGCCCGGCAGCGGATCGCGATTGCCCGGCGGCCGGCACTTCAGCACGTTGCAGATGAACACGTCGGCGCGCTTGAGGCCAATCGAGGCGAGCAGATCGTCCAGGAACTTGCCGGCCGCCCCGACGAAGGGTCGCGCCTGCTGGTCCTCGTAGAACCCCGGGCCTTCGCCGATGAACACGATGTCCGCGTTCGGGTTACCCTCGCCCGGCACCGCGTGCGTGCGCGTCTTGCTCAGATCGCACTTCGTGCAGACGCTGATCTGCGTTGCCAGCGTTCGAAGGCCCACAACCTGCGCTTCCATGCTAGTCCGTCCCCTCCCTTGCAGGCGATTCGCGCCGTAGCGCGCTCCAGATCGTGTTCAGCGCTACATAAGTCATCACGACAGCGAAGATGCGCTGCAGGACAGACGCGTCGAGCTTGTTCGCAATGAACCCGGCGACGATCGCCGCAACGATGGCGCCCGGCACGACCTGAATGACGGCCGGCACGTCGACGTTCTTGTTGCGCAAATGCGTCAGGGTACCCACGATCGCAGTCGGCACGATCGCGACGAGGGAGATGCCCTGCGCGGTGTGCTGCCCCTCACCGAGGATGATTACCAGCGCCGGCACGTAGATCGCACCGCCGCCGATGCCCAGCATGCCGCCGGCGAATCCCCCGGCCAACCCGATCAGCAGCGCGATGGTGATGTCCCCCATGCTAGACACCCAGGAACATGCGCGTTGCTACCGTTAGCAGAAACAGCCCAAAGACGAGCTGCAGAGAACGGGGCGCTAGCTTCACCATCGTTACGACGCCGAAGTACGCGCCCAGCGCCCCGCCGATGCCCAGCCAGAGCCCGAGGCTCCAATCGATATTGCCACTGATCCCGTACGAGATGATGCCCGCCGAACCCACGAAGATTACGATCGCGAGCGAGGTGCCGTGGGCCAGGTGTTGGGACATGCCCAAGAAGCGCCTGAGCAGGGGAACCATGATCGCGCCGCCACCGACGCCAGTGAGGCCGCTAAAGAAGCCGCCGGCTATCCCGATGAAGATGCCGGCTCTGCTCTGTTCCTGCGCCCTCAGTGTCGGACCTCTCTTTGGCGCGATGATAGCACGCGCTCTGCGTGCAATCAATCGTGGAGCGGTCTACGCGCGCTGGATGAGCGGCGCTCCCTCGACGAGCTTCGCGAGCACAATGCCGAAAAAGTACAGCCCGATCATCGGCCCCGCGACAAGCGATTGCGTGATCGGATCGATCGAGGGTGTCACGATTGCGGCGGCGACGAAGGCCACCAGGATCGCATGGCGCCACCAGCGCAGCAGCTTGGCCGATGTCACCACGCCGATCTTGGCGAGACCCATCACCAGCAGCGGCAGCTCGAAGACAAGCCCGGTGACGAGGATCAGCCGCGTGACGAAGTCGATGTAGCTCTGGATACGGATGAACGGATGGGCATCGATGCCGCCGGTGTTCCCTAAGAGGAACTTTAGCGCAGGAGGAAGCTCGATGTAATAGCCGAACGCGCATCCCGCCAGAAACGCGACGGTCGCGCCAAGCACAATCGGATAGAGCCAGCGCCGTTCCGCCTTCGTCAGCCCCGGCCCCAGGAACGCGAGGAACTGATAGACGATAACGGGCATCGCGATCGCGATGCCCAGTAGGAGTGAAACCTTGAAGTACGACGCCCAGAACTCTGTCGGCGTCGTGAATATCAGCTCGAAGTTGTCCACGCGGTCCTGCGCGGGCCGCTCCAGGAACTTGATGAACATCCGGCTGAGCGGATAGAACGACACGCTCACGCCCACTAGGAGCGCACCGGAGCAGACCATCAGCCGGTAGCGCAGCTCCTGGAGATGCTCCAGTATGGTGAGCAGCTTGGCGTCTGTGTTCTGAGGCGGCGCCGCCGGCGGTGGTGGGGTAGGGGCCTGTACGGCCATGAGGCGTCTACTGCGGCGGCGCGACGGCCTTCGGGCCGCCGGCGGCCGGCGGGCGTTCCTGAGGAGTCAGCCTCGCGTCCTGAGCCGCGCCCTGGATCTCCGTTGTGACGCCAGTCGCGGTCTCGTCCAATCCCTGGCCGACAGCCTTCCAGTCGCCCTTCGTCTCGTCGTACTCGCGTTCAAGCTCGTGCATCGTCTCGCTGAACTCGCGCGTGACCTGAGAGCTGTAGCGCTGGAACGCCCGCATGAAGCGTCCCATCTGGGCGGCGATCTCCGGCAGGCGCTGCGGGCCAACCACGAGCAGGGCGATCACCAGGATCACCATGAGCTCCAGCGGCCCCACTCCCATGAACTCCATTACTACTCATTATCTCCCAAACAAACACGCCGCGCTCGGCCCTGAAGGGACCCGGAGCAGCGGCGCGTTGGGATACCTACTCGCTCTAGCTCTGGTCGTCCTCTATGCCGTGGTCCTTCAGGTAATCGACGGCGTCCTGCACCGTGACGATCTTCTCCGCGTCTTCGTCCGAGATCTCGACAGCCGGCCTTCCGTCCTTGCTGAACTCCTCCTCCATCGACATGATCAGCTCGACGAGGTCCAGCGAGTCCGCGTTCAGGTCGTCGACGAAGGACGCGCTTGGCACCACCTGGCCTTCCTCCACTCCCAACTGGTCGACGATCAGCCGCCGTACGCGTTCGTATACAGCTGCCAACTACTCACCTCCTTGGTGCGGCCGCCCGCTCCCTATTAGCTCGCTGCGCTGCCGCTCGATTGTACCCAGCACGCCGTTGATGAACTTTGCGGAACTATCGCTGCCGAAGCTCTTCGCGAGCTCGACGGCTTCGTTGATAATCACCTTCACTGGCGTCCCATTATCTCCCACGATCTCATAGATGGCAAGCCGCAGGATATTCCGGTCCACCGCGGGCAGCTGCTCGACGGGCCAAGCTGGCGCCGCCCGCGCAATCGCTCCGTCGATCACATCTTGCTGTTCCGTGACGCCCTGGATCAAGTCCCGCGCGAACTGCGCCGAAGGCTCGGGCAGCTTCTGCTCCGCCAACGACCGCTCCAGCACCTCCACCCGCGAATGGTGGGATGAGTCCGCCTCGAAGAGCGCCTGTAGGGCGACGGTCCGGGCGCGGCGGCGGCTTCCCGCTGCCATCAGTGCATCACCAGCCCGCCATCGATCGCAAGGACGCTGCCCGTTATGTACCCTGCCTCCTCGGAGGCCAGGAAGACGGCCGCGGGAGCGATCTCTTCCGGCTTGGCGGCGCGCCCGAACGGCACAATCTGCAGGACGGCCTGCTCCTGGCCCTGCGTGAGGTTCGCGGTCATCTCCGTCTCGACGAGGCCGGGCGCGATCGCGTTCGCCGTCACGTTGCGGGACGCCACCTCCTTCGCCACCGATTTCGTGAATCCGATCAGCCCCGCCTTCGCCGCGGCATAGTTCGCCTGCCCCGGGTTGCCGACGAGACCGGCGACGCTCGTGATGCTGATAATCCGGCCCCAGCGCTGGCGGATCATCGGGCGCAGCGCCGCCTTCGTGCACAGGTAGGCGCCGCGCAGGTTGACCGCCATCACGCGGTCCCACGAATCTTCGCTCATGCGCAGCATGAGATCGTCCGCAGTCAGCCCGGCGTTGTTCACGAGGATGTGCAGCCCATCGAACGCGCGCTGCGTCTCCTCCACGATTCGCTTTGCATCCTCTCCCTTCGACACGTCGCCCTGCACGGCGACGGCGCGTCCTCCACAGCCCGTGATCTGCTGTACGACCTCGTCCGCCGCTGCTGTATGCGAGACGTAGTTTACACCCACGGCCGCGCCCTGGCCGGCCAGCGCGATCGCGATCGCCCGGCCGATCCCGCGCGAGCCGCCCGTCACAACCGCGACCTTGCCGGTCAAGTCGAACATAACTTCACTATCATGCGCTGCTGTAGGAGGCAGGTCAAGGCGGCGCGGAAGCGGCCGTCGCTGCCCTGGCGCCCGCCATGTCCGAAACGTTTCGTACTGCGATAGAGCGGTCGATGCGCCGCACGAGCCCGGTGAGTACCCGCCCAGGCCCGAACTCGATGACTGCGCTCACGCCCTGCGCCCTCAGCTCCTCGACGGAGCGCTGCCACTGCACCGAGTGGGTCAGCTGCTCGACCAGCTCGTAGCGAAGCTGCGCAGCGGTTGTCAGTGGCTGTGCAGAGGTGTTCGCGATGACCGGTACCTGCGGGTCGCGCAGCGGCGCCTGCGCGACGGCGCGCGCCATCCCTTCGGCGGCAGGCTGCATCATCGATGTGTGGAATGCGCCGCTCACCTTAAGCCTGACGCCGCGCAGTGCGCCACGCTCCAGAGCGAGCGCCATCGCCGAGTCGACCGCGTGCTCTGCGCCGCCGATGACGATCTGCCCCGGCGCGTTGAAGTTGCAGACCTCTACGCCGGACTGTTCGCAGATAGCGCGTACCGCCGTCTCATCGAGTCCCAAGATCGCCGCCATGGCACCCCTGCTCGCTTCCGCGGCCTCCTGCATCAGCCTCCCGCGTTCCGCCACGAGCCGCAGGCCGCCCTCGAAATCGACAGCCTCCGCGGCGACGATCGCGGAGAACTCGCCGAGGCTGTGCCCGGCGACAAACGCCGGCGGCGAATCGATGCTGCCTTGCCCTCGGGCCGCGGCCAGCGCGGCCAGGCTTGCGGTGAAGATCGCGGGCTGTGCGTGCTGCGTCTCCTGCAGCCGGTCGGCTGGCCCATCGAAGCAGAGCTGGCTCAGCGAATAGCCAAGGGCCCTGTCAGCTTGTTCGAAGAGCCTTCGCGCCGCCGGCGAGCCCTCGAAGAGGTCGCGGCCCATGCCGACCTCCTGGGCGCCTTGGCCCGGGAAGAGCCAAGCCTCGGTCACTGAAGTGTCGCTCGAAGGCAAGTTACGTCGTCGGCAGCTCGGGCTTGCCGATCGTGACCGCCTCGCGACCCTTGTAGTAGCCGCAGCTTGGGCACACCTGGTGCGATGGCCGGGGTGCGTGGCAGTGCGGGCACTTGGTGAGCCTTGCAAGCTTCACGTGCTGCTGGCTGCGATGCTTCCCCTGGCGCGATTTCGGCGTTTTCTTCTTTGGTACGGCAGGCATATATTATGTTCCTTCCATCTTCATGCGGAGCCGGCGCAGCGGGCCCCATCGCTCGTCCTCCTCCGCCACGCAGGAGCACGGGCCGTCGTTCCAGTCCTTTCCGCACTTCGAGCAGAGGCCAGGGCAGTCGGGGCGGCAGAGCGGCTGGATCGGCAGCGCCGCCGTCCAGGACTGGCGAATGGCTTCCTCCAAGTCTAGCTGCTGCCGGGGGCTAATGAGGAAGGCTTCGGGTTCCTTCGGCCGGGCGAGCTTTACACCTGTCCGGATGTCTGTCGTGGCGAAGAACTCTTCCTCCAGCTCCAGCCCCATGGGCACCGCGACCGAGCGCAGGCACCGGCTGCACAGCTCGGGCTGCTCGCCGCGGAGGCGCGCTGTGACCAGCACGCCGTCGTTGGTGCGCAGCAGCGATATGTGGCCCGTGACGCGTTCGTGACGCGGTTCGTCGGCATCGATGAGCGTACGGTCGTCCACGTCGTACTCGCGCGTTGCGCCGATCTCCTCGCGCAGGAGCGTAGAAACGTTGTAGACGAGCGACACGACGGGGAACCTCGCAACTCCAGGATATGGGCGTTGCGCCGCTCTCGTCAACTGGCGGCAATTCGAGAAAAACATCTTGCGCGGTTTACATAGGTCTCTTGCCTCCGAGGCAAACCGAAGCCTATAATCGATTCGAACGGAGGCGGGGGAGCCACGCCGTTCGCCGCCACCGTTCCTCCATCACCACGGACGCGACTGGCCCGCGGAGGCGCCAATGAACGCCAGTACGCTCCTGTTCCGAGAGGGTCGTGTGTCGCGCGTCTCAGAGCTTTACGCCCTCCAGGAGATCGATCTCGCCCTCGACGCCGACCGCGCCGCCATCGAAGACGCCGCTTCCCGCCTCGATGAGCCCGAGGGGCTCGCCAACGCCCGCGTTGTCCAGGCTGAGCGCCAGGAGGCGCTCCACGCCGCCGAGCGGCTCTACAAGGACCAGGAGTATGAGGCCGATCAGGTCATGGCCAAGATTCAGCCGCTCGAGAAAAAGCTCTACCAGGGCAACGTCGTCAATCCGAAGGAGCTGCAGGACCTGCAGCACGATATCGATAGCCTGAAGCGCCATCGCAGCGACCTGGATGACCAGGCCCTCTCGGCCATGGAGCGCCTCGAGGCTGCTCAGGCCGCTCACGCCGAGGCCGAGCAGGAGCTGGCGCGCATCGCCGCCGAGCATGGCGCAGACGTCCAAGACGCCACAAGCCGTTCGTCGCGGCTCGAGGAAGAGGTAGCCGAGCTCGAGCGCCAGCGCGCGGAGCAGGCCGCGACGATCGAAGCGCCGCTCCTTCAGCTCTACGGTCGCTTGCTCGAGGGAAGGCAACGCGGCGCCGTCGCGAAAGTCGTCGGCGGCGCGTGTCAGGGCTGCCGCATCTCGCTCCCGATGAACCTCATCCAGCGCGCTCGCGGCGGCAACGACATCGTCCAGTGCAGTAGCTGCGAGCGCATCCTCTACGTGATGTGACATGAAAGCGATCGGCTTCTTCCGCGAGCCGGCCTCCCATTCGAAGGGCGAGTCGCTCTCTGCGCAAAACAAGTCGTTCCTGGAGTTCTGCGACCATCACGGGTACGACGTTGTCGTGACTTTCGTTGAGACGGCTGACGCCAACGGGCGCAGCGGGTTCCGCCAGCTCATCGATTACCTGCGCAAGCCCGATCGCGGCTTCGTCGTCATCGTCGCGCGTTCGCTGGCCATGTTGGGAGTCGACCGGCAGGAGGCGGCTCGACGTTATTTCCAGCTCCAGAGCCTCGGCGCCAACGTGGCGTTCATGGACGGCACCACCGATCCGGTTGAGGACATGGTGCGCGTGTGGCGTGACGATCCGTCGCGCGAGAAGCTCGGCGAGCGCGTGCGCGCGGCGATGCGGCGCAAGGCCGTCCGCGGGGAGGTGCTGGGCCGGCCGCCGTTCGGCTACAAAGTGGGCCTTCGTCGGCGGCTGGAGCTGGTGCAGGAAGAGGCCGTCGTCGCCCGCTACATCTTCCGCATGTACCTGCAGGAAGGCATGGGCATCCGGCTCATCGCGCGCAGGCTGAACGGGGAAGGAATGCGCACCCGGCGCGGCGGCAACTGGAGTATGGTGAGCATCCGCGACATCCTCCGTAATCGCGTCTACCTGGGCACGTACTCCCGCTTTGGCGTACGCGTGCCCGGCAGCCATCCAGCGCTGATCACGCCCGATGACTTCCGCGCCGTGCAGGACCGCTTGAATGCGCGCCGGAACAACTACTCCAAGCGACAGCCTTCGCCGTTCCTGCTGGCCGGCCTTGTCCAGTGCGGCCATTGCGGCAATCGCATGATCGGCGTCAGCCGCCGCCAGAGCTGGCGACGGCGCAGCGGCAGCGAGGGGCACGCCTCGTATCGCTACTACCAGTGCGAGTCGCGCACAAACCAGAGCGTCTGCGACTACCATACGCAGCGCGCGGACGACCTCGAGGAGCGCGTGCGCGCGACGCTGGGCGGCACGGACGGCGTGGCGGTGATGCCGCAGGCGGGAAACGAAGCGCAGGTGCGCGCCGAGTGGGAGGAGAAGGCGACGCGGCTCCGAACGCGTATCCGCCAGCTCGATCACCGGCTGGACGACCAGCTCACGGCCGCCGCGAAGGGCCGAATCACACGCGAGCAGCTCCAGAAGCTGAGCATCACCACCGCCGCGCAGCGTCTCCGGCTCGAGGAGGAGCTGGAAGAGATCGAGCACAAGGTGCAGGAGCAGCAGAACGCCAGCGAACGATCGCACGGGCGGCGGAAGGCGCTCGCCTCGCTCCTCGACGGTTGGGGCTCACTCGCGATGGGCGAGCGTCAGTCGCTCCTGCGCGAGGTCCTCGACCGCGTCGTCGTCCGCGACGAGGGCATCCAGGTCCTCCTGCGGCCGTGAACGTCATCGCGTACTGCGATGGCGCCTCGCGCGGCAACCCGGGCCCAGCGTCCTACGGCGTCGTGGTCTATGACGAGCAGGGGAACGAGCTGCACCGCGCTCACCGAGCGCTTGGTCACGGCACGAACAACTTTGCGGAGTACCGGGGCGCGATCGCTGCGCTGGAGGCGGCGCTCGGCCTCGGCGCGAAGGAGATCGAGCTGCGGATGGACTCGGAGCTCGTCGTGCGGCAGCTCACGGGCCGATACAAAGTGCGCAACCCGAACCTTCTGCGGCAGTACAAGCGCATCCTCGCGCTGCGCGAGCGGTTCGATCGAGTGACGCTCACGCACGTGCCGCGCGCGCAGAACCGCGTCGCGGACGCGCTGGCGAACGCGGCGCTGGACGGGGTGGCTGGTCGTTAGTTGCTGGTCGCTGGTACGGCTTGCGCCTCGAACTTCGAGCTTCGAACTTCGAGCCGCCCCTACGCCCGACGCCTCGTGGTAGAATGACACGGAGCCAGGGGGCCGGGTGGCCGCTGTCCCGCCTTAGGCGGGAGAGAGGAACGTCCGAGCTCCTCCGGGCAGAGTGCCGGGTAACACCCGGGCGGGGCGACCCGACGGAAAGTGCCACAGAAACGAAACCGCCCTTCTTCGGAGGGGTAAGGGTGAAACGGTGCGGTAAGAGCGCACCGGCGTCTCAGAGATGAGGCGGCCGGGCAAACCCCACTCGGAGCAAGGCCAAATAGGAGGACGGCTCCTTCCTCGGAGGGAGCAGGAGCGCCCGGCTCCGTCCTCGGGTAGGCTGCTTGAGCCCGCCGGCAACGTCGGGCCTAGAGAGATGGCCACCGTCCCGAGGGATCGGGACACAGAACTCGGCGTACAGGCCGCCTGGCTCCACAAGTACTCTCACACGAGACGCTGACTGACGAGCTCGAAGTTCGAGGTTCGAAGCTCGGGGCGAGTGCTCGCGCTTGTTGCGCACAGCGCGCCGTCGTGTAACGCTGGCGGTCTGGACGTGTTCGAAGGGAGGCACCGTGCGGCGGCGGACGAAGTGGCTGGCGATCTTCGCGCTGGCGGTGGTTGTTGGCGCGGCGCTGTGGGCGCTGGGTGCAACATACACGGCAAGCTCGCAATCGGTTGACCCGGAAGGCATCGCCCGAGCGTACCTGGCCGGCAATCAGCCATTCGCTTTGGCTGGCTCGGCGGACGACAATCTCGAGCTACTGACCCTCCAGGAGAGCGCTGCCGCCTACCACGTTCGGTTTCAGCAGACGGTCGGCGGCGTACCGGTCTTCGGCGGCTACGCGACGGTCAACATAAGCAAGAAGACCGGGGGCGTCAGCTTTGCGCTAGATCGGCGCGCGCCACTGGCGGTCGCGTCCACCGCGGGCGTACAGATCGACGAGGCGACGGCCATCGGTTTTGCTAAGGAGGCCGTCGACTTCAAGCAGCCGCGCGGGACCGCGACCGCGGAGCCAGTCTATTTTCACTTGGATGGATCACACATCCTCGCGTGGCAAGTGCTCCTTCCCGCGTTGGAGCCGTTGGGCGATTGGCTGGTCGTAGTACAAGCGGACAACGGACGCGTTCTGCTCAGACAGAACTTGCTGCGCTTTGACAGCGGCCAAGTGTTCGATCCGAATCCGGCCGTCACTTCGGCAGGGAGCGTACCGCCTCCAAGCGACTGTGACAGCGCGGCGAACGCCTCGACGCTGACACCGCAATATCTCACGAGAACGCTCCTCGGCATTCAGGACGGACAGAACAAGCTGAAGGGCGATTATGTAGACCTCACCGCGCCAGGCATCACGGGATCCTTAAGCCCGGCGGGACAGGCCGACGAGCCCTCACGCGTCTACAACTATCCGTGCAACGACCCGCGCTTTGAGGAGGTGATGGTCTACTACCACATCGACACTACGCAACGAAAGATTCAGTCTCTTGGATTCACAGCGAAGAGCAGTATCCTTGCTCGGCCAATCGCTGTGCACGCCCATTTCGATCCAGGCCCGCCTCCCCCAGGGTCACCAGACCTTGCATGCAACGCCTACTATTCCGGGTCAGATGCGGGCCTGCACTTCGGGGACTTCCCCGCGCGCTGCAACTTTGGCTACCCGACGGATACCGCCGAGGACGGTGACTGGATCATCCATGAGTACGGGCATGCCATCCAGGACAACCAGGTTCCTGGGTGGGGATTTGGTTCATCCTTGGCGGTCGAACAGGCCTGGGCGATGGGCGAGGGCTTCGGCGATTTCCTGGCCGCGGCAATGACAGGGAACCCCTGTTGGAGCGAGTGGGTCAACGTCGGAACAACCGCCTGCGCGGGTCAGCACGGCCTGCGTTGGCTCCAGAATACCAAGACTTACCCGGTTGACTTTGAAGCCTGCCCCGACGACCCAGACCTAGGGACCGAGGAACCCCACTGCGCTGGCGAGATCTGGGGCGGCGTGCTGTGGGATTTGGTCGAAGCACTCGGAAGCAACCAGGCCGCGCGCGATCTAGCTCTGACTCTGGTCCTCGACAGCCATTTCTATCTCGATCCGCTCGCGACATTCTCGGAAGCCGCTGCCGCAATCCGCCAGGCCGACATGGATCTCTTCGGAGGGGCTCACGTCTCCACCATCGAGTCCGTCTTCGCTGGACGCGGGATAGCGGTGGGCAGCGTGAGCGATTTCCCGTATGTGTATTTCCGCATTCGGCACACTTTCATAGGCGACTTGGCCGTTCGGCTGAAGGTGGGACAGATAGCCTCTCCGGACTGCAACATCGTCCTCTGGAGTCCGGACCCGTTCGATGACACGGACGACCTTGCGGGTCCTGTAAGCCTGGCGGGGACTGCCTGCGAGCCGTTGTTACCTCCGACTGCGGGCAGGCCTTGGCGACTTGAGGTTCAGGACGTGGAAGTGAACGACATAGGGGACATTATGGAGTTTGAGATCGCGCTGCCCGGCACTCGGCGTTGCATTGCCACCGACGTGCCAGTCGCCATCCCGGACAATGGCGCCGCTGTCTACTCCATTGTCGACTGCAGCACAACTGCCAACCCGCCCAACACACCCACACCAACACCCACCGCCATGGCAACCACTCCGACGCCCACGAATACACCGCAGGCGGCTACCGATACGCCCACGCCAACCTACACGCCCACGCCCACCTCGACGCCTACGCCCACGCCCCAGGGCGTGCGCGGCGATGTGAACTGCGACGGCCGCACCGATCCGGTGGACGCGGCGCTGCTCTTGCAGTTCGGCGCGGGACTTGTCGGTTCGCTGGCGTGCCAGCAGAACGCCGACGTGAACCACGACGGCGCTGTGAACGCGATCGACGCCGCGCTGGTGCTGCAGTACAGCGCCGGACTGATCAGCAGCCTGCCTGCGGGCGCCGGACAGCCGAGCCAGTCGTCGCGCTTCCGGCTCCGCTGGTAACGGGCGGCTGGCGCCGGCCGGCCGCCGATATAATGCCGTTGCTATGCCGCCCGCGCGCGCTACTGTCGATTGGCTTTCGCTCCTTCCTGAAGCCCGCATCGTCGCGGGCGAGCCGGGTGTCGTGACCAGCGTCTGCTTCGATAGCCGCGCGGTCACGCCGGGCGCGCTCTTCGTCGCCGTCCCCGGCCTCGATACCGACGGCCATCGCTATCTGGGCGATGCGCTCGACCGCGGCGCGGCGGCGCTGCTGGTGCAGGAGGACCACCGCGCGCAGTGGGAGCCACTGCTGAGCCGCAGCGCGGCGATCGTTGTCGTGCCGGACACGCGCGCGGCGCTGGCGAAGGCCGCGGCGGGCTTCTACGGCCGGCCCGCGACGAAGCTGGGCGTGATCGGCGTAACGGGCACGGACGGCAAGACGACGACGGTGCATCTCATCGCGCACCTGCTGGAGTCATCTGGACGGCCGGTGGGCTACCTGAGCAGCGCGGCGTTTCGATCTGGCCACGAGGCCGCGCGCAACGACTCGCACATGACGACGCTGGAGGCGCCGTTCGTGCAGGGACAGCTCGCGGCGATGGTGCAGGCCGGCATGCGCTACGCGGTCATCGAGGCGTCGTCGCACGGGCTGGCGCTGCACCGCGTCGACGAGTGCGCGTTCGACGTCGCCGTCTTCACGACGTTGAGTCGCGATCACCTGGACTTCCACGGCACGATGGACGCGTACCGCGAGGCGAAGGGCCGCCTCTTCCGCATGCTCGACGAATCGCCGGCGAAAGATGGCATCGCGAAGGCTGCCGTCGTGAACGCGGACGATGCCGCTGCCGGCTACTTCGCTTCGCTCTCGCGCGCGGCGCTGACGATGTACGGCATCCATGCCGCTGCGGATGTGTACGCGGAAGCGATCGAGGCGCGCGGCCTGGCGACGCGATTTCGCTTGCTGACGCCAGCGGGCAGTGCGGATGTGACCGTGGGTCTCGCCGGACGCTACAACGTATCGAACTGTCTGGCGGCGACAGCCGTCGCGCTGTCGCAGGGCGTTGAGCTCGACGAGATCGCGCGCGGGCTCCAGTCGTTCCCGGGCGTGCCGGGCCATCTGGAGCCGATCGATGCGGGACAGCCGTTCCGCGTTGTTGTCGACATCGCCTCCACGCCGGACGCGATGCGGCGCGTGCTGGAGGTGCTGCGTCCGGTCACGAAGGGGCGGCTCATCGCCGTCTTCGGCGCGGCGGGCGAGCGCGATCCCGCGCGCCGCGATGGCATCGGGCGCGCGGCGGGCGAGCTGGCGGACTTCGCGGTGCTGACGAATGAGGACCCGCGCCGTGAAGACCCGGACGCGATCATCGAGCAGATCGCATCAGGCCTGCGCGCCGCCCGCCGAAGCGAAGGTGACGACTTCGCGCGTGTGCCCGACCGGCGCGAGGCGATCCGCGCCGCGTTCGCGTCCGCCTTAGGCGGAGGCGATACGGTGCTGCTGGCGGGCAAGGGCACGGAGCCATCGATCGAGATGGCTACCGAGGCGATCCCCTGGGATGAAGCGCGTGTCGCGCGCGAGCTCCTGCTAGAATTGGTCGGGAGCTAATCGATGGGCGTGTTCACGGTTTCCATAGAAATTGGCGATGCAGAAGGCAAGACCTTCGAGCGCGTAGATGCGCTCGTCGATACTGGCGCGAGCCACACGGCGCTACCGGCGTCGATGTTGCGCCGCTTAGGCGTCGTGCCTCATACGCGACACCCCTTCATGCTCGCCGACGGCCGCAAGATTGAACGAGACGTCGGACGCACATGGGTACGCGTCGATAGCCAGGTGGAGATGACCCCCGTCATCTTCAGCGATGAAGGGAGCATGCCCTTGCTGGGCGCCGTGACGCTCGAGGAAATGCGTCTTGGTGTAGATCCGGTGAGCCGCAAGCTGACCAGCGTTCCCGGCTACCTCATGACCACCGTCAACGAAGCGCAACGCCTAATCAAGAGCGATCTGGAGCATCAGCTCCATCCGCAGTACCACGTGAGCGATCACGCAGAGCCCGTGATCTTTGCGCGTGGGGAGGGCGCGCTGCTGTACGACGTCAACGGCCGCGAGTACATCGACGGCCTGTCTTGTTTGTGGAACGTGGCTGTGGGGCATGGCCGCGCGGAGCTGGCGGACGCCGCCGCGGAGCAGATGCGCGAGCTGGCGTTCTCCAACTCGTACGTCGGCTACGCGAATGAGCCCTCGATCCGCCTTGCGGAGAAGCTCATGACGCTCGTCTACCCGAACATGCAGGCCGTGCTGTTTTCGAACAGCGGGTCGGAGGCGGTCGAGGCGGCGATCAAAATCGCGCGCTACTTCTGGTACCTGCAGGACAAGCCGGAGAAAGTGAAGATCGTCGCGCGCAAGGAGGCCTATCACGGCGGCACGCTCGGGGCGACGGCCGCGACGGGCCTGCCGCCGTTCCACAAGGGCTTCGGGCCGCTGCCGCCGGCGTTCGTGCGCGCAGAGACCTGCTACCCGTATCGATGCGGCCACTGCAGGGGCGCTGCCGACTGCAACCTCGCGTGCGCGGACGACATCGAGGAGGTGATCGTCGCGGAGGGGCCGGAGACAGTCGCGGCGGTGATCGCCGAGCCGGTGCACGGCGCAGGCGGCGTGATCGTGCCGACACCGGGCTACTGGCCGCGACTGCGCGAGATCTGCGACCGCCACGACGTGCTGCTGATCGCAGACGAGGTGATCACGGGCTTCGGGCGCACCGGCCGCTGGTTCGCGCTGGAACACTGGGGCGTCCAGCCCGACATCATGTCGGTCGCGAAAGCGATCACGAGCGCGTACGTGCCGCTGGCCGGCACGATCTACTCGAAGCGCATCCACGACGCGATCCTGGGCGCACCGCTCGACAAGAAGTTCATGCACGGCTACACGAACGCGGGCCACCCCACCGCTTGCGCCGTTGGCCTTCGCAACCTGCGGATCATCGAAGACGAGGGGCTCGTTAAGCGCGCGGAGGAGATGGGCCACCGGCTGCTCGAGGGCTTGTCAGCCCTGCGCGAGCACCCGAACGTGGGCGACGTGCGGGGACTTGGGCTGATTGCAGGAGTGGAGCTCGTGGCCGACAAATCTACCAGGACGCCCTTCGAGCCGTCGGAGGGCATCGGTGCGCGAATGCTGCGAGAGATGCGGAGTCGAGGTCTGGTCACGCGAGTGAAGGGCGATAGCGTCCTCTTCGCCCCGCCGCTCGTAGTGCAGGCTGCCCAAGTTGACCGAATTATCAGTATTTTCGAGGAGGCTTTGCTTGCCGTTTGTGGGGTATAATGGCGTGGTGAGCGAGGAAACTGCTCAGGCAGTCGATCACTCGCGTGGTTGGGGCTGGTTCCCCGAGCACGGTCCCGCGCGGACGATCCTCGAGCTGCTGATCATCGTGCCGGCGTACGCGCTGTACTCGCTCGTGCGCGGCACCGTCGATGGCCGCACCGCAGTCGCGTTCCACCACGCCACGCAGGTCGTCAGCATCGAGCGCACGATGGGCATCTTCTGGGAGGCCCAGCTGCAGAGCATGATCCTGACGCAGCTATTTGCCGTGCGCATGGTGAACACGATCTACGTGTGGGGGCACATCCCGCTCATCGTCGTCGTCGCAGTCTGGATGTTCACGTTCCATCGACAGCGATACCCGCTCTTCCGAAACGCCTTCCTGATCTCGGGTGCGATCGGGCTGCTCCTCTTCTGGCTCCTGCCGACGGCGCCGCCGCGCTATCTGCAGTACTGGGGCTTCGTCGATACAGCGGTCCACTCGGGCTCCTACTACGTATTCCAATCGCCGTCGTTCGTCAACGAGTACGCCGCCATGCCGAGCCTGCACTTCGGCTGGAGCTTGCTGGCGGCGGCCGGCGTCTTCGCCAACGTCCGCTCGCGCTGGCGCTACCTTGCGTTCCTGCTGCCCATCGCGACCCTGGGCGGCGTCGTCCTGACCGCGAACCACTACTTCCTCGACGTATTCGCCGGCGGCTGCGTCGCGCTGCTGGGCCTGTTTCTCGCGTTCCAGCTTCGGTTGCGCGCGCCGCGCTACAAGCCGTTCAGCGTTCTCACCTAGCTCTGGCCGCCCGTTCCGCCTTCGTGCCACAATAGGGCTGGAGGCGTCTGTGTCCCTCGCTCGAGGCCCCATCGACCGCTGGCGGCGTCCGCGCCGGATCGTCCTGCTCTTGGCGATGTGCCTGCTGCTGGGCGGCGTGTTCGCCGCCTGCAAGCGCACCGTGAATGTCCAGAACGCCGTGCACGTGCTGACCGCGGACGGCGAGGTGAACCCGGTGATGGCCCGCTACATCGACCGCGGCATCGACGAAGCCGAGCGAACCCATGCGCGCGCCGTCGTGATCGGCGTCGATACGCCGGGCGGGCTGGACACTGCGATGCGCGACATCGTGAAGCGCATCGACTCGTCGAAGGTGCCCGTGATCACATACGTTTCGCCGTCCGGCGGCCGTGCTGCTTCCGCCGGCACGTTCATCGTCATGGCGGGGCACGTCGCCGCGATGGCGCCCGACACGAACATCGGCGCGGCGCATCCGGTCGACAGCACCGGCGGCGACATCGGCGGCACGCTCGGGACCAAGATCGAGAACGACGCGGTGGCCTACATCCGCGCGATCGCAACCGAGCGCGGCCGCAACGCCGACTGGGCGGAGCGCGCCGTGCGCTATAGCATCGCTGCAAGCGCGGACGATGCCGTCGCGCAGCGCGTCGTCGACTTCAAGGCGAAGGACCTTGACGATGTGCTCATTCAGGCGCACGGCCGGACGGTGACGGTGCAGGGCGCGCCGGTCACGCTGGACATCCAGGATGCGCCGATCGCCTACAACGACCCGACGCTCGTCGAGCGCTTCCTCTCGATCCTGAGCGATCCGAACATTGCCTTCCTGCTGCTGAGCTTGGGCGGCTTGGCGCTGGCGATGGAGTTCATCGTGCCGGGCCACATCGTGCCGGGCATCGTCGGCGCCATCGCGCTGCTGCTGGCGTTCTTCTCGCTTGGAACGCTGCCGGTGAACTGGGCGGGCGTGGCCTTGATCCTGCTGGCGGTGGCGCTCTTCGTGATGGAGATACACGTCGGAGGGTTCGGCGCGTTCGGCGTGGGCGGGATCGTGGCGCTGATCTTCGGCGGGCTCTTGCTCACTAGCTCCAGTGACTCCGCATTCCAGGTGAACCGCTGGCTGATCATCGGCACATCGCTCGTTGGAGCAGCGTTCTTCCTGAGCGTCGCGACATCCGTGCTCCGCACACGCCGCGCTCCCGCCTACATGGGCGCCCAGACCATGATCGGGCGGGTCGCCGTCGCGCGCACGCCGCTCACGCCTGAGGGGTTCGTATTCTACGAGGGCGCTCGCTGGCGCGCGACCGCGGAGGACGCGCCGGTTCGGCAAGGCGACCGCGTTCGAGTAACATCAGTCAAGGGACTCAAGCTGACCGTTCGCAAAGACGCGGACGCGCAGAACGAGGAAGGAGCATAGGCATGGAACGATTCGTACGGGTGATGCTCACGGGGTTGGCATTCTTCTTGCTCATTCCGCCGTGGGGGTTCTTCTTCTATGCGTACGCGATACGCATCGTCCAGGAGTACGAGCGGGGCGTGATCTTCCGGCTGGGCCGGCTCATCGGCGCGCGTGGGCCGGGCCTGTTTTTCATCCTGCCGATCGTCGAACGCATGGTGCGCGTCGACCTGCGCACGGTGACGATGGACGTGCCGAGCCAGGAGTGCATCACGCGCGACAACGTGACGGTGAAGGTGAACGCCGTCGTGTACTTCCACGTGCTCAACCCCGAAGACGCGGTGGTGAAGGTGATGGACCACGTTCGCGCCACCTCGCAGATCTCGCAGACGTCGCTGCGCAGCGTGCTGGGGCAGTCGCTCCTGGACGAGCTGCTCTCCGAACGCGAGCAGATCAACCAGAGCCTGCAGAAGATCATCGATGAGCAGACCGAACCGTGGGGCGTGAAGGTGACCGTCGTCGAGGTGAAGGACGTCGAGCTGCCGCAGGGGATGCAGCGCGCGATGGC
>CAYQLM010000007.1:0-50838 GCA_964418365.1 uncultured Dehalococcoidia bacterium
GGGCGTCGTCGGCATCACCGACTACGCGCAGGACCAGCTCGGCGACATCGTCTACCTCGATCTGCCGTCGGCGGGCGCGAAGGTCGAGCAGCACGGCAAGCTCGGCGAGATCGAGTCGGTGAAGGCCGTCTCCGATCTCTACTCACCGGTGAGCGGCGAGGTGATCGAGGTGAACCGGGAGGCCGTCGAAACGCCGGAGCTGGTGAACACCTCGCCCTACGAGCGCGGCTGGCTCGTCAAGGTGCGCTTCTCTAACGCGGGCGAGCTCGACTCACTCCTGGACGCCGCCGCGTACGACGAGTTCGTCACGAAGACGATGGAAGAAGAAACGGACTAGGTCATCGCCGGTGAAGCGCATGAGGCAAGTACGCTCGAGGCTGGAGGTTCGAAGTTCGATGGAGTTCGAACATCGAGCCTCGAACTTCGAACTTTGAAACGTCTGGCCTCCGGTGCCTAGCATGACCCATCCCTACATCCCCCTCACCGACGAAGACCGGCGCGCCATGCTGGCGACGATCGGCGCGTCGTCTATCGACGAGCTGTTCGCCGAGATCCCGGCCGAGCACCGCGATCCCGCGCTCGATCTGCCGCCCGCTATGTCGGAACCTGAGCTCATGCGCGAGCTGCAGCAGCTCGCGGCGCGCAATCGGTCGGCCGGCGAGCTGCCCAGCTTCCTGGGCGCGGGCGCCTATCGCCATTTCATCCCCAGCGTTGTCGATCACATCATCCGCCGCGGCGAGTTCCTCACCTCGTACACGCCCTACCAGCCCGAGATCAGCCAGGGCACGCTGCAGGCCGCGTTCGAGTTCCAGTCGCTCGTCTGCGAGCTAACGGGCATGGATGTCGCGAACGCCGGCATGTACGACGGCGCCAGCGCCCTGGCCGAGGCCTGCCTGATGGCATGCGGCGTCACCGATCGCAAGCGCATCGTTCTTCTCGACACGATCCATCCGCACACGATCGAAGTCGTCAAAACGTACGCCGCCGGACGCAACGAAGAGGTCGAGGTCGTGTCGGCAGCGCAGATCTCGCTCAACGACGCGCATGCCTGCGTCGCCGCGCAGGAGCCGAACTTTTTCGGCTACATGGAGGACCTCAGCAAGCTCGGCGCGGCCGCGCACGAAGCCGGCGCGCTCTTCGTCGTCTCCGCTGATCCCGTTAGCCTCGGCCTCTTCCGCCCGCCCGCGGACTACGGCGCCGA
Source organism: uncultured Dehalococcoidia bacterium (assembly GCA_964418365.1). Lineage (GTDB taxonomy): Bacteria > Chloroflexota > Dehalococcoidia > DSTF01 > RBG-16-68-14 > JBBDXS01. The sequence continues at coordinate 1,202 of CAYQLM010000007.1, forward strand.
CATCGTCGTCGGCGAAGGGCAGCCGCTCGGCGTGCCGCTCAGCTTCGGCGGGCCGTACGTGGGGCTCTTCGCCTGCCGCGACCGCTTCGTGCGCCACATGCCGGGCCGTATCGTCGGCCGCACGAACGATGTCGACGGCCGCACGGGCTACGTGCTCACGCTCCAGACGCGCGAGCAGCACATCCGCCGCGAGCGCGCCACCTCAAACATCTGCACCAGCACGCAGCTCATCGCGTTGGCGTTCACCGTCGCGTTGTGCACGCTGGGCAAGCACGGCCTGCACCGCATGGCGGAGCTGTGCTACCACAAAGCGCACTACGCCGCCGATCGCATCGCCGCGCTGCCGGGCTTTGCCGTTGTCGATGGCGCCCCTTCGACAGGCTCAGGGCAAGTGTTCTTCCAGGAGTTCGTCGCGCGCTGCCCGATCGCGCCAGCCGACGTGAACCGCCGCCTGCTCGAGCGCGGCATCATCGGCGGCTACGACGTCTCAGACTGCATCGAGCGCGGCCTCCTGCTGTGCATGAACGAGCTGCACACACGAGAAGAGATTGATCAACTCGTCGCAGGGCTGGGCGCTGTCAACGGATAGCGAACGGATTACCGGATGGCAGAACAAGCGAAGGATCGAAACGACGCAGCGGCCAAGCCGCTAGAAGACCTGACGTTCAAGGTGATCGGCTGTGCGATGCGAGTTCACAATCAGCTCGGGCCCGGACTCAAAGAAGCAATCTACCAACGAGCGCTCTCGCAAGAACTGCAGGCGGCAGGCCTAGCCTACGAAGAAGAGCGCGCCCGGGAGATCGAGCTGGACGGCGTTCCAATCGGTCTGCTGTATGTCGATCACCTTGTGGAAGAACGGCTGATTGTAGAAGAGAAGGCGTTCTCACATTTGCTCACGAATGAGGAAATAGCGCAAGTCATCACCTACCTCTGTGCACTTGAGCTGGATGTCGGCCTTCTCATCAACTTTAATCGCCGCAGGTTAGAATACAAACGCATCTTCCCTCCGAAGGACGTAACGCGCTGGCGCGAGCGTATTCACCGATACACTTGGAACCCGGCAACAAACGCATCCGCTAATCCGTTCAGATCATCCGTTGACAGATGAGTAACGACTTCGGCGCCACGCTCTCCTTCGATCTTTCCCGGCCGGGCCGCATCGGCGCGCTGCTGCCGCCGCTCGATGTGCCGGAGGCGCCGCTGCCGCCCGCCGATCTTCTGCGCGACGAGCTGCGTCTGCCGGAGCTGAGCCAACTCGATGTCGTCCGGTACTTCACGCGCCTCTCGCAGCGCAACTACAGCATCGATACCGGCTTCTACCCGCTCGGTAGCTGCTCCATGAAGTACAACCCCAGGATCAACGAGGACGCCGCGCGTCTCCCTGGCCTCGCCGGCCTGCACCCCATGCAGCCGCCCGAGACGGCGCAGGGCGCGCTCGCGCTGCTGCACGGCCTCCAGCGCATGCTTGCCGAGATCACCGGCATGGACGACGTCTCGCTCGTGCCCGCGGCCGGCGCGCACGGCGAGCTGGCCGGCATCCTGATCGCGCGCGCGTACCACAACGCGAACGGCGGCGGTCAACGCACCCGCGTGCTCGTGCCCGACTCTGCGCACGGCACGAACCCGGCGACCGCGGCGATGGCAGGCTTCACTGTCGAGAGCATCCCATCCGGCGCCGACGGCAATCTCGATATGGCCGCGCTCGAGGCCGCACTCGAGCACGACGGCGTCGTGGCGCTCATGCTCACGCTGCCCAGCACGCTGGGGCTGTTCGAGCCACGCATTGCGCGCATCGCGGAGCTGCTCCACCAACACGGCGCGCTCCTCTACGGCGACGGCGCGAACATGAACGCGATGCTCGGCCGCGTCAAGCCGGGCGACCTCGGCTTCGATGTCTTTCATCTCAACCTGCACAAGACGTTCAGCACGCCGCACGGCGGCGGCGGCCCCGGCGCCGGGCCGATCGCGGTGAAGGCGCACCTCGCACCGTTCCTGCCGACGCCCCACGTGCGCGAGCGCGGCGGTACATACCATCTCGAAGCGCCGGAGCACAGCATCGGGCGGCTCGGCTCCTTCCATGGGAACTTCGGCGTGCTTGTGCGCGCGTACACCTACATCCTCTCGCTCGGCGCGGACGGCCTGCGCGCGATGAGCGAGGCGGCGGTGCTCAACGCCAACTACGTGCTCGCGCGACTGCGGGGAGCGTACCGGCTCCCGTACGACCGCCGTTGCATGCACGAGTGCGTCTTCTCCGGCTCGCGGCAGAAGGCGAAGGGCGTGCGCACGCTCGATATCGCCAAGCGGCTGATCGACTACGGCTTCCACCCCCCGACGATCTACTTCCCGCTCATCGTGGACGAGGCGCTCATGATCGAGCCGACGGAGTCTGAGAGCAAAGAGACGCTCGACGCCTTCTGCGACGCGATGCTCGCCATCGCGCGCGAGGCGGAGTCCGCCTCAGGCGGACCGGAGCTGGCGCGAGAGGCGCCGCACCACACGCCGGTCCGCCGCCTGGACGAAGCGACCGCCGCGCGCAAGCCCGTGCTGAGGTGGCGACGAGAGGTGGCAACATAGGCTACACTGGCCCAAGTCCAGCAACGGAGGTGGCCAATGCTGCGCGCGATCCTCACTAGTGCCGCTATTGCCGCTGTCGCCGTCGTCCTGAACGCCGGCTCGGCTTCGATGCATGCCCAGGACGCAACGGGAAGTATAAGTGGGCACGTCTATTTTCAGGCGAACCCGGACAGCTCACCAAAGGGGGAGTAGTTCTTGTTCTGGCTTCAATAGCGCAGCCTGTCCCAATCGAGACCCTGCGAAACTACATCGTCGACCTCGATGAAAACGGGCGCTTTCCCTTTACGGGCCTTGCCGATGGGAGCTACCTGCTGGGCCTATTTCGAACGGCCAATCTCGATTACGTCCCGTCGCTTCCCGAAAGAATCACGCTAAGGGACGGGGACACGATCGAAGAGCTGCCCGCGATCAAGATCAATGTCACGGGTGGTAGTCAGCAGGACGTTGGCATTCCTATCATCCTTCCTGACTTCAGTCTGACACCTAGCCCCACGCCATTGCCCCCGTTGTACAGCGGGCAAGTCTCTGGCCGGGTCACCACAACGGGGCAGCGTTCCGGCGGATCGCTGATTATTCAGTTGGTCCCGGCGGACGCGGAGCAGCCAATCCGCCTGGACCTATATTCAGACCACCGGACAACAGTAGCGGCCGATGGGCAATTCACCATCTCAGGGCTCGCCGATGGTGACTACTTCCTAGTGCCGCCTCTAGACCCTACTCTAAGGCCCGCGGCCGAGGATGCTGCACGAATCACTATTGAAACAGCAAAGTTCCGTATGTTCTTCGGAGGCATACCTGGTCACCCGGAAATACCACAGGACGGCATCGTTTTCGATCTACCGGTTCTCCGCGTAACGATTTCGGGCGAGCGAGCTGTGGCTGGCGTGGATCTTCGTCTTGACTATCCGGTACCGGCCCCGGTACCGGCACCAGAAGGGCTGCCGGTGACCGGAGCACGTGCGGGGGGCTCGCACACGCTGTCAAGCGCTGTAGCCGTCGGGTCTGCGGCGGCCACTGTGATTGGACTTGCGTTTGCTGCCGTATATCTGCGCCGGAGCGGGAACCGCGGCTAGCGAGGTGCTTGCCCGCGACATTGCGTCGCATTACCTGTCGGCGTTCACCACCTTGTCAATGTGGCTCCTCATTGGGAGTTCTCTAGCATTTCGCTGTCGGCGCTACATGACCGCCGCCCTGGGTTTGTTGGCAGTCGGTTTCGGGGGTTCGGCCGTCGTTTGGAGCCGGTGGAGCGATCGGGCCGGAGATCTCAACGGTTTCGGTGCCTTCCTTCACCCAACGGGCCTGACGTTTGGGGAAGTCCTCCTACTGGTCACTCACGCGCCATTAGTTCCAGTTGGCGTGGCCGTTCTCTGGTTCTATGCCGTCCGACCAACCAGCCAGTGACCCAAGACCGGGCTGAGCCGGCGCGCGCGGCGCCGGGCGTGACGCATCGGTATAGAATAGGGGGCATCGGCGGGCGGCGCGGCTGGCAGGCGGCACACGAGAGAGAGCGGCCATGACCGGTTCGGAAGGGCGAGCGGGCGCCAGCTGGCGGCGAAGCATCATACGCATCGCCGGTCCGGCGCTCATCCTACTCAGCCTCGTCGCCCTGATAGCCGTGTTCTCCGCGGCCTACGACCCTGGCGGAGACGCCGGCGGCGACACGGACCACCTCAATGCATTCCCCGCGGCGCTGGCGATCGCCGGACTGCTCGTATGCGCCGTCTTCCTTCCGGCCGGCATATTTCGGAGAGTAGTCGTTGGTTTGGGCACTGGCCTGGCGGCGGCAACTGTCGCGGCGTTTGCGGTTAGCTACGCTATGTACGCCGACGGCAGTTGTTTCGCCGACACCTCCTACAAGACCGTCGATTGCTTCGTCGATTCCCACTTCTCAGAGCTGCGTAGGAACATCAGCCTCGCGGCCGCGCCGGTCTTCGTCCTGTTCTTCCCGCTTGGCTACTGGGCAGCGCGCTAGGGCGTCACGCGCTCACCAAACGGCCTGATCTTTCCCGCACCTACGCAAACTTCTCCACGCCGCGGCGCCGCGGTGGTAAAATATATATGGAAGAGGAAGGGAGGTGGGAACGAATAAGAGGCACGGCGTGCAGCCGTCACAACAGAACCGGCGCCCCGACCTGTAGTGCCGCGGTAATGGAAACGCTCGAATGCGCGGAGTACGGGCGGAGGACCCCGGAGGAAGCACTCCGGAGGCGACGCCCACTCGGTGCGGAAGCACCGGAAGCGGTTAAGGGAAGGGACGCCGGCAGCAGATTCGAAACCCGGCCAAACGGTCGGGCTTTTTGTTATCTTGGGAACGATGCCCCGCATAACGATCGCGCTCGCCTCCCTTCTCACCATTGTGCTCGCAGCTTGCGGCGGCGGAGGCGGCGCCAAGAAGACGGCAACTCCGGCGGCGACGCGCACGCCCGGCGCGACGGCGACGCCAGCGGCGACCGCGACGCCCGGCGTCCGCATTCCGAACGTCGCTCCGGACACATCGATCTCACTGCCGGCGGGCTTTACAGCGTACGACGTCGCGGACGGGTTCAAGAACCCCACCTCGATCGCGGTCGCGCCCGACGGCTCGGCCTACGTCTCGGCCGACGGCGACAGCGTGTACCGCATCGCCGACGCGAACGGCGACGGCGTCTTCGAGCAGAGCCCGAAGTTCGCGTCCGGCTTCAAGGCGATCACGGGCATCATGGTGGCGCCGGATGGCACGCTCTACGTCTCGAGCACCGGCAAGGTCACCACTGTGCGCGACACGAACGGCGACGGCACGGGCGACGAGAAGCACGACATCATCACCGGTCTGCCAACGGGCCGGCACCAGAACAACGGCCTCGCCATCGGGCCGGACGGCAAGCTCTACATCACCAACGGCTCGACATGCGACGAGTGCATTGAGCAGGACGAGCGGTCCGCCAGCATCCTGCAGGCGAACATCGACGGCAGCCTGCTGCGTGTCTACGCCGGCGGCCTGCGCAACCCGTACGACCTGCTGTTCGACGACCAGGGCCGCCTCTGGGCGACGGATAACGGCTCCGACGCGCCCTGCGCGACGATCGATGAGCTGGACTTGATCGTCGCGGGCGGCGACTACGGCTGGCCCTACGGCTCGAAAGGATGCGATCCGTACGCTGCCGGCACGCCACCCGTCGCCGACCTCGGCCTGCACACCGCCGCGACCGGCCTTGCGATCTACAACGGCAGCCAGTTCCCGCCGGCGTATCGCGACAACTTCTTCATCACGCTCTGGGGTGACCTCGGCTTCACACCACAGCGGGCCGGCCACATCCTGGTGCGCGTCACCATCGATGAGTCGTCGGGCACGCCGAACGGCACGACGGAGATGTTCGGCACGGGCTTCTCAGCCCCAATCGATGTCGTCGTCGATCGCGACGGCTCACTGCTCGTGCTGGATTACGGCAAGGGCAAGCTCTACCGCATCGTCTACACCGGCTGACGCCTCGCTGCGGCTCCATCAGCTTCCTTCCGATACTTAACGAGGCCCCTGGTGGGCTCTTATGGCCATCACATCGGTACCGATGCGCAGGACTTCCGCGCGCTCACGCGAGCGGGCCAGCTGGCTCCGCGTCCACATCGTCTGGGCGCAGCTTGCCGCCATTGCCGCGATCATCATCGCCCTCCCCTTCGGCCGCGAGGTCGATCCCGACTTCTGGTGGCACCTGCGGACCGGCCAGCTCATCTTCCACGACGGCATTCCCCGCCACGACGTCTATTCGTTCACGATCTTCAACCACGCCTGGGTGGCGCACGAGTGGCTGTCCGAGCTGATCATCTACGGCGTGGAATCGATCTTCGGCTACGTGGGCAACGCGCTGCTCTTCGGCGGCGCAACGCTGGGCGCGTTGGCGCTGATGTACGCGCTCGCGCGCCAAGCCGGCGCCGGCACGAAGCCGCTGGTCGCGCTTGTCCTGCTCTCCACGATCATGCTGGCGTTCTTCGTGACCGTCCGTCCCCAGATGTTCACCTGGCTGCTGTTCGCCGCGTTCATCTACATCATCGAGCGGTACGAACGGGGCGAACGATCGGCGCTCTGGGCGCTGCCGCCGCTGATGGCGCTCTGGGTCAATCTGCACCTCGGTTTCGTGTACGGCCTCGTCGTCGTCGGCGTCTGGATCGTCGCCAAGATCACCGAGTCGGGTCTGCGCCGCGACGCCGCTCGACTGCGGGGACCACTCCTGATCGCACTGTGCTGCGTCCTCGCGACGATGATCAACCCACACGGCCCGGCGATCTTCACGTACCTTGCGCAGTACTTCGTCGCCGGCCGGACGGAGCGCTCCCTGATCCAGGAATGGCAGCGGCCCTACTTCGCGCTGAACGTCTGCTGGCCACTCCTCATCGCGAGCGTGCTCATGCTGCTATCGGTGCTGTCGCGCAACCGCCCGAAGCCGTACCTCTGCGTGCTCGCGGTCATCGCGGTCGCGCTCAGCGCGCAAGCGGCGCGCAACATTCCGTTCGTCGCGCTGTTGCTCGTGCCGATTGCCGGCTGCGCCGCGGCCGATCGCTGGGCCGGCGCGCGCCGCGGGGCCGACTCCCGCCTGCGCGTCTCGACGGCGTTCGCGGGGACGTTCGCGATTGCTGTCGGCGCGTTCGTGCTGATCATGTCCTCGCACCTGCACGGAGCGCTGTCGGGCCTCGATCCGAGCAGCGCCAGCTACCCGGCAAGCGCCACGGCCTACCTCAAGGAGCACGAACCTCACGCGCAGGTTTTCAACTCGTACGACTGGGGCGGTTACTTGATCTATGAGCTGGCGCCGGACGGCCGCGTCTTCATCGACGGTCGAGCGGACGTCTACGGACCCGCGCTTATGAACGACTACATCGATATCGTGATGACGCGGTCTGGCTGGCAAACGCTGCTCGACCAGTACGGCGCGAATGCCGTGCTTTTTCCGCCGAACACGCTCCTGAGCGTCGCGCTGCGGCAGGACCCGGCGTGGCAGGAAGCCTACATGGACAGCGACGCGTCCGTGTTCCTCAAGCGCTGAGGCGCGGCACGGTGAGCTGGCCGTGCGGCAGTGCGACGATGCGCGGCTCGTGGCCCAGCTCCGACCGCTGGCGCGCGCGCAACTCCTCCACCGTCGCAGACACATCCTCGCAGTAGCGCAGGTGCGCCGACTCCGTCTTCTCGCGCGACATGGCGGAGTGCAGCCAGACGTCGCACTTCGCCTGCACCATCGCCTGGCACTGCACGCCCCACTGGTCGTAGCGCGCGAAGCCGGGGGCGTGGATCTTATCGAGCAGTGCCTGCGGTGACCCCTCGCTCGTCAGCAGCTCCACGTACTCGTTTAGGCCGAGCCCGTCGCGGCACTCCGCGACGAGGATGATCGAGCCACCCTCGCGCACACCTTGCGCCGCTACCGCCATGCCCTTCACCGACTGGTAGAGCACCAGATCGGCCGGATAGCCCATGTTCGTGCTGATGGCGATGTCGAACAGCTGCGGGATCGCGCGCACGTACTGCCGCTCCGCCTGCGCGATCCCCGCGTCGTGCGCCGCGGCGAGCTCGCCAGCGAAGACGGCCGTTATCTCGCGCTTCTCGTTCAGCGTGACGTTGGCCAGGAAGCTCGGCTTGCTGGCCAGCGCGACATCGCGCATCTCTTCGAAGATCGGGTTGCCCTCTGCCACGCAGTAGCGCGCCTTCGGGTGGCCCAGCATGTCCGCGCCGTGGTTGCTCATCACGATGTCTGCGCCGGCGACGCCCGGCAGCACGCCCTTGCCGCCGCCCGAGAAGCCGGCGAACAGGTGCGGCTCGACGAAGCCGGTGACGATGCGCACATCCGCGTCCATGTAACGGGCATTCAGCCGCACCTCGACGCCGCGCGCGGTCGTCGTGAGGTACTTGAGCGTGCTCTTGTCGCGCCCGACGTGGTTGACCACCTCGTACGCCGCTGCGATCTCTGGCCCGAGGATGCGCTCGATCTCATCCGTCGTGCTCTCGCGGTGCATCCCCGTCGCGATGACGATCACGACGTCCTCGCGGGGCACGCCTGCGCTGTGGACGGTCTCAAGAATGGGCGGCAGCAGCACGCGGTTCGGCACCGGCCGAGTCAGGTCGCTGACGACGATCGCAACCTTGCCCGTGGTGAGCCTTGTCGAACCATTGCCCGCGCGCACAAGCTGGCGCAGCGGCGGCGCGCCTATCGGCCGCTCGATGGCGTCCGCGACGGCGCGCTGCGGGTCAGCTACGGCAGCGATGCGCGGCGGCTCGATGACGACAGTGCCGTCCGGCAGCTCCACATCGAGCCCGTGCTCCCCGTAGGCGAGGTGGACGTTCATATCGCTTTGAAATGCTACGGTGTGGCCGATAACGGCGTCAAACCGCCGTTTGACGGCCTACAGCACTGGCGGTAGCCTGCTTCTGGGGCGGGCAGGAGGTTTGACGTGAAGAGGCGCTCGTTCTTGGTGCTATCGTCCCTTCCTGCCGTTGCGGTCGCCACGGTACTCGCCGTCTACTTGACCGCGCCCACGCAGTCTGCGGACGCCTCTCGCCCCGCTCCCGCCGGCGCCACCAACGAGTCGACGTTCACCGCAACGCCCTGTCCCACAGATAAGGCACCCGATACCTTCCACGGCAGCGGCTGCGGCACCATCACCCCAACGCCGACATCGGTTCGCGTCGCTCCGATGATTACGATCAACTTCAGCGTAAACGGAAAGGGAGAGCTGAATGTACAACCCGGAGACCTCCTGAGTTACGAAGTCATTCTGGTCAGCAACGACGAACGGCACCTGACAGGGGACTTCACGGTCTACCAGCAAGGCGCGGAGATTGCATCGGGACACTGCGCTTTTGCACCAGAAGCCACCTGCTTCGGTAAAGTCATCGTGACGACTGCGAAATCCCCCGGGACAGTCACGGGAATGTTCCACCTATCCGCTACCGTCGACGGCTGCGGACTTTGTCCAGACCTGTCGGAAGACCGATCCGTGCTGGTCCACGTCGGCGCCGCATCCGGCGACTTCAATTGCGACGGCTCGATCAACAGCATCGACGCAGAGCTCATCCTGCAGCTCACGGCGGACCTGATTCAGCCGTTCGACTGCACGGGCGCGGGCGACGCCAACGCCGACGGCTCCACCAACTCCATCGACGCGACACTGGTCTTGCAGTACGTCGCAGGTTTGATCAACACCTTCCCTTTATCGTCACCACTCAATAGTCAGCTTCCCAAACGTCTCGCGTAGCCGTGCCGCCTGCGCGCTCGATAGCAGATCGCCCAGCGTCGCGAGGCGGTCTTCTAGGTACGAGGACGCGCCGGCTGCGTCCGTCACGTCGTCGCTCGACGCCGCCTCCTCCACCAGCGCCCGCGCGATCTCGTCCAGCCGCGCATCGATGAGCCTGCCGAGCGCGGCAGCGTCCGGCTCGGCGCTCTGCGGCGAGCCGAAGCGTTCGCTGAAGGCATCGCTGCCGATCAGGCGGGCGAGCTGGAGGAGCCGTTCGCGCTGGGGGATCACAGGCCGATGATACAGGACGAGGCCGCTCCGCCTCAGGCGGAACGGCCTCGATTCGTGTTTGAGATGCGGGCTACTTCTGCTGCGCCTCCCCGGCGGCGGCGGCCGTGCCCTTGATCTTGTTGTAGCAATTGCTGCAGTAGACCGGCCTGTCGCCGCGCGGCTGGAACGGCACCTCGGTCATCATGCCGCACTCCGCGCAGGTGGCCGGGTGCATCTGTCGCGGCGTCCGCCCGCCGAACGAGGCGAACACGCCATAGCGCACGTAGCCCTCCTCGGGCTCCGTCAGCCGGCTCGACTTCCGAGCCGAACGGCAGGAGGGGCAGCGCACGGGCTCGTTCTGGAGGCCCTTGCTGGCGTAGAACTCCTGCTCGCCGGCCGTGAAGATGAAGGCCTTGCTGCAGTCGCGACAGGTCAGTTGTTTGTCGGCAAAACTCACGTTCAGGTCCTTTCCTGGTCCGAACATACAAGAAACGGCCTCGTGGGCCGCTTCGGTTTTCGGACGGGCACAGGGTGAGTATACAAAATCGGGTGCCCCTTACGCAAACGTCAGATACGAAGGCCTCCGCCATTGGCGGAGGCCTTCTCGGTCGCCTTCGCGTGGTAGCAGCGCCAGGATTCGAACCTGGGACCCGTCGATTATGAGCCGACTGCTCTGCCACTGAGCTACGCTGCCGTGCGTTCGAGTATATCAACGGCCCAGAAGGAGCGACAAGAACAACCCGGCTCGGTGTACAATCGCGGGAGACAAGGAGGAACGTGATGTCAGACGTAGCGATCCCAGACCGCAACCTCATCCGCGCACAGCTCGAGTCGACCAAGACGGCGTTCCATGACCTCCTCGATTCGCTAATGGCGGACGACTGGAAGAAGAAGAGCGCCAACCCGGCGTGGTCCATTGGCCAGCTGATGTGGCATCTGGGCCGCGGCATGGAGTTCTTTCCCCAGGCCATCGAGTCCTGCCGCAAGGGCAAGGGGCCCAACCCTCCCGCGTTCCTGGTCGGGCCGGGAAACGTGCTGCTGACGCGGCTCGGGTCGCGCGGCGCGACGCCGCAGTCGGCGCGAGAGAAGTACGACCGGGCCCACCAAGCGCTGCTGGCCTCCTTGGATGGCATCCAGGACGACGAGTGGTCGAAGGGTGCACGCATCTACGGCAACGACTACACAATTGCCTCTACGTTCGGTGAGGTGGCGGAGCACTACCGCGAACATGAGACGGACATTCTGAAGGGGCTAGGGCGCAAGTAGACGGTTGCTCGCACCGACTCGTCTGCTCTACACTCATCGCGTACAGGCTGTGACGGAGACGAGTACGTCGACATAGTTCGCTCAGCGAGCCCGGCGCGGTGAGAGCGGGCGCGGACACCTCGGCGGAAGATCCCTCCCGAGCCGCCGACCGAACGTTCGTCTAACGACGGATCACTAGGCTCGGCCGGAACGCCCACCGTTATCGCGGGCAGTCCGCCTAGGCGGAGATGAGCGTCCGCCTCGGGCGGAAACGAGGGTGGTACCGCGAGCCAGTGGCTCGTCCCTTTCGAGGGACGGGCCCTTTGTTTGCGCATCACCGCACCATGAATGGTGCGGCATCGTAGGGGCGCGCTGCTGCGCGCCCTGGGCGGCCGGATGGCCGCCCCTACGCCCCTCTCCCCTTAGGAGAGGGGGCAGGGTGAGAGGAACAAACGAATGGCTTTCCGACCCGTCGATCCCAAGCCCGACTTCCCGGCGCTGGAGCGCGCGCGGCTGCGCTGGTGGGACGAGCACGACATCGTTGCGCAGTACCTGCGCCGGAACGACGGCGCGGCGCAGCGCTGGTCGTTCATCGATGGCCCGATCACCGCGAACAACCCGATGGCCGTGCACCACGCCTGGGGCCGCACCTACAAGGACGTCTTCCTGCGCTTCAACACGATGCGCGGCTTCCGTCAGCGTTACCAGAACGGCTTCGACTGCCAGGGCTTGTGGATCGAGGTCGAGGTCGAACGCGAGCTCGGCTTCACGTCGAAGCTCGACATCGAGGCCTACGGCATCGACAAGTTTGTCGAGGCGTGCAAGGCGCGCGTGCAGAAGTTCGCCTCGCAGATCACGCAGCAATCGATCCGCCTCGCGCAGTGGATGGACTGGGACGACAGCTACTTCACCAACTCGGACCAGAACAACTACGCCATCTGGCACTTCCTGAAGACCTGCCACGAGCGCGGCTGGCTCTACAAAGGCAACGACAGCATGCCCTGGTGCCCGCGCTGCGCCACCGGCCTCTCGAACATGGAGATCGTCACCGAGGGTTACAAGGAGCTGACGCATCCCAGCGTCTACCTGAAGCTGCCGCTGAACGAACGCCCCGGCGAAAGCCTCCTCGTCTGGACGACGACGCCATGGACCCTCGCGGCGAACGTCGCCGCCGCGGTGCACCCCGACCTCATGTACGCGCGCGTGCGTCAGGGTGACGACGTACTTTACGTGTCGAAGGCGACGCTAGGGGTCCTGGCGACGCCTTCGGCGTCGAGGGCGGGTCAAGACCCGCCCCTACAAATCGAGGGGGAAGTGCCGGGCCGAGAGCTGGTCGGCCTCACGTACCGCGGCCCGTTCGATGAGCTGCCGGCGCAAGAGGGCGTCGTCCACCGCGTCATCGAGTGGGACGAGGTGAGCGAGGAGGAAGGCACCGGCATCGTCCACATCGCGCCGGGCTGCGGGCAAGAGGACTTCGCGCTGAGCAAGCAGTTCGATCTGCCCGTCATCCTGCCTATCGATCAGTTCGGCGTCTATGCCGACGGCTTCGGCCTCCTCACGGGCCGCTTCGCCGGCGACGTCGCGCAGGACGTGTTCGCGTCGCTGCGCGAGAAGGGCGCGCTCTATCGCGTGCAGGACTACACGCACCGCTATCCGATCTGCTGGCGCTGCGGCAGCGAGCTCGTCTTCCGCGTCGTCGACGAGTGGTTCATCAACATGGACGGCGTCGATCCGCGCACGGGCCAGACCCTGCGCGCCGAGATGATGGCCGTCACCGAGAAGATCCGCTGGATTCCCGAGTTCGGCCTCGATCGCGAGCTGGACTGGCTGCGCAACATGGCCGACTGGATGATCTCCAAGAAGCGTTACTACGGCCTCGCGCTGCCGATCTACCCCTGCGACGCCTGCGGCCACGTCGATGTCATCGGTGGCAAAGACGAGCTGCGCGCGCGCGCCGTCGAGGGCTGGGACGCGTTCGACGGCCACTCGCCGCACCGTCCCTGGGTCGATGCGGTGAAGATCGCCTGCTCGAGCTGCGGCCAGCCCGTCGAGCGCATCGCGGACGTCGGCAACCCGTGGCTCGACGCCGGCATTGTGCCGTTCTCGACGCTGCGCTACGACACCGACCGCTCGTACTGGCAGGAGTGGTTCCCAGCCGACTTCATCACCGAGAGTTTCCCGGGGCAGTTCCGCAACTGGTTCTACGCTCTGCTCGCCATGAGCACGGCGCTCGAGAACACGGAGCCGTTTCGCGTTGTCCTAGGCCACGGCCAGGTGCGCGACGAGCACGGCGAGGAGATGCACAAGAGCAAAGGCAACGCGATCTGGTTCGACGACGCCGCCGACAAGATGGGCGTCGACCCGATGCGCTGGCTGTTCATGCGCCAGAACCCAGCGCTCAACGTCAACTTCGGCTTCGCCGCGGGCGACGAGGTGCGCCGCAGCCTCATCCTCACGCTCTGGAACACGTACGCCTTCTTCGTCTCGTACGCGAACATCGATGGATGGACGCCGGAGGCGACGGCCAAGAGCCAAGGGCCAAGGGCCAACGAGCTGGATCGCTGGCTGCTCTCCGAGCTGCACCAGCTCGTGTCGGACGTGACGGCGTCGCTCGACGCGTACGACACGATGGCGCCCTGCCGGCGCGTCGAGTCGTTCGTTGAGGACCTCTCGAACTGGTACGTGCGGCGCAGCCGGCGGCGCTTCTGGAAGTCCGAGGACGATGCCGACAAGCGCTCGGCGTACGAGACGCTGTACGAAGCGCTCGTGACGCTGGCCAAGCTCATCGCGCCGCTCATGCCGTACGTCGCCGAGGAGCTCTACCAGAACCTCGTGCGCGCGCACGACATGTCAGCGCCGCCATCCGTGCACCTCTGCGACTGGCCGCAGGCGGACGCGTCGCTCATCGACCGTGCGCTGAATGACGAGGTGCGGCTAGTGATGCGCATCGTGTCGCTCGGCCGATCGGCGCGCAGCAAGGCGCAGATCAAAGTGCGCCAGCCCGTCGCGCGCGTGTTCGTCAAGGCGCGCGCGCAGGTCGAGGAGGACGCGCTGCGGCAGATGCAGTCGCAGGTGCTGGAGGAGCTGAACGTGCGCGAGCTCGTCATCATCCACGACGAGTCGGACTTCGTCCGCTACGAGGTGAAGCCCAACCTGCCCGTCCTCGGCCCGAAGTACGGCGCGGACGTCGGCAAGATCCGCGGCGCGCTTGCCGCACTCGATCCGGCCGTCGTCGCGGCGACCGTCGCGCAGGGCAGCCCGATCGATCTCGCCGGCGTGCAGCTCGAGCCGAACGAGGTGCTCGTGACCACCGTCGAGCGCGAGGGGTTCGCCTCGGCACAGGAGGCGGGCTACATCGTCGTTCTCGATACGGAGCTGACGCCGGAGCTGCGGGACGAGGGCCTCGCGCGCGAGCTCGTGCACCGCATCCAGAACCTGCGTCGCGACGCCGGCTTCGACATCTCGGACCGCATCACGACGTACTGGCAGGGCGGCGCAGACATGCGCCGCGTCCTCGCCGCGCACGAGGACTACATCAAGAGCGAGACGCTCTCGCTCGCGCTCGTCGAAGGCCCCCCGCCGCCGGCCGCGCATCGAGAACAACAGTCAATCGATGGCCACGACGTGACGCTCGGCGTCGAGAAGGCCACCTGATGTCTCGTCGTGGAGAGATCCAGATGACGAGCGCGGAGATCAGCGAGTACCTGGCCCGCGCGCGCGTGATCATCCTCACCAGCAACGGCCGCGACGGCCTCCCGCACCCGATGCCGATGTTCTACGCCGTCGAGGACGGCGGCGCGGTCGTCATGACCACGTACACGAAGAGCCAGAAGATCCAGAACCTGCGGCGCGACCCGCGCGTCAGCCTCCTCGTCGAAGACGGCGCGAAGTACTTCGAGCTGCGCGGCGTCGTGTTCTACGGCAGCGCTGAGCTGATCGACGACACCGACGAAGTCATGCGCATCCTCGCCGCCATCGCGCTGCGCCAGGGCGAGCCGTCCGATGAGTCAGACGAAGCGCTGGCCGGCCGGCGACGGATGGCGTCGAAGCGCACCGGCATCCGCGTCCGCCCCGAACGCATCGTCTCCTGGGACCACCGCAAGCTGGTGGGTGGCTAGTCTGGAATCGACTCCAGCACTTGCAACAGACGCTCGTGCGTCAGAACCCCGCCCATCTTGGCCGTGGCGTCAAACGCGATGCCGCCGCGCTTCCACGACACCCCTTCGTAGCCATTCCCAGCCTTGAACCGACCTCTAGTGCCGTTAATCCGAATGGGCGTTGTTCGAGCGTCGGACGCTTCTGTGCCTTTGAACTCCATAATGCTCAGCGAGTAGTCGGTCCCTGCGTAACCAACGGTTAACCAGTTGGCATCCTTCGGGCAGCCGGGCCGGCCCGAGATCAGAACCGTTCCGGAAGCGCCGTCCGGCAGATCGGACGGAAGCCGGAGCCAGCTAACGCTCTCCTTCGCCGCACTCAGGGTGTACGTCGGTACAGGGCCGGCATTTGACGTAGCGAGGTCACTCGCCGTGTAGTGCGGCTGGCACACTTGCTCTTCGTCGCCGCCTCCGCACGCGACGAGCACGACCGCTGCGACAGTTACGAACACGCCGATCCGCCACATGCTCCGCATAATAGCAGACTCCCTCACCCCCGGCCCCTCTCCTTCGCCGAGGGAGAGGGGTGGCTGAAAGCCGGGGTGAGGGAGCGCATACGCCATAAGATCGACAGCACCGCCAGCCCGGCTCCGACGCCCGCGCCCACCATCGCGCCGGCGGCGAGATGAATGCCGATCAGCAGCGCGCCTATCGCCGCGCGCGAGTGGTAGTCACCGAAGTCGATCGTCTTCCCACGCGAGAAGTGGATCGCCACGTGCGTGCTCTCCGCCAGCCCGAACGTGATCGTGCCGACGAGAGCGCCCGCCAGCACCAACGCGACCGGCCACGCCAGCCGTCGCGAGAACGACGCCGCCACCAGCGTCGAGACGATGATCGCGGGCACCGCGACGGCGAAGAGGATGGGCGGCGTGAGGTGCGCCAGCTCCGCCCACACGCCGATCGCCAGCGCGACCGCAGGAGCGACGAAGATAGCGTATCGTTGCCAGCGCATGCGCCTGCATTGTAGCCACTCCTTCACGCCGACTTGCCTTCGCCCCTCACCAAGCTGCGTAGGCGAGGGTCTTTAGACCCTCGCTCGTCGGGGTCTTAAGACCCCGACCTACGTTGTGATCTAGGAAACCGAGAGGCTTGTGGCGACCTAAAGGTCGCCCCTACGCTATGGTGCTTGCATGCCCCGACTCCTCCTCGCCACCAACAACGCCGGCAAGGTCGCCGAGCTGCGCCGCATCCTCGAAGGATGCGGGTGGGAGCTCGTCACGCCCGCGGATATCGGCCTGCAGCTTGAGGTCGAGGAGACCGGCGCCACGTATGAAGAGAACGCCACCGCAAAGGCGGTACACTATGCGCAGGCCAGCGGGCTCGTCGCGCTGGCCGATGACTCCGGGCTGGAGGTCGATGCGCTCGACGGACACCCCGGCGTGCAATCGGCTCGCTACGCCGGCCCGAACACAACGGACGGAGAACGCGTGCAGAAGCTACTCGAAGAGCTACGAGACGTGCCGGACGAAGCGCGGGGCGCCCGCTTTCGCGCCGTAATCGCCATCGCCGCGCCTGACGGCCGGTGCGAGACCGTCGAAGGCGCCGTCGAGGGCCGGATCGCGCGCGCGCCGCGTGGCGACAACGGCTTCGGCTACGATCCGATTTTCCTGCTGCCCGAACGCGACGTCACCGTCGCCGAGCTTCCGGCGGACGAGAAGGACGCCGTGAGCCATCGAGCCGCCGCGGCGCGCAAGGCGCGCACTGTACTGGAGCGCTGGCTCCATGACTGATACGTGGCTCTCCGGCGACCACCTCATACCCCTGCGCCCACGCGAGCAGCCGCAGCCGTCCGAGGTCACCTTCGACGCGTCGGACGTGCCGGAGATGCCGGCGGCGTGGCGCGAAGGCCCGCTCGTCGACGGCTTCGGGCGCGAGCTGAAGAACCTGCGCGTGTCGGTGACCGACCGCTGCAACTTCCGCTGCCGCTACTGCATGCCGGAGGAGGGGCTGCAGTGGCTCGGCCGCGATGAGATCCTCTCGTACGAAGAGATCGAGCGCCTCGTGCGCATCTTCGTCCGCCTCGGCATCGAAGAGGTGCGGCTCACCGGCGGCGAACCGCTCGTGCGCAGGGATATTCCATTGCTGGTCGAAAAGCTCTCGCGCATCGATGGGCTGCGCAGCCTCTCGCTCACAACGAACGGCTTCGCGCTCAAGGACATGGCCCAGTCGCTCGTCGAGGCCGGCCTCACGCGCATCAACGTCAGCCTCGATACGCCCGTGCGCGAGAAGTTCGCCCACATCACCCGCCGCGACGCGCTGCCGCAGGTGCTCGCCGGCCTCGAGGCGTGCGAGCGCTACCCGCAGCTCCAGCCGATCAAGGTGAACGCCGTCGCCATGCGCGGCTTCAGCGAAGACGACGTGCTCGCCTTCGCCGAGCTGGCGCGGCGCAAGCCCTACGTCGTGCGCTGGATCGAGTTCATGCCCCTCGACGCGGAGGGCGCCTGGGACCGCAGCGACGTCCTCACCGGCGCCGAGATCCGATCGATCATCGAAACGCGCTACGCGCTCGTACCGCTGAGCGACGACCGCATCGCGACGGCGCAACGCTTCGCGTTTGCGGATGGTGCGGGCGAGGTCGGCTTTATCAATCCCGTGAGCGAGCCGTTCTGCGCGACATGCGACCGCGTCCGGCTCACCGCCGACGGCCAGTTCCGCACCTGCCTCTTCTCGACGTGGGAGACCGACCTGCGCGCTCCGCTGCGTGCCGGCTCGGGCGACAGCGACGTCGAATCGGTGATCCGCGAGGCCGCCTGGCGCAAGGAGCTCAAGCACCACATCAACGACGCCGGCTTCCAGCGCGCCTCCCGCACAATGTCGCAGATCGGCGGCTAGGCCGTCGCAACGTGCTCTTCAAGTACCGGTTCCATCCCGCGCTGCGCGACGGCTCGATCTCGCTCACCTTCCGCAACTGGAAGAGACCGCAGGCGCGCGCCGGCGGACGCTATCGCTTCGGCCCGGACGACGTGCTTGTGGTGGATTCGGTTGCGCGCGTCCGCGCCGGAACGATTAGCGACGCTGAGGCGCAGCGATCGGGCTTCGCGAGCGCGGAAGAGCTGCGCGCCGAGCTGCGCGCGACCAAGTCGACAAGCGTGTACCGCATCGCGTTCCACTACGAGCGCGCGCGGGACACGCGGGCCCAGGCAGCGCGAGACGATCGGCTCACCGCCGAAGACATCGAGCTGATTTCGTCGCGATTGGCCCGCATGGACCGCGATGGCGCATGGACCCGCCGAACGCTGGAGCTCATCGCGAAGCGATCGGGCGTCGTGTCGACAGAGCTGGCGAAACGCCTCGGCCAGGATCGCGCTGCGTTCAAGACCAACGTGCGCAAGCTGAAGGCGTTCGGCCTGACGATCAGCCAGGAGACGGGCTACGAGCTGTCGCCGCGCGGCGTGGCGTACCTGAAATCATTGCGCGGTAAGCGCGACCAGCGCTGACCACGGGAGGACACTGGATGGCTATCGAAGTGCCTACGCCTGCCGATCGAGAAGTCGCGAAGGAGGAACGGCAGTTCCTGCGCGGGCCACAGAGCCGCATCTCGGAACTGCGCTTCACTCTGCGCATCTTCTCGGAGTTCATCTCGGCGTTCCGCAAGCTGCACTTCGTCGGGCCGTGCGTGACGGTCTTCGGGTCGGCGCGTTTCGGCGAAGAGGACCACTACTACCGCCTCGCCCGAGACATCGGCCAGCGGCTCGCGCGCGCGGGGTTCACCGTGATGACCGGCGCCGGGCCGGGCGTCATGGAGGCCGCCAACCGCGGCGCGAAGGACGCCGGCGGGCGCAGCGTGGGCTGCAACATCGTCCTGCCCTTGGAGCAGGTCCCGAACCCGTACATGGACGTCGTCGTCCACTTCCGGCACTTCTTCGTGCGCAAAGTGATGCTCGTCAAGTACTCGTATGCGTTCGTCGTGCTGCCGGGCGGCTACGGCACGCTCGATGAGGTGTTCGAGACGGCAACGCTGATCCAGACGCACAAGATCGAGAACTTTCCCATCGTCCTGATGGGCAGCGACTACTGGTCGCCTATCCTCGCGGCGCTGAAGGACCGGCTCCTCTCGAACGGAACGATCGATCCGGCCGACTTCGACATGCTCCTCGTCACGGACTCGCCGGAAGAGGCTGTCGAACACATCCGTGATGTTGCGATGGACCGCTTTCATCTCACCTATGGTCCGCAGGCCAGGCGACGCTGGTTCCTCTGGGAGTAACTAGCAGCGCGTTCCTCTACGGCTCCACGACGCCGTTCGATACCCTACGCTGATCGTCCAGGTATTTGCGCGGGTGGCGGCCGTCGACGTTCCCCAGGAACGGCGGGTACACCCCGTAGCCGAGCAGCTCCTGCAGGCGCTCCGGCAGCTCTCGCATGATCTCTTTCGGCACGCCGATGACGTGGTTTTCCTGCGGCCGCAGCCAGCCCGCGCAATACTCGATGATCACGCCGAGCCGCGGCTTCTGCGTGTTGTTCGCGCCACCGCCATGCCACACGCTGCCGACGAAGAAGATGACCGAACCCGCCGGCGCGACGGCGCGTATGGTTGGCGTGTTCGCGTCTGGCCGCTGATCGGTCCACGCGTGGCTGCCCGGCGCGATGTGCGTGGCTCCGTTCTCCTCAGTGAAGTCATCCAGGCACCACATCGTGTTTACGACCAGCTCTCGATGCGGCCGCGCGGCTGGGTAGACGATGTCGTCGGTGTGCAGGTTCTGCGCCGTCTCCCCTGGGCCGATGTTGATCGTCGTCGGGGCGCTGAGGGTGAAGCCCTGCCCCAGCACCTGCTCGAGCACGCCCATCAGCAGCGGATCAATCGCCGTCTGATCGAACACGCGCGTCTTCGCGAAGAGGGCGTAGATGCGCTGCGTCTGGAAGCCCTCGAAGTCGTTCCGGCCGGTCGGTGTTGAGCGCAGTACGCGCTGTAGGTCCTCCTTTTTCGCGCGCACGTCTTCGGGGCTGAGATAGCGCTCGACGATCGCGTAGCCGTCTTGCTTGAGCCGCGCCGTCACGTCTTCGACGCTCGCCTTCGCATCGAGCCGGCTCATCTCCGTGACCATGACTTCCTCCTTTCGCCGCTCCGGGCGGCCTGCCTCGCCGGCGCGACCTGCGCCCGGCAGCCATCGAGAAAGATCTCCGCTACACGCAGCAGTCGGGGCTCCAGCGGGCCCACGTCCTGCCAGCGATACGTGAGCCAGTTCACAATCGTGAACGAGTACGCGCCGGTGAGCGCCTCGGCGAGCGCGCGCGGGTCCGTGTCATTGCGGATCTCGCCGCGCGCCTGACCCTCCTCGAAGAGCCTCACCAGCAAACTCTGCGCAAGCACCTGCCGCTCGAACACTGTGCCTTCGCCGCCGTAGAAGAGTCTGGAGCGCGTGGCGACGATCGCCATGAACGGCCGGTCTTCCTGCTGGAGGGCCTTCGCGATGATGCGCAGCAGATCGCGGATGCGATCGGGTACGCTTCGGGCCTCGTCGTCGATCTCGGCGCGCAGTAGGTCCGCGTAGGCCTCCACCCTGCCGATGGCATAGCTCTGGAGCAGCGCGTCCTTCGTCGGGAAGTAGTTGAAGAAGGTCGCCTCGCTGATCCGCACGCAGTCGATGATGTCCTGAATGCGCGTCTCATCGTACCCGCGCTGGCGAAACAAGCGGATCGCGGCCAGCAGGATCTCCCGGCGCTGCTGCTCCTTCTTTTCCTCGCGCAAACCCATAGTAGCCCCAATCTTAGTGCTACCTTACCGTTCTTGTCAAGGGCTTTGTCTTGGCTATGATGCCTCCGATATGACTACCCACGCCGTCCTCTGCTACATCCGTAGCAACGGACACGTGCTGCTCCAGCACAAGGCCCCGGGCCGCTTCGGTGGTGGCTTTTGGAACGCGCCGGGCGGCAAGATCGTCGACGGCGAGTCGCCGGAGCAGGCAGCCACCCGGGAGGTCCTGGAGGAGACGGGCCTGACGGTGCGCGATCTCCGTGACCGGGGTACGCTCACCTTCTACGTCGATCGCGTCGATGGCCCGGACATCCACGTCCACGTCTTCGTCGCTGGCGAGTTCGAAGGCGAGGTCGAAGCGAATGATGAGGGCCCACTGGAGTGGATCGCGGACGACGCCCTCCCCTACGACGAGATGTGGGAGGACGATCGGATCTGGGTGCCGCACGTCCTCGCCGGCCGCAGGATCTGCGGCTCGTTCCGCTTCAGCGCCGGTTACGAGAAGATGCTGGACCACGAGCTCACGCTTGAAGAATGAAGCTACCTAACTCGGAACGCGCCATCATCTCGGCGGAGAAGCTCCGCGACTACCTTCTTTCGCCTTCGCATCCGATCGGCCGTTCGAAGGCCTTGCTCTTTGAACGGCTTGGCTATACTAGATCCAACTGGTTCCGGCTTGAGGCGGATCTTTCGCGCTCAGCATCTGAGCCAAGACGCAGAAGAGGTGGAATCGACAACGTTCGGCAGGATATTCGTGATACTGGCTCCACTGGCAGGACCATCATCAAACCAGAGCGTCCAGTCTGTGTGGATCATACGTAGCGGCGAACAAGACCCTCGATTCGTGACGGCCTAACCGGGAGGCAGTTGATGAGATTCGAGACGCTTGAGTGTGTTGTCCTGGCCAGGGACGTGCCAGAGCATGGCCTTCAGAAGGGTGACGTGGGCGCCGTCGTGGAGACGAAGGCACCCGACGGGCTGGAAGTCGAGTTCGTGGCCGCCTCTGGCGAAACAATCGCGCTCCTCACGCTCTCCGAGCGCGACGTCCGTCACGCCGGCAAGGACGACATCCTCGCTGCGCGCCCCGCCAAGTCGGCCTAGTCTCTGTGCCTCCCAAACGCCTCTCCCACCTCGACCGCACGGGTAAGGCACGCATGGTCGACGTTTCGGCGAAGAAGGACACGAAGCGCGAGGCAATCGCTCGGGGCTCGGTCCGGATGCAAGCGGCGACCCTGCGGCTGATCCTGGCGGGCAGTGTCAAGAAGGGCGATGTCATCGCGACGGCGCGGCTGGCGGGCATTATGGCCGCCAAGCGCACCCACGAGCTGATCCCGCTCTGCCACCCGCTGCCGCTCGCGCACATCGATGTCGAGATCACGCCCGATCGCAAGGCCAATTCGCTTGAGATCGAGGCCGTCGTGCGGACGACGGCGAAGACAGGCGTCGAGATGGAAGCGTTGACGGCCGTGGCGGTGGCCGCCCTTACCGTCTACGACATGTGCAAGGCGGTCGACCGCGGCATGCGCATCGAAACCATACGCCTGGCCCGTAAGCGGGGCGGCAAGAGCGGCGAGATCATCCTCGAATAGTCTATGGCTCAGCGTCCGGCGGAACGTCCGTCGGTATCTCCTCGACCGGCGTGTCGGTGGGGACGACGTCTTCCGGCGTCGGTGTGTCGGCTGGTGCTTCTTCGACCGGCGTGTCTGTCGGCACGTCGACGGGCTGCTCGACGGTCGGTTCCTCGGCCGGCGTGTCGACAGGAGCGACATCCGGCGGCTGCGAGCTGTCCGCGACATCGCTGGAAGCTGGCAGCGCCACCGTCGGCTGCTTGGTAGAAAGCGAACCGCCGCTGCCGGAGCCCATCGCCGCCGCGAGAATCGCCGCGAAGAGGGCCAGGGCGCAGCCGGCACCGATCCCGGTCAGCCAGACGCGGCGCCACGAGTTCGCCGGGCCGAGGTAACGGCGCCATCTGCGCTGCGGCGGCCGCGGCGGGTTGGGCCTAACGGCCACTGCCCTGCTCCGCTTGCTCCATAATCTGCTCCGTGATGCGGCTCATGGCCTCGTACGCCAGTACGACGTAATCGCGCGGGTGCAGCTCATCCAGCTTCGTCAGCTTCTCGTCGCGGGCCTGCACCGGGTCAGTGATCTCGTCCGAGAAGTTGATGCTCATCTCGAGCTCGTAGAGCTCGCCGTCCTCGCAGACGACGATGCAGCCCCTGCTCCGGCTTTCGTCCGCTTGCGCCTCCACCTCGATGGCGTTGGTAAAGAAGGCACCGGGGAAGGGTGGAAAGGGGCGGAGCTGCTTCGCCGCCTCGTGGAGCATCTCGCGCAACTGAAGCGCCGTCCGCTCCAGGAGCATATCGCCCTGAACCTTGCGGGCCATCGCTTCGCCTTCCGCGTAGCTCACCAATTCGATTATAGGCGGAGTCGTCGCTAGTGCCACGCAGGCTTGACAAGAACGCCCGTTCTAGCTATGTTCCACATGAAACATATGTTCTAAGGAGCTACGGACATGCCCCAGGTCACCTTCGAAGAGATCGAGTGCAAAAGCGCGCTCAACCGAGTCAACATCCCGTCGATGCCCTCCTTACGCTGGAGCCTGAATCCCTACCGGGGCTGCCAGCACGCCTGCGTGTACTGCTTCGCCCGAGGGAACCACGAGTTCCTGGGCTACGACACCGGGCGCGACTTCGAGCAGCGCATCGTCGTGAAGACCAACCTCGTGCCGGTGCTGCGGCGCGAGCTGGCGCGGCCGGGCTGGAAGCGCGAGCAGGTCACCATCGGTACGGCCTGCGATCCTTACCAGCAAGCCGAGCTGAAGTACGGCCTCACGCGCGGCGCGTTGCAGGCGTTTCGCGACTTCGCGAGCCCCTGTTCGCTGATCACGAAGTCGGCGAGCATCACGCGCGACCTTGCGCTGCTCGCAGAGGTCTCGGCCGCCGCCGAGTGCACGGTGCTGTTCTCGATACCAACGCTGCGGGAGGAAGTCTGGCGGCATATCGAGCCGGAGACGGCGAAGCCTGTGCACCGGCTGGAGGCGATGGCGAAGCTGGCCGGCGCCGGCGTCCGCTGCGGCGTCATGCTGGCGCCGATCATCCCCGGTCTCACGGACGATCAGGAGAACCTCGAGGCCGTGATGCGGGCCGCGCGCGAGCACGGCGCATCGTTCGTCGGCGACAACGTCCTCTACCTCAAGCCCGGCACGAAGGAATGGTTCATGCCCTTCCTGCGCGAGAGGTATCCGCACCTGCTGCCGCAGTACGAGCGCTTCTATACGGGCGCCTACGCCCCGCGCAATTACACGGACGAAGTGCACGCTGCGGTGCAGCGCCTGCGCGAGCGCGCCGGCATGACGGAGCGCCGCGACGAACGCCGGCGCGACCCTGTCGGCCAGATCAAGATGGCGATCTAACGCGGCATCCAGACAGGATCGAAGTCGTCGCCCGGACCCGTTGTGAGGCGGGTGAGATGCGAGCCGTCCGCGTTCATCGAATAGACCGCCACGTGGGGTCCGTCCTGGGCCTCAAAGGTGATGCGAGAGCCATCTGGAGACCACCTGGGTCGGAACACCTTTCCTTCGAAACCACCGGTTAGCTTGGTCAGAGCCGAACCGTCCGCGTTCATGACGTAGATCTCATCGTCGGCATTGCGCTCGGAACGGAAGACGAGGTGCCTTCCGTCGGGGGACCAGGAAGCTTCGACGTCGCGACCCGGGTTGTTCGTTAGGTCCGTTGGCTTTGAGCCATCGGCGTAAATCACGAACACGTCCGGGTCGGCCTGATTGCCGCTGCCTAGGAACCAGGAAAACGCCAGCTGCCTGGCGGCGGGAGACCAGCTCACGTCAGCGATAGCAGTGCCGCCGGCTATCCTTATCTGAGCTGACCCGTCGGCGTTCATGACGTATAGCGACTCCATCCCGTCTGTCGCTGACCAGAAGGCGATGTGAGAACTGTCGGGCGACCATTCTGGATTGCCGTCATTAGCCTGACCATCAGTGATTCTCCTCTGGCCAGAGCCGTCTGCATCCATGACGTAGATCTCATAGTTTCCGTCCCGATTGGACGAGAACGCTATCCGAGAACCATCGGGCGACCAGCTCGGCGCGCTATCGTTGGCTAGATCGTTCGTGAGCCGTGTGAGGTTCGAGCCATCGGCATGCATCACGTAGATGTCGGGGTTGCCGCCGTGAGTTGAGGTGAAGGCGATCTGTGAACCGTCAGGCGACCAGACGGGGCCCTGATCCATCCCGTCGTCATTGGTCGTTGAGGGATCGTGCGTCAGCCGAGTCTGGCCCGACCCGTCCTTGTTCATGACGTAGATCTCCCAGTTTCCGTCGCGGTTCGAGACAAATGCGATTCGGCCTTGACTTTCGCCCGCACCGCTACCGCCACGCGCCGCGAACAGAGCAAAGACGAACAAGCCAAGACCGGCGGCTGCGGTCGCAGCGACCGTTCCCACCACCGGGAGTGAGAGCCATCGTACGTTTACGATTCGCCACACGGCCAAGGGAACGGCTGCCCACCGCTGCGACTTCGGTTCCCCGGCTTCCCACCTTGCTGCCTCCTCCCTGGTGCTAACCCCCAGTCTGGAAAGAATATCTGACACGTGGGACTTCACCGCCTCACGGCTAATGCGTAGCTGTGAGGCGATCTCGGGATTACTCAGACCTTGGCGAAGCAGCGCAAGCACATCCCATTCCCGCGGAGTGAGAATGTCAGGATGCCGGGGTCGTCCGCGCTTGCCCATCACCGTCCCCACAATAGACCAAGGTTGCGCGAATTACATCCCCCAGGCGGGCGGGCTGGCCGTCTTACGCGAGCAACAACTAGAATCGAGCAGGACGTCATGCACCACCTCCACATCACCCACGCGATAGGCCGGACGCCGCTGGTCGAGCTGCGCCACTGCAGTCCGAAGCCGGAGGTCCGCCTGTTCGCAAAGCTCGAGGGCTGGAACCCCACCGGCAGCGTCAAGGACCGCATCGTGCGCGAGATGCTCTTCGCCGCCCAGCGCGACGCCGGCATCCAGCCCGGCGACACCGTAATCGAGGCGTCGACGGGCAACACCGGCATCGCGCTGGCGATGGTCGGCCGCGCGCTCGGCTATAACGTGCGCATCGTCATGCCGGAGAACGTCTACCCGGAGATCCCGCGGGCGATCGGCGTGTACGGCGCCGAGGTGGAGTGGGTGCCGGGCGATCAGGGCGTCCGCCGCGCCATCGAGGTCGCCCGCGCGCGCGCCGAGCGCGAAGGCTGGCTCTTCCTCGATCAGTTCGGCAACGAGAACAACGCGCGCGCCCACTACGAGACGACGGGGCCAGAGCTGCTCGCGGACCTCCCGCAGATCGATGTCTTCGTTGCGGGCCTGGGTACCGGCGGCACGGTGATGGGCGCCGGGCGCCGCCTGAAGGAAGCCAACCCGCGCACGCAGGTCATCGCTGTCGAGCCGCACCCGGGCAATCAGCTCCAGGGGCTCAAGAGCCTCGCCGACGGCTTCATCCCGCCCATCCTCGACCTCGCCTTCCTCGACGGCAAGATCCTCGTGCGCAGCGGGCACGCGTTTCGCGCGGCAGCGGAGCTGATGCTGCGCGAAGCGATCTTCGCCGGCGTCTCTTCGGGCGCGGTGCTGCACGCTGGCTTGAAGATTGCGCGGCGGCTGGAGCGGGGCAACATCGTGCTCCTCTTCGCCGATAACGGTTGGAAGTATCTGGGCACGAACCTCTGGAACGCAGAGCCCGAGACGAGCGAGGAAGAGGAGCTAGACGACACGATCTGGTGGTGACGGGGACGCTTGAGGCTCTCCGAACCAAGCTATGCCGGAGGCGACACCATTATCACGTGGTGGCACCCCAAGTCGGCCTCGACTGGTTGGGACTCCTTCGCGCGCGAGACGCTCCAACGTAGGCAGCTTGGCAGAGATATGCTAGGATCGCTTCGCGGTGGCGGGGCCCGCTCAGCTAAGAGCCGAGCAGACTAATGGTAGTCGCCGCCGTAAAAGGGAGCGTCCCGGTCATGGAGACCCGGCCCGACAATCCGGCTGCAACGGTTGCGGGACTACCGGTCCAGCCTCCGAGCTTCGCCTCGGGCCGCTATGTCGTACGGCGCGTTCTGCCGGAGGGCGGGCAGAAGACCGTGTACGTCGTCCACGACTCCGCGCTGGATCGAGAGTGCGCCCTCGCGCTCATCAAGACAGACGCCTTGGAGCCACAGGAGCTCGAACGCTTCCGGCGCGAAGCCCGGGCGATGGCGCGCCTCGACCACCCGAACGTCGTCACCCTCTACGACATCGGCGAAGACGGCGGCCGGCCGTTCTTCGTCTGCCAGTACATCACCGGCGGTGATCTGCGCGGGGCGCTGCGAGAGGCGGGTGGCCCGCTCCCCATCGAGCGCACGCTCAGCATCGCCGAGGACCTCTGCCGCGCGCTCGCGTTCGCCCACGGACACGGCATCGTCCATCGCGATGTGAAACC
Organism: uncultured Dehalococcoidia bacterium; assembly: GCA_964418365.1. Lineage (GTDB taxonomy): Bacteria > Chloroflexota > Dehalococcoidia > DSTF01 > RBG-16-68-14 > JBBDXS01. Next base: position 28,803 of record CAYQLM010000007.1, read on the forward strand.
GGCGAACATCTGGCTGACCAGCGAGGACACGGCCAAGCTCGGCGACTTCGGCCTGGCGGTGGCGCTGGGCCAGTCCCGCGTGACGCAGGCCGGCACGATCATGGGCACCGCGGCGTACATGCCCCCAGAGCAAGCGCTTGGAGGCGAGGTCACCTCGCAGAGCGACCTCTACTCGCTCGGCTGCGTCCTGTACGAGCTGCTCAGCGGGCGGCCGCCGTTCCTCGGGGACGATGCGCTAGCCGTCATCTCGCAGCACGTCAACACCGCGCCCGTCGCGCCGTCCTGGCACAACGCGCAGGCCCCGGGGCCGCTGGAGGCGCTCATACTGCGGCTGCTCGCCAAGGCACCGGCCGACCGCCCGGCGAGCGCCACCGCCGTCCTCGATGAGCTGCAGCGGATCGCAGCGGCGGGAGTGCAACCCGCCACCGAAGCGGCACCGGCGGAACCGCGTCGTGATCTGGCGGGCATCGAGTGGGGACGGTTCGTTGGCCGGCGCGAGGAGCTGGAGCAACTGAAGGGCGCGCTAGATGGAGCGCTCTCCGGCAAGGGGGCGCTGATCTTCGTCGCCGGCGAGCCGGGCATCGGCAAGACGCGGCTGGCGGAGGAGTTTGGCGTCTACGCCGGGCTGCGCGGGGCGCAGGTGCTCTCGGGCCGCGGCTACGAAGGTGAGTCGTCGCTGCCTTACACGCCGTTCATCGAGGGGCTGCGCCAGTACACGCGCTCGCGCCCGGACGATGAGCTCCGCACGCAGCTCGGTCCCGGCGCGCCGGAGATCGCCACCCTCGTCTCCGAGATTCGCACGCGCTTCCCGGACATCAAGGAGGCGCCGAAGCTTGACGGGGAGGCGGAGCGGCAGCGCCTCTTCGAGAGCGTGACGGAGTTCCTGCGCAACGCGGCGACCGCCAACCCGGTCGTCCTCTTCCTCGACGACCTGCACTGGGCCGACAAGGCGTCGCTGCTGCTCCTGCAGCACCTGGCGCAGCGGACCGCGCGCGACCGGCTGTTGATCCTCGGCGCCTACCGCGATATGGAGCTCGACCGCACGCACCCGCTGTCGGAGGTGCTGGGCGCCCTGCGCCGTCTCCCGAACTACCGGCGCGTGCTGCTGCGCGGCCTGCCCGAAGAGACGATCAACGACCTGCTCACCGCCATGGATCCGTCGGAGGAGGGGGCGGCTAGGCGGGAGGCGCTCGCCCAGGCGCTCCACCAGGAGACGGAGGGCAACCCCTTCTTCATCCGCGAGGTGATGGCTCACCTGATCGAGACGGGAAAGATCGCGCGCGAGAACGGCCGCTGGGTCGGGCAGGTGACTAGCATCTCGGAGCTGGGCATCCCGGAGGGGGTGCGCGAGGTCGTCGGGCGGCGACTCTCGCGGCTCACGGAGGGCTGCAACGGCATGCTCACGCTGGCCTCGACGATGGCCGGCGGTTTCTCGTGGGAGGCGCTGAAGGCGATCTGCGCCGAGCCCGAGGCCGAACTCCTCGACCTGCTCGAGGAGGCGCTCGCCGCGCAGCTCATCATGGAGCGGAAGGGCGAGGGCGGCGGGAGGTACGACTTCACGCACGCGCTGATCCGCCAGACGCTGTACGAGGAGCTGAGCACGCCACGGCGCGTGCTGCTGCACCGGCAGATCGGCGAGGCGCTGGAGAATCTCTACGCAGCGAACGTCGAGCCGCACCTGGCGGAGCTGGCCCATCACTTCTACCAGGCGGCGCCTGGGGGCGACGTGGAGAAAGCGATCGCTTACGCGAAGCGCGCTGGTGACCAGGCGATGGCCCAGGTCGCCTGGGAGGCCGCGGCGGCGCACTACGAACGCGCGCTTGAGGCGGTGGACTTGATCGCGAGCCCCGACGAGCGCGTCCGCGTGGACATCCTGCTCGCCCTCGGGCGCGCGCTCTTCACCGGACATGTGGACTGGCCACGCTCGTCGGCGGCCTTCCAGCGCGCCGCCGAACTCGCGCGCAGCGCTGGCGACTCTGAGCGCTGCGCCAGGGCCGCGCTCGGATTCGCGACTCCGTTTCTATATGTTGTCGGCATGGTTGATGCCGATGTGATGCGGCGGTTGTTGGAAGAAGCGCTGCAGCTGCTTGGTCCGGCCGAGAGCACCCTGCGGGCCATGGTGCTCGCGCGGCTGGGTAACGAGCTGTACTTCTCGGACCAGCGCGAACGGGCGAAGCAGCTATTGGCAGACGCGCTACTGATGGCACGCCGCGTCGACGAACCGGAGACGCTGGCGTTCGTCCTGAGATACGTAGCCTCGGGAGAAGTGGATGCTGCTCGGAAGCTCAGCCTGACGCGTGAAGGGATCGAGGCGGCGAATCGTAGCGGGGACAAGTCTGCGGTACACCTCGCGCACATTGGCTTGGTCATGCCCATGCTCGCTCTGGGCGACCGGGCCGGCTTCGACCGGGCGGTGGACGAGGAGGAGCGCCTCCAGCGCGAGTTCCGAATCGTCGCGCTCACCGGCTTTCATCGCGCGCTGCAGGCGCGGATGGACGGGCGGTTCGACGAGGCCGAACGCCTGGCGGGCCAGGCATTTGCGGAAGTGTTCAATCCCGAGGCCGCCGCGCAGAATCTTGGAGTTGCCATATTGGGGCTCCGCGGCCATCAAGGGCGTCTGCTGGAGATAGAGGCCGCGATGAAGGCCAACGTCGAGCGATACCCGGCGATCCCCGCGTACCGCGCCGCGCTCGCCTGGGTCTACAGCGAGGTACGGCGACGCGAGGACGCGCGGGCGGTCTTCGACGAGCTGGCCGAGGGCGGCTTCGGCCGCCTCCCCTCCGACGAAAACCTACCTGTCGCTCTGAGCCTCCTGGCAGACGTCTGCTGGTTTCTCGGCGACGCCGCCCGCGCGCCCGAGCTTTACGACATGCTATCGCCCTACGACGGGCAGTGCGTGGTAGTCGGTGCTGCGGATACGGCGGGCGCCGTGTCCCGCAGTCTGGCGCTGCTCGCTGCGACGATGGGCCGCTGGCAGGACGCCGAACGGCACTTCGAGGACGCCCTTCGCACGACTGCCAAGCTCGGCGACAAGCCCTGGCTGGCCCGCACGCGCGCCGAGTACGGCGCCGTGCTCCTCGCGCGCGGCGCCCCCGGCGACCGCGAGCGGGCGCTCGCGCTCCTGACGGACGCGCTCGACGCTGCGGAGGGAATGGGGATGCAGAAGGTCATCGACGACTGCCTGGCGCTGCGCGTGGAGCTCCAGAGCGAGGCCGGGCAGGACATCTAGCGCCGCCGGTTGACACTAGCCCCCAGCTACGCTGGAATGCTATCGATGGTCACCCAAGAGGTGGAGCCGCAGACAGTCGACCGCTCGCTCATCGGCAGGCTGGAGCTTGCGGGCAAGGACGTGCCCTACGTCGATCTGATCGACTGGCCGTTCCTGGGCACAAGGCTCGCGGTCGACGCTACGGAGTACACGTACACCCGGAGCTTCCCGATCTTCGGCCACTCGGCCGTGATGCCGGAGGCCATCGATGCGCTCACCGCGCAGGGGAAGAGCATCCTGATTGTGGAGCGCCCGGAACGGTATTACGTCTACACAGCCTGAGCGTGAACGCTCCGCGCCAGAAGCGCCCCCGCAAGCAGAACCCGCCCCACGTCAAGCTCTTCCGCGCCAGCTGCGCCACCTGCCGCCGCATCTACGAGGGCAACTTCCCGATGTGGGTGCGCATCGGGGACTTTCCCTGTATCTGCGGGGCGCGCGTTCCCGCGCCGCTCGTGCTCGACGACAACGGCGAGCCATGGCAGATGGACTAGCCGAGAGCCAGCCGGTGCTAGAATAGGAAAGCTATCTCAAGCAAGGAGTACCCCCGTGGCGAAGTACATCTTTCTCAGCAATCTCACAGACGACGGGCGCAAGACGATCAAGGCGCGACCGGAGCGCATCCAGGAGGTCAACAAGGAGATCGAAGCGATGGGCGCGAAAGTGATCGACCAGTATGCCACCCTCGGACCGTACGATTTCATCTCGATTATCGAGGCGCTGAACAACGAAGCCGTCGCGCGCATCTCCGTCGAACTCGGGGCGCGCGGCACGGTGCAGATCATGAGCCTGCCCGCCATCCCCGTGCAGGACTTCATCGAGAGCCTGAAGAGCTGACTCACCATGACGGTCGTCACCGTCTCCGGCCAACCCGGCACGCGCACCCGTGATATCGGGCGGCTTGTCGCGGCGCGACTCGACATCGACTACGTCGACCAGGAGATCCTGGTGCAGGCGGCGAGCACCCTCGGCGTGCCCATGGAGAGCGTCGTCCCGTTCGAAGAGCGCACCGCGAGCCTCGGCGAGCGTCTCTCGACGCTGCTCCGCCGCTTCCTCGAGCGCTCCGCGGCGGCCGGCGCCGGCGATCCGCTCACCGGTGCAGGCGGCCTCGATGTCGTGCTCGGCCGTACCTACGCGGAGGCCGCGGCCGAGGCGACCCAGCGCGACGTTTCGCAGCAGCAGTACGTCGCGACGCTGACCGGCGTGATCAAGGGCTTGGCCAAACAAGACAATGTGCTTATCATCGGGCGGGGCAGCCAAGTGATCCTGAAGGACTGGCCTAACGCGTTCCACGTCCTCCTCGTTGCGCCGCCCGACCACCGGATCGCAACGCTCATGGAACGCGAACAGGTCTCGCGCGACGAGGCGACGAAGCGCACGCATGACAGCGCGAAAGGCCGGGCCAGCTTCCACCAGACGTTCTTCAACGTCCAGGTCGACAACCCCGCGCTCTATCACCTCGCGCTGAATACCGCCCACGTCTCGCCCGAAGAGGCGGCCGCGATCATCGCCGACATCGCGCAGCGGCTGCAGAAGAAGCACACCGGATAGCCGGTCGCGCTACCGATGCTGGTCGCCGCAGTCATCATCGCCGGCAGCTACGTTGCTGGCGCCGTGCCGATCGCGTATCTCACCGGACGCGCCCTGCGGGGCGTCGACCTGCGGCGCTACGGCAGCGGCAACATCGGCCCATCGAATCTCTGGCAGAACGTTTCGAAGCCGGCCGTCGTGCCCGTCGGCCTGGCCGAGATCGGCCAGGGGCTGCTGGGCATCCTCGTGGCCAAGGCTGCGGGCCAGGGGATAGGCGTGCAGGTCGCGGCGGGGCTGGCCGCGCTGCTGGGGCACAACTGGTCGCCATTCATCGGCTTCTACGGCGGCCGCGGCGTCGCCCACGCGATCGGCTTCATGCTGGTGCTCTCATGGCCTGGCCTCGGCGCGTTTATCGGCTTCTCGCTGCTGGGCGTCGTGCTGCGCGCCGTGCCGCAGCTTGTCGGCCTCGGCATCCTGGCCACACCGTTCGTCGCGCTCGCCGCGGGCCAATCGAGAGCGATCGTGGGCGGCCTCGCCGGCATGGCGGCGCTCGTCTTCGCGAAGCGCCTGCTTGGCAACAAGCTGGGGATGCCGGACAGCAGCGTGCTGCTCAGCCGTTTGCTCTACGACCGCGACACGCGCGAGCGCGAGCGCTGGGTGCGCGGCGAGCGCTCGGAGTGATGATCCTCACATTATGGAGACAGGCGATTCGGACCGCGGTACAAGTAAGTTACTTCTCGGACATTATTGGCACCGAGCAGCATCATTAGCATCCGGGTGAGCCCGAAGCCGAAGCCCCCGTGAGGCGGGCATCCGAACTTGAAGAAGTCCAAGTAGTATTGGATCGGTTCGAGAGACAGACTGCTCTCTATAGCCTGTCTGCTCAATATGTCGTAACGGTGTTCCCGCTGCGCTCCAGTTGTGATTTCAACACCCTTCCAGATTAGGTCAAAGCTTCTTGTCAGACCTGGGTTAGCCTCGTGCCTCATATGGTAGAACGGCCTCGCAGAGGCCGGGTAGTCTGTGACGAATACGAACTCGTGCCGAAACGTCTCGTTAACGTATCGTGCAAGGGTCCGTTCGCCCTCCGGATCAAGATCCCCTTTCTGACGGGCGATTGTATGCCCGAGTCTCTCTAAAATGGAGTAAGCCTCAGCCATGGTAACCCTCGGAAAGGGAAGCGCTGGAACTATTACTTCCACACCAAACGCTTCTGAAATAGCATCTCCATACTTCTCTTTGACAGCGGTCAAGACGTAGTGGACCCACTCCTCTTCGAAGCGCATCACGTCCTCATGGGATCTAACCCAAGAGATCTCCACATCAACGCTTGTAAACTCCGTATCGTGCCGGGAGGTGAATGATGGATTCGCTCGAAAGACGGGAGCGATCTCAAACACACGCTCAAAACCCGCGGCCATAGCCATCTGTTTGAAGAACTGCGGAGATTGGGCCAGATACGCAGTTTGTCCAAAATGATCTAGCTTAAAGAGCTCCCCTCCAGATTCGCTGGCGCTGCCCATGAGCTTCGGTGAATGAATTTCGATGAACTCATTCTCCAACCAGTATTGCCTCATAACGTGCTCGATCCAGGTCTGAACGCGAAAGATCAGGAGGTTCGACGGACGGCGAAGGTCCAAGTACCTCCAATCGAGGCGATTATCAAGAGAGGAGTCCTCATCTATCGGTAGCTCAGGGAAGGCGGGACCGAGCACATTAATGGATTCTGTAAGGATTTCAAGTTGGCCAAGTTGAACCACGTCGTTGTGAACGACCATCCCGACAACCTCGATCGCGGACTCTCTTGTTAGTTCTTCAATTGATTTGGCCAGGCTGTCGTTGCCTTCTTCTCGCTTGTGCGTAGCCTGGACCATCCCCGTCTGATCTCTAACAATGACGAACTGCACGTTCTTTTGATTCCTAACCGCATTAACCCAGCCATCTATCGCAACGGACTCCCCTAGATGAGCTCGAAGATCCTTGACAAGTGTTCTCTCCAAAGTGATTCCCTTCTAGGGCCGAATACTTCGACCAAACAGCCTTGGAAACGGAATAGCGTCTCGAACGTGGTCTACCCCGACCAACCAGCGCATGAAACGTTCAACTCCCATGCCAAAGCCTGCGTGCTGCTCAACCCGCTGCTCTGCGACCGCGACACGCGCGAGCGCGAGCGCTGGGTGCGCGGCGAGCGATAGCGCTAGGCCGGGCGCGCGAGCCAGACCATCTCCGGACTGGTGCCTGAGAACGGCGCACGGAAGTGGTCGCCGTAGAGCGCTTCGACCGCGAAGCCGGCGCGCGCGAGCAGGTGTTCCATCTCGAATCGATAGAGGTAGCGCAGCTTGAGGCCTCGATACACTCGTGAGCGCACGACGCCACCCTCATCGAGCTGCTCGTCGATGAACGAGCACTCGAGCTCCTGCGTCGCCTGATCGTAGCGCGCGCTCTCCCAGTGGGCCCGCTCCGGCTTGTGGACGATGAGCTGCGCGTTGCCTCGGTTCGTCGTCAGCGTGTTCGCGATGCGGACGATATCCGGGTTGAAGACGGTGATGGCGAAACGCCCTTTGGGAAGCAGGTGCCGGCGCACGGAGCGCAGGCAGGAGAGCTGGTCTTCGACCGAGAGCAAGTGCTGAAAGGAGCGGCACGGGATGCAGATCAACCCGAACCGCTCCGGCAGGTCGAAGTCGCGCATGTCGCCTTCTACCCACCGCGCGTTCGAGAGGCCGGCCGCCTTCTCGCGCGCGCGAGCGAGCATGGCCCCCGATCGGTCGAGGCCGACCAGCTGCACGCCGGCCTGCGCGATCGGGATCGATACGCGCCCGGTGCCGCAGGCGAGCTCGAGCACGGGATGGCCCGCCTGCTGCGCCTCGCGTGCCAGCGAGAGATAGAACTCGACGTCGCCCGGGACGCCCTGCGCGATGGCGTCGTAGTGTGTCGGATCGTAGAACTCCGGCATCACTCACTCAGCCTCGATGCCGTGCAGCTTGTCGTACTCGTCGCGCAGGACTCCCATCACAACGACGTCCCAGTAGCGACCCTGACCGTAGTAGTGCTGGCGCAGGCGTCCCTCCTCGACGAAGCCGCACTTCCTGTAGCAGGCCTGGGCCCGCTCGTTGAAGTCGAACGTGTGCAGCCACACGCGGTTCAGGTTCATCTCGCCGAACCCAAAGCGCAGCAGCGTGATGATGGCGTCCGTCCCATAGCCGTTCGACCAGTAGTCCTTGTCGCCGATCATGATCCCGAAGGCGGCCTTGCGGTCTTCGGGATGTACCTGCATCAAGTTCGTGTTGCCGATGTGCACACCATCCTTCGTCTCGATGGCGAAGAAGACGCCGTTCGAGAAGTCGTTTGGCGGCCGGTTGCGCACCCAACGCTCCTCTTCATCATGCGAGATCGGATAGCGCATAGCGATCCAGCGCGTCACTTCCGGATCGTTCACCCACGCGAAGTTTCGCTCGAGGTCCTCTAGCTCTCCCGCGCGCAGACGCACCATCTTTCCTTCAAGCATCGCTTCTCCCTCCTGTGTGCAGCGCTTCGAACTCGTCTCGCACGATGCCCATCGTGATCGTGTCGACGTAGCGGCCTTCTCGGTACGAGTTTTCCCGCAGCGTCCCTTCCGCAACGAAGCCAACTTTCTTGTAGCAGGCTTGGGCACGCTCGTTGAAGTCGTAGACATGCAGCCAGACGCGGTTGAGGTTCATCTCGTGGAAACCGAAGCGCAGCAGGGTAACGATTGCGTCGCTGCCGTAGCCGTTTGACCAGTAGTCCTTGTCACCGATCATGATGCCGAGGCTCGCCTTGCGGTTCTCCGGCTGGCCGTCGTGCAGCCCGCAGTTGCCGATGTGCACGCCTTCCTTCGTTTCAATCGCGAACACGGTGTTCGCGAAGTCGTTCGCCGGCCGGTTCGTCAGCCAGCGCTCCTCTTCGCCCTTCGCCATGGGATAGCGGATGGTGAGATAACGCGTGACCTCGCGGTCGTTTACCCATTGGAACTCGCGATCGACGTCGCCGGACTCCAACGCCCGCAGATTGACGAGTTTGCCTTCAAGCATGGTGCCCTCCCTCATGTTGCGCATCGAACTCATCGCGCAGGATGCCCATGGTGATGAAGTCGTGGTACCGCCCGTGGCGGAAGACGTGCTGGCGCAGGCGCGCCTCCTCCCGGAAGCCACACTTCCGATAACAGGCCCGAGCGCGCTCGTTGTACTCCAGCGTCATGAGGCAGACGCGATGCAGGTTCATCTCGCCGAACGCGAAGCGCAGCAGCGTGACGACCGCGTCCGTCCCATAGCCCTTGGCCCACGCATCCTTCTCACCGATGGTAATAGCGAGGCCCGCCCTGCGGTCCTCGGACCGGACGTCATAGAGGCTTGTCGTACCGATGTGGCGGCCGTCCCTAGTCTCGATCGCGAGGAACACGCCATTTGCGAAGATCATCTGCGGCCGCTCCCGGAGCCAGCGCTCTTCGTGAGCAAGAGATATGGAATACCGGACCGCCGCCAGATTTCCGATGACCTCTTCGTCATTGAACCAGCGATAGCAACGTTCCGTATCGTCCGGCTCCATCGGCCGCATGCGGACTAACCTTCCTTGCAGCATGACACCTCCACTACGCCGCTCTGTGCAGCGCTTCGAATTCATCGCGCAGCAAGCCCATCGTGACGAAGTCGAGGTACCGGCCGTGGCGGAACACGTGGCGCCGCAGCCTTGCCTCCTCTCGAAAGCCACAGCGACGATAGCAGGCGATCCCCCGCTCGTGCGTCGCGAGCACGGTGAGCCAGACGCGATGCAGGTTCATCTCCTCGAACGCGAAGCGCAGCAGCGTCACGATGGCATCGCCGCCGTAGCCCCGGTCCCAGGATGCTGTCGCGCCGATGATGATGCCGAGCCCGGCGTTGCGGTTCTCCGCGTCGATCTGGTGCAGGTTGATGCCACCGATGTGCTCACCATCCTTCGTTTCGATCGCGAGGCGGACAAGCGAGAACGTGATGGGCCCGCTGCCCGCGAGCCAGAACTCATCGCTCGCGGCCAAGGGATAACGCGCAGTAAGGTGCTCGGTCACCTCCGGATCGTTCATCCAATAATGGACCATCTGGCTATCCTGGGGCTCCGGCGCCCGTAGTCTGACCAGGTTCCCTTCGAGCACGATCTCCTCCGTGAATGCAGCAGGCCCGTCGCTTCTGCAACGGGCCTGCGTTCTGCTTACGATTTGCTTGCTGTTATGGGTGATCCGGAACGCAGGGCCCGCCGCTGGACGGGTGATTCAGCACGACTGCTCGCCGCGCACACGCCATCAGCGTGCTATCGACAAACGTTCCGCACAGCCCGGAAGTCTTCATGTTGAGCGCGATCCTACCACGGCGGGCGTTCGCCAGTCAACTTAGCTGACGCCTTTCGCGGCCTTCAGCACGGCAACTCCGGCGTCGTCATCGAGCTTCAAGCCAGTCTGCACCAGCTTCCGGGCGACCAGCGACCGCAGCGAGCGACCGCTTGAGCGCCTCGTCGTTCGGGCAGCGATGTTCCGCGTCTCCGCGTCGTGTTCCTGGACGGCAGCCCACGCCACCTCTTCCGGGATAAATCCGTACATCATGCCTTCCTCCTTTACGGCTGGCCCATTTGCGGGGCGAACCGGCTCAGCATGACGCCGACCATTTCGAGGACGGCATCCAATAACGCCAGGAAACAGCCTTGTCAAGCCCTGCCCAAGGGATCGTCGGCTGGCGGGAGGATTCCTGAGGCTAGTCTGCGCCTGCTACGACCGGTTCCTCGGCCGCGACGCCGGCTGGCGCCTGCCGCATCGTGCCGACCGCCTCTCGGTCGTCGACCAGAAGTGCCAGGAGAATGCCCAGCGCCGCGAGGACCGCGGCGGCGAAGAATGCTTCGTGGAAGGCGAGCAGCGCTCCGTGGCGCGTCGCCGGGTCGCCTAGGCGCGCTCCATGGTGGATCAGGCGGTTGCTCAGCACGGTGGCGAGAAGCGCCACCCCGAAGCTCGCCGCGACCTGCCTTCCGGCGTTGTAGATGGCGCTCGCCCGGCCGGTGTCCTGAGGGCGGATCGTGGCGTAGGTGGCGGTCTGGAGCGGCACGAGCATGAACGCGAAGCCCACCCCCCGCCCGAACATGATCGCCCGGATCCACCACTGGCTCGTATCGAGCTGGACGGCCAGGAAGCAAAGCGTGCTCAGCATCGCGCCGAAGCCGCCGAACATCAGCATCCGGCGCGGCCCGATCCGGCCGTAGAGCCGCCCCGCGACCTGCGCGGTGAGCACCACGCCGAATGCCTGCGGGAACGTCGTGAGGCCGGACTGGAAGGGACTGAGGCCCATCTCGGACTGCAAGAGCAATGGCAGTAAGAAGAGCGCGCCCATCAGTCCGCCGAACCCGAAGAGCTGCACCATGTTCGTCGCGCGAAACAGCTTGTTGCTGAGCAGCCGCACGTCGATCATCGGCTCCTCCGTGCGCAGCTCGACGGCCGCGAACGCGAGCAGCAGCGCGATGCCTCCCAGCCCGAACGAGAGCACACGCCCGTCGCCGAAGCCGCGCGAGCCCGCCTCGGCCAGGGCATAGAGCAACGAAGCGAGACCGGACGCTGAGAGCACGAAGCCGGGGAGGTCGAAGCGGCCAGGCTTCGCCTGGACCTCCTCGCGCAGGTACAGCCACGCAACGACCAGCCCGATGATGCCGACGGGGATGTTGATCCAGAAGATCCAGCGCCAGGACTGAAACTGGACAAGGTAGCCGCCCAGGACGGGGCCGCTCGCGGGCGCCACGACCGTCGGGATCGTGAGCAGCGCGCCGGCCTGCGCGCGCTCGGCGGGCGGGAACGCTCGGAACAGCATGGCTGTCCCGACCGGCGTCAGCATGCCGCCGCCGACGCCCTGCAGCGCGCGGAAGGCGATGAGCGACTGGATGTTCCAGGCCATGCTGCACAAGAAGGAGCTGACTGTGAACATCGCGAGCGCGAAGAGGAACGTCCTCTTGGTGCCGAACCGGTCGCCCGCCCAGCCGCTCACCGGGATGAAGACGGCCAGGCTGAGCAGGTAGGCCGTGACCACCCACTCGATCGTTGTCGTGTTGACGTGGAAGTCCTTGGACAACGTCGGCAGGGCGACGTTCGTGATCGTCAGGTCGAGCAGGTCCATGAACAGCCCGAAGACGAAGACGATGCCGACGATCCATTTGTATTCCAGACGGCGCATAGCTACGTTTCTATCTCATCGAACGAGCCGCTACATTACGGCCGCCGTCGAACCGCCGTCGACCTGGATCGTCGTTCCCGTAATGTGACGCGCCTGCGCCGACGCGAGGAAGATCACGAGCGCCGCAACGTCTTCCGGTTCGCCCAGCCTGCCGAGCGGGATCCGCCGCGCCTCCTCCGCGAGAACGTCGTCGAGCGAACGGCCGGAGGCCCCTGCCCTGCCGCCGTACAGCTCGCGCATGCGGTCGGTCAGCGTGAGGCCGGGGCAGACGTTATTCACCGTGATGCCGTCGGGTCCCAGCTCGCGCGAGAGCGTCTTCGCCAACCCGACAACGCCCAGGCGCGCCGCGTTCGACAGCACCAGCCCGGGGATCGGCTCCTTTACGGCGACCGACGTGACATTGATGATACGGCCCGCACCGGACGCGCGCAGGTGCGGCAGCGCCTCGCGCACCGTGCGCACAACGCTGAGCAGGTTCTGGTCCAATGCCTTCGCCCAAGCAGCGTCGTCGAACGATTCGAACGGGCCGGGCGGCGGGCCGCCCGCGTTGTTCACCACGACATCGAGCCGGCCGAACGCGTCGCTGGTTGCTGCGACGAAACGATGGATGTCTTCCGCCAGCGACATGTCGCAGCGCACGGGGAGCACCTCGCCGCCTGTCGCCGACCGAATCTCTTCGGCGGCCTGCCCCAGGCGCGACTCGTCTCGCCCACAGATCGCGACGCGGCACCCTTCACGGGCGAGACCTTCGGCCACGGCCCGGCCGATGCCGCGGCTCGCCCCACCGATGATCGCCGCTTTGCCCTGCAGACCCAAGTCCATCATTCGCTCCGTCGCCGACGTGTATGATACCTTCGTATGACCCGGAGCACATCGCAGGAAGCGGAGCACACCTAACCCAAAATGCCTCGTCCATCCCGCAAGTCCAAGCTGTACACCCGCACCGGCGACCGCGGCGAGACCGGCCTCTTCGGCGGCCGGCGCGTGCGCAAGGACAGCCCGCGCGTCGAAGCGTACGGCACGATCGATGAGCTGAACGCGGCGCTCGGCGTCGTCGCCACGAAGCTCCGGCAGCGCAAGCTGGTGGCGACGATCCAGTCGATCCAGAACGAGCTGTTCAACATCGGCGCGGAGCTTGCGAGCGAGCGGCCCGTCCGCCGCGCGAAGCGTGAGGCGGCGGCGTTCGTCCTCGATGACGCCAAGGTCACGGCGCTAGAGGCGCTGATCGACGAGTACGATGCGCAAGTCCAGCCGCTGCGCACATTCATCCTTCCCGGCGGCTCCGAGGCGTCGGCGCTCCTCCACCTCGCCCGCACGATCTGCCGGCGGGCCGAACGCGCGGTCGTGACGCTCGCGGCGAAGGAGCCGATAAACGACGCAGTGCTCGCCTACCTGAACCGCCTCTGCGACCTGCTGTTCGCGCTCGCGCGCTACGTCAGCAAGGCTGACGGCAAACGAGAGCTCCTCTGGACGAAAGATGCGTAGTCGCAACGCCGCGCGATGATCCCGCTTGGCGACAGCGTCAAGTCGCGCACGTTTCCCTACGTCAACGTCACCATCATCGCGGTCAACGTCTTCGTCTTCCTGTACGAGCTGACGCTCAGCACGACGGCCGCCATTCCCCGCTCGTTGCCACAGATCGACCGCTTCTTCTACAACTGGGGCGTTGTACCAGCCTGTGTCAGCGATACGTTCGGCTTTCACCCGAGCCTCAGAACCGCGCTGGAGGTTTGCGCCATCAACCATCCGACCGCCTCTGTGTTCTACTCGATGTTCATCCATGGCGGCTGGCTGCACCTGTTCGGCAACATGATCTTCCTCTGGGTCTTTGGCGACAACGTCGAGGACGCGATGGGCCATGTACGCTACGCGATCTTCTACCTCATCGTCGGGCTCGCCGCGACTGCGACACAAGTGGCGGCGAACCAGGACGCGCTCGTGCCGGCGATCGGGGCGAGTGGCGCGATCGCAGGCGTGCTGGGCGCCTACCTGGTGCTCTACCCGCGCGCAACCGTGACTGCCATCTTGCCCATCTTCCTGCTCTTCCTCTTCCCGTTCCGGGTGCCGGCCGTACTGCTGATCGGCTTCTGGTTCCTGCTGCAGCTCTTCAACGGTCTCAGCTCGCTCACCAGCAACGTCGCGGACGCGACGGGCGGCGTGGCCTGGTTCGCGCACATCGGCGGTTTCATCGCCGGGCTCCTGCTGGTGCGGCTCTTCGTCATCGGGCGCTCGGTGCGCCAGCCGCGTCATACCATGGCCTGGCGTGGCCCGCGCGACGCTTCGTAGCGCGGGCGGCCATTCCTTGACCGTGTTGCCCCCCTTTGCTACCGTGCGGAGCGCGCAACGACATCGAAGAGTAGGAGCGATATGGCCGGCGTACAGCTCGCCGTCGATCAGCGGACCGTCATGGGCAAGCGCCTTCGGGGACTGCGCCGGAAGGGCATCATCCCGGCCCACCTGTACGGCCACGGCATCGATTCGCTGGCGCTCCAGGCACCGACGGCGACCATCATCAACCTCCTCCGCACGGCCGGCCGGAACGACATCATCGACCTGCAGATCGCGGGCGAAGGCGAAAGGCGGCCCGTCATGCTGCGCGGCGTGCAGCGCGACCCCGTCAGCGATGCGCTCGTCCACATCGATTTCTTTCAGATCTCACTCACCGAGCGCCTCCGGGCCGACGTGCCGCTCACGATCAGCGGCGAGGCGCCGGCGGTGCATGTGTACGGCGGGATCCTGCTACTATCCCTCGACCGCATCACCGTCGAGGCGTTGCCGGCCGACATCCCCTCGCACTTCGAGGTGGACGTCAGCGGCCTGGCTGAGCTCGATACGGCCATCCACGTTCGGGACCTCGAGATCCCCGAGAACGTCGTGCTCGTCTCGGATCCAGATCAAGTGATCGTCAAGGTCGCCACGCCGAAGCTGGCAGTCGAGGAAGAAGCCGCTGCCCCCGCCGCCGAAGGCGAGGAGGCTGCCGCGGCCGCGGAAGGCGCCGCACCCGCCGCCGAAGGCGCCACGCCGGAAGAAAAGTCCGAGTAGCTTACGTCCCCAAGCGCTTCCCGATAAGCTGCGGCCAGCCGCGCAGCAGCTCTTCGCCGGTGAGGGCGCGGCGGCCGGCGCGCTGCGCGCGCACCACGGCGAGGAGCCCAGCGCCGCATCGCACCGCGAAGGCCGCGCCCGCGGGCATCGAAGCGCCTTCCGCCGCCTGCACGACCGTCCCCGCAGCCACAGCGCCCTCGACGTCCAGCGGCCACGCCTCTAGGATGCGCAGCGGTTCGCCTCCGACAGTCGTCGTCGCCACGGGCCACGGGTTGTACGCGCGCACGCGCCGCCAGACATCTGTCGCAGCCAGGGACCAATCGATGACGGCGTCGGCGCGCGTTACGGGCGGCGCGTAGCTCGCGAGCGAATCGTCCTGCGGCTTCGCGACGATCTCGCCGCGTTCCCACCCAGGCAGCGTCTCGATCAGCAAGTCTGCGCCCAGCTCTGCCAGCTTTGCCGTGAGCGTCCCTGCGGTGTCCTCCGGTCCGATCGCGATCGCACGCTGCGAGACGATCGGGCCCACATCCAGCGCCAGCCGCACCTCCATGATCGTGACGCCGGTCTCGTCGTCGGCCGCCAGAATTGCCGCCGCCACCGGCGAAGCGCCACGGTGCCTGGGCAGCAACGACGCGTGTACGTTGAGCGCGCCCAGCCCCGGAATGTCGAGCAACGGCTGCTTTAGGATCTGGCCGAACGCCGCGATCACGATCGCGTCCGGCGCGAGGGCGCTCAGCGCATCGAGCGACTCACGCGCGTTCACGCGCTCGGGCTGCAGCACTGGCACGCTGCTCGCCAGCGCGAGCTCCTTCGCGGGCGGTGGCCGGAGCGCGCGGCCGCGGCCGGCCGGCCGGTCCGGCTGGCAGACGACGGCGGCTACCTCGTGCTCGCTCGCGATGAGCCGCCGCAGCGTCGGCAGCGCGAACTCCGGCGAGCCCATAAAGACGATGCGCACGGGCTCGATTCTATCACGCTCGCCAGCTACACGGGCCGGAGCACTGCCATGTCGCCGATTGCGCAGCCGAGTTCGCGCGCTGCGTTGCCGTTAGGTAACGCGACTTCGATGTATCCGCTGCTGCCGGCGAGCGCGCACAACGATGTCGCGTTCGCGTACGTCGGTACGGGCCCTCGCGCGCGCTGGCGCCCGATCAGCACGACGAACTCCTGCGCGGGCAGGTCTTCTTCGCGGATGTCCGTGATCACGTTCCCGAAACGGTCAATGTGGACAACCTGGCCGGCAAGCGAGCCGTCGCTCATCCGACGCGCGCGCAGCGGTGGCAGCGCAACGATCCTATCGAGCGGTCCGCCGAACTCCTCGATCGGCACTCCGAGGGACAGATACGCCGCCGCGGGCGCGAAGATGTCGCGGCCATGGAAGGTCGCGCTCACCCGCTCACGCAGGTAGCGCGGGTCCGCGATCGCGAACGCACGACAGCCCGCCGGCAGAGCCACTGGCGCGGCGCCGGCTTCGGGGCGCGCTTCGTCCGGCAGCGCCGCCGAGAGCACGCCGTTGTCCGGCCCGAGGAAGCGCCCGCGCGGCGTCTCGATCGCGACGGCGCGGCGCTCCGTGCCAACGCCGGGATCGACAACAGCGATGTGAATCGCGCCATCCGGGAAGTGCGGCCAGGCGGACTGCGTCAGAAATGCCGCCTGCAAGATCTGCTGCGGCCGCACATCGTGGCTGACGTCGACGATGGTCGCGCGCGGGTTTATGCTTAGCAGGACGCCCTTCATCGCGCCGACGTAGGCGTCGCTCAGGCCGAAATCGGTGGTGAGGGTGATGATCGGCGGGGCGCTCTCAGTCTGCACCCGCCTTCCCTCCATTCTTCACGTGCCACTTGTAGACATCCGCGAAGCGCGCGCTCAGCGTCGTCAGCAATCCGGGGCTCAACCCAAGCACATCCGATCGCACGACGTACTGGTACGACGGCGTGTACAGGAGCACCGCCGGCAGCTCTCGGGCGAAGAGATCCTGGAACTGACGGTAGTCCGACGCGCGGTCCGCAATCGAGACGATCTGGCGCCCGTTCTCGAGGAGCTGATCGGCGTTCGTGTCCGAGAAGCCCGCCAGGTTACGCCCGTTGTTTCCCACCTGCGAGCTGTCCCACAACGGGTACGGATCCGGGTCCGGCCCAGAGTCGACGGCGACAAGCGCCGCCTGGAACTGGCGCGGCAGCAACACGCCCTCCACAAACTGGCTCGCGCCGGCCGGCTGCACGGTCACCTGCAGACCGATTTTGCTCCACTGTTCTGCGATCGCTTGGGCGATGCGTTGCTGGAGCGGATCATCGCTTGTGGTGAGCGAGAAGCTGAGTGCGGCTCCGTCCTTGGAGCGCACGTCGCCGTCCAGCTTCCAGCCGGCGGCATCTAGCAGCGACGCCGCCTGCTTCGCATCGTGCGCGTACACGTCCGGCGAGCCAACGTACGCCCAGAGGTCGCGCATGATCGGGCTGTCGAGGGGCAGCGCCTGCCCGGCCAGCACCTCCTTGATCAATAGATCTCTATCGAGCGCGTGCTGCAGCGCCTGCCGCACCAGCTGGTCGGAGAACGCCGGAACGAGCTGCTGGTTGAGGTAGACGAGATTGAGCGTCGTGCCGTGCAGCGACCGCCGCACCCACGAGCCGTCGTTATCGATCGAGTCGATGTCGCCTCCCGTTAGGGCGGAGCCGAAGAGCGCGCCATCGATCTGATCGTTGCGGAGCGCGTTGAGCAACGCAGCGTCGTCCCGATAGAAGCGAAGAGTCATGGTGTCCAGCCGCGGACGCCCCTGGTAATATCCGTCGAACGGCTCCAACACGGCTTCATCCTGCGAGAGCGAGACGAGGCGAAACGGCCCGCTCCCGACCGGATGCTGGTCGAACGGCACGCTGGCCAGGTCAGCGGCGGGAACGCTTGTCAGGAGATGTTTCGGCAGGATGCCGAACGTCGCGCCGCGCGCCAGGAACGGGGAGAAGGGCTGCGGCAGGGTGATGACCACCGTGCGCTGATCGGACGCTCGTACCTGCACCCCTCGAAACAGCTCTGTGAGTATCGGATCGCCCTGGAAGTTCGGGTCCTGGATGTAGCTGATCGTGAATGTGACATCGTCCGACGTGAGGGGCTGCCGGTCCTGCCAGAAGAGGCCCGGGCCCAGCGTGAAGATGTAGGTCAGGCCATCGGGCGTGATCTTAGGAAGGTCGGCGAGGTCGGGCTGCACGGAGCCGTTCGGCCCTAGCCGGACGAGGCCTGAGAAGATGAGGCTGCTGAGATCGCCGTCGGCCTGGTTGAAGTTCGCGAAGAGCGGGTTCGCCGTCCGCGGCGCGCCTGCTACGCCTTCGATGTAGCTGCCACCCGCAACGGGCTGCGCTTGCCCCGATCGATGTGAACCCGCGTACGCCAGCGTTGCGACGGCGCAGACGCCAGCAACGAGCGCCAGCAGCAATGGCCAGCGGGAACGGTAGCCGGTTTTCACAGCCTGGTAAACCGCGCCCAAGAGACGGGCGCGCGCACCCTAGCGGATGTAGTGAACGCTCAGGGCCGACATGGCCACAAAGATGACCGCGAGGACGATGGTGAGCTGGAACAGCGTCTTCTCCAACCCGCGCCTCGTCCGGAAGCTCGAACCACCGCCCCCACCGCCGCCAAAGGCAGAACCGATGTCTGTGCCGCGCGTCTGCAGCAGCACGACCACGATCAGCACGATGGAGATCAACATCTGCGCCAGGTTGAGGTAGTTATCGAAGGTCAAAGAAAGTGGCTCCTCGTGACGCTGTTACAGGGCGGCGACTTCCTGCGGCTCGCGCTCTTCGGGAAGCGGTGCCAGCGGGACATCCACCTGACGACGCTGATAGTACAGATTCATGATAGCCCCCGCAAGCTTAACGGAGTCGTGGTGGTAACGGTTCTCCTCGCTCACCACATCAGCCTCCAGGACCACGGTGCCGTTGAAGCGCTCGCGGTCCGGGCGCACAGGCTCGGCGTGCCAGGCGGCGGGCAGTTTGTCGCTTGCGATGTTGCTGTTCGCCACCACGTAGTTGAAGAGCTGCCGGTGCACATGCGCCGTCAGCACCCGACAGTGATCGCTCACTGCGAAGGCGTCCGTTTCGCCATGCTGCGTGGCGACGTTGCAGACGTAGACCTTGATTCCCTTCGACATCTCGATCGCGCGACGGATGCCATCGACGAGGAGGTTCGGGAGGACGCTCGTGTACAGGCTGCCGGGGCCGATCACGATCATGTCCGCGTCCAGGATGGCGCGGATCGCGTCGGGGTTGGCCTGCGCGTT
Source organism: uncultured Dehalococcoidia bacterium (assembly GCA_964418365.1). Lineage (GTDB taxonomy): Bacteria > Chloroflexota > Dehalococcoidia > DSTF01 > RBG-16-68-14 > JBBDXS01. Next base: position 48,097 of record CAYQLM010000007.1, read on the forward strand.
CTCGGGGTGGATGAAGACCTGCTTGATCCGCGAGCCACGCTCCGTGATGTTCGACTCGCCGTGGATCGATTCGTCATCTTCGGTGACGGCGGAGAGGGTCACGTTCGCGAGCGTAGACGGCAGGATCTGACCGCGCACCGCAAGCACGCGACTCGTCTCGCGCACGGCGTCCTCGAAGTTGCCCGTGACGGCGCTCATCGCCGCGATGAACAAGTTGCCGAAGCTGTGGCCCTCCAGTCCAGAGCCTTCGTCGAAGCGGTACTGAAAGAGCTTCGTCATCAGCGGCTCGGCGTCCGCGAGCGCGGCGATGCAGTTGCGCAGGTCGCCCGGCGCCGGCAGACCCAGCTCCTGGCGCAATCTGCCCGAGCTGCCGCCATCATCGGCTACGGTGACGACAGCCGTCAGGTTGCCGGTGTACTGCTTGAGTCCGCGCAGCAGCGTCGAGAGCCCCGTGCCGCCGCCGATGGCGACGATCTTGGGCCCGCGCCGCAGATAGCGGTGGTTGTAGATGATGTTGACCAGACTCTCGTTGCGTGCGGGCCGCATGAACGCCGAGAGCAGCGATCGATTGAGCTGCCAGATGGAGAACACGATGAAGCCGGCACTGGCCGCCAGGAAGAGCGCGCCTCGAACGTAGCGCGGCATGAACTGCAGGGTCATGTAGTAAACCCAGGAGGGGAACGTATAGTAGTCGTAGACCTGTCTCAGGAAGTAGCCGAAGCCCAGGCCCATGATGACCACTCCGATGAACATCAGGAGCAGCCACCGCTTGATGTGCATTCCGTAGTAGAACCACTTGAGGAAACTGGGATCTACCCGGAGGAATCTCATGCCTCGAATATACCGTCAGCCCTTCGCAGACGCAATCTGAACCTAAAGCTGCCTACTCGATATTGTAGTTGCAGGCTTGACGTCACGTCCACTGGGCTTAGAAGTCCTAAGCGAACTGCGGCAGGTATGCCGCGTGGCTCGACAGGATGTCGTCGAGGACGGCCTCAGCCTTCTCGGCGCTGTTCACGACAGGATCGATGAGCAGCGCCTGGAGCGCCAGTTCGCGCGAGCCGCTCACCGCGGCGTCGACGACAAGCTTCTGGATCTCGACCTCGTTCTGCACCATCGACGCGACGGGCCCCGGCAGCTCTCCAACCCGGATCCCGCGCACCGCCCCGTCTGCCGCCTCACCCGGCACCTCGACGACCGCATCGCGGCTGACGTTGTCGATGTAGCCGTCGTTCGGCAGAATAAGCGAGGGCCTGCGCTGGCTGCGGCCCGCGAGCACGTCGGCCATGATACCGGCGCAAGACAGGCCCGATCGCGCTTCCCGTGAGGGCTGCGCCAGGAGCGAGTCGACCGCTTTCGTGCCGGCCGCCCACTGCTCGATGTTCTCGAGGGCGAGCACGCGTCGCTCGGCCGCGCCGGCGTAATCGTAACCTTCCGTGCCGCAGACCTCGGCAGCCCAGCCGATGTACTCGCCCACGTGGTTGTCCCCCGTCGTCGGGAACATGCCAAAGCGTTCGAACAGCAGCCGGCAGAACGCCCACTGGCCCTCCGGCAGCGCGGCCAGCGCGTCCTGGAACGCGGGATACAGGTCTTCGCCCGTTGCAGCGTCCGTCAGGCTGGTCATCCAGGTGAAGTGGTTTACGCCCGCTGCGCGCAGATCGATCTCTCTCGGCTGGCGGCCGAGCGCGCTCGCGACGAAGGGTACCGTACCGGCCACGCCGTGGCACAGCCCGACCGCGCGCACCGACGTAAAGCGCCGGATCGCCAGGCAGACGCGCCCCTCCGGATTGCTGTAGTTGAACATCAGCGCATCTGGGCACAGCCGCTCCACATCGCGCGCAACGTCGACGACGAGCGGCACCGTCCGCAACGCGTGCGACAAGCCGCCCGGGCCGCCGTTCTCGCTCAGGACCGAGGGAATATCGTTGCGCAAGCAGATCTCGTGATCGAGCATCCAGAGGGCGTCGCGGTTCACTTCCAGCGACGTGACGACGAAATCGGAGCCAGGCAGCACCTCGCGGCGGTCCGTCGTAGGACGGATCGTCGCCTGCCAGCCCGAGGCTTCGTTTAGCCGCTGAGCCAGCCCCGCCATCAGCGCCAGCCGGCCGGCATCGAGGTCGACGAGTGCCAGATCGCAGCCGCGCAGCTCCTCCGTCTGGAAGATATCGCGCAGCAACTCCACACCGAAGATGAAGCTGCCGATGCCAATCGCTGTGATCTTGGTCATGGACGCCGTCCCTTCACTCTAGGGACGGGCCGGTGCAGCCGCAAGGGCGCTATGCCGCGTCCTTATGCTCAACGATCCAGGCGATCAGCCGTTCGCGCTTCTGGTCGATCTCCTTCGTCACGCCGAAGTTAATCGCCAGCCGCGATGCGAGCGCCAGCGCCGCGATGCAGACCATCGCGAACATGGGAACGCTGATCGCCAGGTATTCCTCTCCGGAACCCGCGCCCGGAGCGCTTGCCCTGCTTGGCGGCACGGCGCTAGACCCGTCGCATGACGTGCAGCAGGTATTCCTTGCGGTTGAGCGGATTGTGGTCCGACCGCGGCCGGGTCGGGATCGTGCCGGCGACCGGTTGGTAGCGGTCGAAGGTCCACTCCAGGACGCCTTCGCCGCGAGTCAGCGCCGGCACCTTTTGCTGAAGCTCGTGGACCCGCGCGGCAGGAATCTCACCCTCCAGCATGGACAACGACGCCCGCATTTCTTGTGTCTGCGGCACAGCACGTAGCCGTGCCAGTGC
>CAYQLM010000008.1:0-49483 GCA_964418365.1 uncultured Dehalococcoidia bacterium
CCCGTGGCGAAGCAGATCTTCGACTACTACTTCGGCCGGCAGCACCTTGCCCAGGGGCAGCCGTGATCTCCAACCGCATCGTCCGCCTGCGTGACTTCGATCTGGTGCTGCTGCTGGCAGCGCTCGGTCTCGTCACGCTGGGCATGCTGCTGATCTACAGCGGCAGCATCAGCCAGTTCGGGCGGCCCTCGGCGTCCAACTTCTCGCATCCCGTCGTGCGCCAGGCCATGTTCGCCGCCGTCGGTCTGGTGCTCGCGCTCATCGTGGCGCGCGTCGATTACCGCGTGCTCGGCAACATGAGCTACCTGCTGTATGCGGCGAGCCTGATCGCGCTGGCGTTCGTCGTTATCGCGGGCGAAGCGACCCACGGCTCGCGGCGGTGGATCGAGATCGGCAGCACGCCGGTGCAGCCGTCGGAGATCGCGAAGCTGGTCGTGATCCTCACGCTGGCGAAGTACCTCTCCGACCACCAGGAATCGATGGACTCGCTGCGTGTGCTGCTGGTCTCCCTCGCGATCGCGGCGGCACCGGCGGCGCTCGTGTTCGCGCAGCCCGATCTCGGATCGGCGGTGATCTTCGCGGCGATCTGGCTGGGCATGGTCACGGTCGCCGGCGCGCGCTGGAAGCACCTGCTGGGTTTGCTGGGCGCCACGGTCGTGGCGGTGCCGTTCGCGTTCATCGCAGTCGTCTCCGATTACCAGCGCGAACGCATCCGCCTCTGGCTCAACCCGGAGCGCGATCCGCTCGGCGCCGGGTTCCAGGCCGTACAGGCGCGCATCGGCATCGGATCGGGTGGCGTCTGGGGCAAGGGCCTCACGCACGGGACGCAGACGCAGCTCGATTACCTGCGCACACAAACGACGGACTACGTCTTCAGCGTCCTGGGCGAGGAGATCGGCTTCGTGGGCGCGGTGATCCTGTTCTCGCTGTTCGCGCTGCTGCTCTTGCGCGTGCTGCGCGTCGCCGAGCTCTCGCGTGACCTGCTCGGCCGCCTGATCGCGACGGGCGTCGTGATCTTCATCCTGCTTCAGACGTTCATCAACGTGGGCGTGAACATCGGCCTGATGCCGGTGACCGGCATCCCGCTGCCGTTCGTCAGCCAGGGCGGCAGCTCCTTGATCACGCTCTTCATCGGCCTAGGCGTCCTGCAGAGCATCCTGATCCGCCACCGGCCGCTCTCCTTCCGCGACTTCTATTCCTGACCCCCGGCGCGAGATCTGCGCGGCGATCCTCGGCGCGTGCGTCGCAGCCGTCACGACGGTCCACGCGGCGGCGATGGAGACGAGCGGTATCGCCGGGACGTGAAAGCGCGCGTCACCGAAGAAGACGAGCGGCACGCCGGCCAGGCCGAGCAGCGCCAGCAGCGCGAAGATGCGGCGCGGATCGCGCGGCGCGAGCACGAAGCCCACAAGCCCGAGTCCGCCGAGGCTGATCGTCGTGAAGAAGAAGAGGTCGGCGATGCGGTCCAGCGTGACGCGCAGGTGCGGGTTCAGGAACAGCCCATCGCCATACGACTCCACCGCCCAGACGCCGTCGTGGTCGTGCTCCCACGTGTAGCGTGCTTTGCGCGGGAGCAGCTTGAGCTCAGCCAGCGGGTGGTGCACGGCGAACCGGACCGCCTTGCGGATGTTCTCGTCATTGCGACGCACCTCGTATTCCGGGCGTTTGTACTGGTCGTAGCCGGCGAAGCAATAGTCGGGTAGGGCGAAGGCGCCCCGCGCGCCGGGATAGTGCCCCATGCACAAGTCATCGCCCACGTTCGCCGAGATCACGATCGGCGAGTGCATTACACGGATGTTGCGCGCCGTCCACGGCGCGATCACGGCCACCGTCGCGACGAGCACGATGCCCGTCTGGGCGGCCGCGCGACGCCAGCCCGCGCCCGCCCAGAGCCAGGCCAGTACGAGCAGCGGCAGGAAGAGCAGCGAGACCGGCCGGACGAGCGCCGACAGGCCGAGCACGACGCCGAACACAAGGAGCCGCGGCGGCTCGAGACGGCCGCGCGGCCACGGCACCCAGAACAGCACCGCCAGCGCAGCCATCACCAGGAAGTTGAACAACGTCTCGGACAGGATGGCGCCGGTGTGGTAGATGAGGTTCGGGAACACGGCCAGCCAGAACGCCGACAGCAGTCCCACCGTGGAGCTGAACAGCCGTCGCGCGACGTGATACGCGAGGGGGATCGTCAGCACGCCGACGAAGACGTTGAAGAACGCCGAAGCCTTCACGATGTTGTCCGGGATGGGCGTGTGCCAGATCAGCGCCAAGACAGCGCCGAGCGCCGCGGGGTACCCGATCGGGAAGTAGGCTGTCGGGTCGCCGTTCGGTAGCTGGTAGCCGCGCCCGAGCGCGATCTGGCCGGCGTAGATCAGGTAGAACTGCGGGTCGTGCAGCTCCTTGGGCCCGCGCGCCGCGTAGATCACCCAGACGACGCGCAGCACGAGCGCGAGCAGCGTGATCGCGGTCAGCCAACGCATGTCCCGCGACGACCAGAACGCGCGCACCCGCGTCTGCCAGGAACTGATCGGTGTCGCGCGATCGCTCATCGCGGGGCCGGGACACCCGGAGCGCAGAGGTTCCCCTCCGCCTCGGGCGACACGTGCGGCAGGAGCTTCACGCCGGTGCGCTGCAGATCGGCCGCCGTGGCGACGGGCGCCGGCGCAGCCACGATGCGGCCATCGACATAGTCGCCCACGTACACCCGATAGCCCGGCCGCACCAGGTAGCTCTGCAGCTCGCCTGCAGGAAGCGTAAACAACAACCTATCGTTCCCCCAGAGCACGTGTCCCAGCGATGGCATCACGGCGCACTGCTGGAGCGGATCGGTGAGCGGCCCGCCGCGGACGTACACCACTGACGCGGCGGGCACGCTGGGGTAGGCGCCCTGCAGCGCCGTGACCAGCGAGCGCCAGTTGCCCTCGGCTTGCGCCTGCCGGTGGTTCTGCGTCCAGGCCTGCCAGCCGTTCAGCGCGATCGCGCCGCACGCAACGACGGCTATCCCGTATGGCAGCGCTGGGGCCACGCGACGGCCGTAGCGCGCAAGCTCATGGAAGAGCACGCCGGCAAGGATCGCGAACGGTACCGACGCGACGTACGTGTAGCGCTCCGCCAGCGCGAAGGTGATCATCGTGTTCGGCAGCAGCGCGAGAAACAGGAAGATGCTCGCCACGCGCGCGAGCGCAGGCCCGCGCAGCAAGAGCGCAACCGCGACGAACGCGACGGCGATGCCCGCCGCCAGATGAGCGTGGTTCGGCTGCCCGGGCGGCTCCATACCGATCGGGTACAGCAGCCTGCCGAGCAGCATCCAGTAGCTGCCGTTCATGTGGCTGCCGAGCGACGAAACGCCCGACTTGCTCGCTTCCGTGCAGTGGCACGCTTCGAAGCCGGCGAGCGCCGTTACGCCCAGCACAGCGAACGGCAACGAAGTGATCGCGATCACCAGCCACGCACGCGGCTGGGACCGCCAGCGTTCCGGCTGCGGCAGCTTCCAGATCGCCACCAGCCCGAACACCGGCGCGACGATCATCGCTGACTCGTTCGCCGCGATCGCCGCCGCGAACGCCAGCGCAGGCAAGGTCAGCCACACGCCCGGCCTCGCGCGCCGGTCGAGTCCTTCGTACAACAGCACGATCGCGAGCATGACGAAGAACGCCGCGAGCACGTTGTTGAACGCCGTCACCTGCCCCACCGTCGGCACCGGCCCGGCGGCGAGCCCGAAGAACGCGGCGGCGACGAACGCCGGCCAGTCGCTGTCGAGCGCGCGTCGCACGAGCCGGAAGATGAGCCCCGCGGTGGCCAGGTGCACGAGCACGGCGACGAGAAAGTACGGAAACGCATGAAACCCGAACGTCCGGTACGCGGCGAGGTAGTACAACCCGGTGAGAAAGCGCCAGTTCGGCGTCAGGTCGCGCATGAGGAACAGGTCTTTGATGTAGGCCGCCGTCGTGCGCGACGCGATGTCGGCGAGCGGGACGAAGTCGTCGTTGAAGAAGTAGTTGCCGAGCACCGGCGCATACACAACGAAGATCGCCGCCAGCGCGGCAAGACAGACCAGCGCCGGCCGCTGCGCGCGGGTCAGCGCGGGCGCTCGCAGCGCAGGCAGGGCAAGGCGCGAGCGCGCCATCGCGGCGTCGGCGCCAGGTTCGAGCAGACGGTCAGCCATTCGCACCGGCCCGCGATCGGGCCTCTTCGTCGACGCGCGCGCGCAGCAGGCCCAACTCTTGTGCCAGCTCGTGGTTCTGATCGGACAGCCGCGAGATCTCGAGCGAATAGTGGAACAGCATGACGGCGACGAACGCGAGCGCGAGGAAGAAGAGGATGGATGGCGCGTAGATCACGTCGAGCTTGCCCGCAACCCACTCGACAAAGCCCGGCGCCACGGCGGGCACGACCATCGCGACCGACAGCACGAGCCAGAGCAACGAATACTGCTCTTTCAGTCTCCAGCGCCGCACGTAGAAAATGACGGTCAGCGCAATGAACAACGCTACCACGATGACGAGCACGCTGATCGGACGCATGCAGCACCTCCTAGGTGGTTTGCCGGGCGGGGCCTTCCTTAAACGCCGCCAGCAGCAGCGACAGGCTGACTTTGGCCATGTAGTAAATCATGCGCGTGCCGCTGATCGAAGAGCTGCCGCTCTGGCGCGGCCGCATGTGCACCGGCACCTCTCGTATCGGGAAACCACGCCTGCTCAGCAGCACGATCGCTTCCGGCTCGGGGTAATCGGACGGGTAGTACGACGCAAGATAACGCAACGCGCGCGGGCCGAACGCCCGGAAGCCGGATGTCGCGTCCGTGATGCGCTGGCCGGTGATGCGGCCGCAGAGCCACGACAGCGCCCGCGTCCCCTCGCGCCGCCAACCGCTGCCGTCGTACTCGTCGCCCACCAGGAAGCGCGAGCCGATCGTCATCTCGCAGTCGCCCGCGCGCACCGGCGCGACGAGCGACCCGATCTGCTCCGCCGCGTGCTGGCCATCACCGTCGCACTGCACCGCGATCCGGTAGCGGCGCTCGACGGCGTACTTAAAGCCGGCCTGCACCGCTCCTCCTATGCCCAGGTTGAAACACAGATCGATGACGGTCGCGCCGGACGCCCGCGCGATGTCCGCCGTTGCGTCCGTCGAGCCGTCGTTGATCACGATCACGTCACAGTCCGGCGCGTACTGCCGCAGATCGGCCAGCACATTCGCAATACACGCGGCCTCGTTGCGCGCGGGCACGATGACGAGCACGTCGCCGCGCGGCGTCATCGCTGCTCCTTCACGAAGCGCGCCAGCAGAAAGACGGCCAGCGGCGAGGCGTTGAACGGGAAGTAGCGGCGCTGCGCCGGCGTCAGCAGCCCGCGTATCGTCTCGTCGACATACGCGGACTCGTGGTAGTGGTCGTCCGGCTTCGTGTAGCGAAAGACGCGCCTGCCGAGCTCGTAGAAGCGGTTCTCGGACGGAGCGCTGATCAGCAGCTCGCCGCCGGGCGTGAGCAGCCGCCGGAACTCCGCGATGAGCGGCTCGAGATCAGAGATGTGCTCCAGCACATCCGCCGCGACGATCGTATCGAACGAATCGGCCGGCAGCGCGAACGAGGCGAGGTCACCCTGGCGGATCGAGACGTTCGCGAGCCGCTCGGCCTGGCACACCTCCTGCGCCATCTCGGTACGCAGGTCGACGCAGAACACCTCTCGATAGCGCCGCGCCAGCGTCGGCGTGAGGATGCCGTTGCCGCCGCCGAAGTCCAGCACCCGCCCTTCGGCCGGGGCCTTCGATAGCCTGAGGAGCGCCTCGAGCCGGCGCCAGAAGAGCTCGCGGACAAACACGCTGCGATCGGTGTAGACACGGGGCGTGTCGTCATGGCCGAGACGGGCAATGAGCGCCTCCATGCGGGAGCGCTCCAATCGAACGACACCTACCTTGGCCATCGGGGTGCTCAGCTACCTCATCCTGAGTTTCGCTGAGAGTATATCCGGAAGGCGGGTCTGGCGTAGCCCGGCTTATGTCGACGAAAGCGACGCGCGTTCGCGCAAGAGCGTTCGAATGAACGCCGAGGCGCCGATGCCCGCCAGCACAGCGAAGACCGGTAGCAGCGGAAAGTGGTAGCGCGCCTCGCCCACGAAGAAGAAGGTCCACATCGCCGTGTAGACGGCGAACGGCGCCCAGATCAGCACGTGGCGCCGGTCCATGCGCAGCAGCCAGAACGGCAACCCGAGCGCCATCACTGCGATGACCGCGTAGTAATACACGTTCGCGAGCGCCATCCAGCGGTCTCCCCAGGCCGTCGAGAACTCCTGCGGCTTTGACCCGCCCGCGTGGTTCACCCAGAAGACGCCGCTGTCGTCGCCGCGGAAGAACCACGCCAGCCGATCGGGCGCCAACCCCAGCTCGCGCCAGATATGGTGCACCGCGTACGTCACGGAGTCGCGAACTCCCGCGTTGTTAATGCGCACCTCGCGCTGCGGGAACGAGACATCACCAAAGCGGTCCCACAGGCGCGTGACTGCATAGAGGTCGGGCCGCCCCGTCGCCTGCGGATTGTGCCCCTGGATCAGCACCTGCCCAAGTCCCGTCGTGCCGACGATCGGTGCGTGGAGCTGGACGGCGTTGCGCACCGTCCACGGCACGTAGAGGACGGCCATCCCCAGGACCAGCAGCGCGACATAGCCCGCGACGCGCTGGAGCGCTCGGTGGTACGCGAGCCACGCGGCGACAATCGCGAGCACGATCAGCGCTCCTTCAGGGCGCACCATGCCAACCGCGCCCGCGACGACACCGATCAGGAACACACGCCACGGCACGACGCGTTCGCGCAGCGTCCATGCATAGACGAGGCAGAGGAGTACACTGATCAGGCCGGCAAAGAACACCTCGGTCATGACCAAGCTGGAATAGAACACGTGGCTGGGAAAGCCCGCCATGATCGCCGCGGCGATCAGCCCGCCGCGCTTGTCCCACAGGCGCGAGGAGAGGTAGTAGGCGCCCCCTACCAGCGCCAGAGCGGCGATGATGTTGAGCGCGCGCGCGGCCGCAACGTCGTCGCCGGAAAGAAGAAAGAGGCCGGCGAGCACGACGGGGTAGCCGGGGGCCCACAGCGCCGTGGGCGAGTGGGCATCACACATGCCAAGATGCGTGGGTATGCCCACCGCGGTGCCGCCGCCACAGAACGCGGCTCCCGGGAACACGTAGCCCTGGCCGTCGTCGAGATTGTGCGCCGTACCGTAATACCAGACCGAGTCATCGAAGCGGCCGTCGCGCGGGTCCGGCTGCACTGAAGCCACCCACACGAGCCGCACGATGAGCGCGGCGAGCAGGATGCCGCCGAGCAAGACGAGATGACTGCGCGCACGCAGCCCGCGGAGCGCATTCGCGCGGTCGAACGAGAGGATGCGGAAGAGCGACGGCTCAGGCGCCGTCCCGGCCATGCGCGACCTCGAATTGGCGCCCACAGAGCGTATTCTCAGGCCCCGTTCTAGATTCGCCTACTATAACATACGATAACACTGTGAACGACCAACCCTGGGATGTCGTACCGTACGCGCCGGAGCTGGCGAGCGAGCTGCTCGCCCTGCATCATCGCGCGTGGCCCGGCGCCGAGATCTGCGACGAACGCTTCCTGCGCTGGCAGTACGACGAGAACCCGGCCGGGCCCGCGCTCTCCACGCTTGCGCGCGAGCGATCGAGCGGCAGGATCATCGCGCAGTTCGGCGCGCTCCCGGTGCGGCTCTGGGTCGATGGCGAAGAGCGCCTCGGTGCGCTGGGCCTCAACGTCGTGACGGACGAGGCCTATCGAAGGCGCGGCCTCTTCGTCGCGCTCGGGCACGCGGCGAACGAACGCATGGCGCAGGCGGGCGCATCGATCGCGTTTGCGATGCCCAACGAGAACTCGTTCCCGGGCTTCGTTCGTCATCTCGGCTACGCGCACGCAGCCGACGTGCCGTTCTTGGTGCGGCCGGTGAACGTGCGCCGCCTCGTCTCGCAGCGCGTGCGCATCCTAGGCGCCGGCGCGCTCGCCTCGATCGCGAGCTGGCCCTTCGTGCGCCCGCTGCCGCGCGCGCCGCTCGCCGAAAGTGGCGTCACCATCGAGCGCGTCGAAGGGTTCGATGCGCAATTCGACGACTTCTGGCAGCGCATCCGCGGCCGCGAGCGTGTCATAGCCATGCGCGACGCGCGTTATCTCGACTGGCGGTTTCGTCAGGCGCCATTGCGCCGCTACGAAGTCTTCCGCGCGACGTCTGCGAGCGGCATGGCCGGCTACATCGTCGTGCGTACCACGGAGCTGCTCGGCATGCGCGCCGGCATGATCGTCGACTTCCTTGTCGATAACGAGAGGGCCGGCCGGCCATTGCTCTCCCACGCGCTCGCCCACTTCGCGCACGAGGACGTCGATCTCGTCGCGACGCTGATGCTCGCACATGCGCCGGAGTATCGCCTGTTACGACAGGCCGGCCTGCGCCCGCTGCCGCGTCGCTTGCTCCCGCAGCCGTTCCGTCTCGTCGCCCGCGACGGCGCTGCGGCGCGCGATGCCCGCAACTGGTTCTTCACCCTCGGCGACTACGATGTAGTGTAGGCTCCCTCACCCCCAAACCCCTCTCCCGCGCGCGGGAGAGGGGTGACGGCAGTCGGAGTGAGGGTTCACACGCGCAGCACTTCGCGCACGGGCACCTCTCTCTGTCATTCTGAGCGGCAAGGTCGCCAACGGCGACCGATAGCGAAGAATCTTTCGTAGCCGGTGAGAACCTGGCCGCTACACGCCCAGCACTTCGCGCACCGGCGCGAACGAGAAGTCCTCCAGCAGCCGCTCGAGCCGCCGGCGCGCGTGCTGGATGTTCGTGTAGATGCCGACGCGCTCGATGAACGGCATCTTGTAGCGAGGCGTCGCGGGGTAGGTCTCCCAGGGGTGCACGTAGATCACGAACGGCCGCTTCCGCTCGACGCGCCGCAACAGCGATCGAAACACCGGATACGGGATGAGGCGGAAGTACGTGCCGCCGGACGTTGGAATACGTAGCGGGCCGACAGAGCAGACCGTCAGCGGAAACTCGAGGAAGCCATCCGTGCCGTCGGCGCGCCCCGGGTCGTCCAGCGACGCGCGATAGATCCCCAGCGGCGCATTCGCTACACCGTACCAGGGCGTCTTCACCGGCACGATGCTGCTGTCGTAGCGGAAGCCCGCGTCGCGTAGCATGCCCAGCACCCACGGGCTGCGCCGGTCGAGCGAGAACATCGGCGCGCGAAAGCCCAAGACCTCGTGCCCCGGCAGCGACGCGTCGAGCGCGCCGCGGTACTGCTCCAGCTCGTCCGTGAATTCTTCCGGCGAGAGCCGCCAGAGGTTCGGATGCGACATCGTGTGGCAGGCGATCTCGTGCCCGTCCGCCGCCAGCTCCGCGATCAGGTCGGGATGATCGCGCGCGACCTCGCCGACAGTGAAGAACGTCGCCCGCACGCCAGCGCGACGCAGCAGCTCCTGGATCGGCGCCATCGCCTCGCGCACCTGCGAGAAGTGATCGGCGGCCGGTATGTACTTCGCCAGCAAGTCGCCGTGGTACCACTCCTCGAGGTCAAACGAGAGCGCGTGGATCATGGGAAAACGGTATCCGAATCGAATACTCGGCGCAGGCGATCGTCCAGAACTGGCGTCAGATCCTTCGCCCTCCACTCCGTTGCGTTCCCTGCCCCGCTCGGCTCAGGATGACGAGAGGGCGAGGCCGGCCCACGACTTACTTCGCGTCCGGCAGCTCGACGAGGCGGAGACCCAGCTCGTCGAGCTGCTTCTGCGGCACAGGCGCCGGCGCGCCCGTCATCGGTTCCGCGCCGGTCTTCGTTTTCGGGAACGCGATCACCTCGCGGATGTCATCCTCGCCCGCGAGCTGTGCGACCATGCGGTCGATGCCGGGCGCGAAGCCCGCGTGGGGAGGCGCGCCGTACTCGAACGCTTCCAGCATGTGGCCGTACCTCCGGCGCGCCTCCTCTTCGCCGATGCCCATGAGCGCGAAGATGCGCTGCTGCAGCTCCGGCTGGTGGATGCGCACGCTCCCGCTGCCGATTTCCTGGCCGTTGCAGGTGATGTCGTAGTGCCGGCTGCGGACACGCGCGGGGTCGCTGTCGAAAAACGCCATGTCCTCTTCCATCGGCGCGGTGAAGACATGGTGCGGCGCGTCCCAGTGGCCCTCGTCCTCGTTCCAATCAGCGATCGGGAACTCGGTGATGAACGCGTAGTGGAGCAGGTTCGGATCGGCCAGCTTCTGCCGCGCCGCGATCTCGCGCCGGAGGCCGTCGAGCGCGGGTTTGACGCGCTGCAGCGAGCCGGCTTCGAGCTTGCTCTTGCCCCCCTCGCCCGCGACGAACAGGAGCAGGTCGCCCTGCTTCGCGCCCGCGCGCTGGGCGGCGCCGCGAACGAGGTCGAGCGAGAGGTACTTCGCGACGGGCGAGCGCACCTGCTCTTCCGTGATCGACGCCGGGTCGCCCAGCAGCGCGATCGAGACGAGGCCTTTCGCGCCATAGCCCTGCACGAACGTCGTCAGCGAATCGATCTCCTTACCTGAGAACGATTCGCCCCCTGTGACGCAGATGCCTTCGACGGAGCCGCCGGAGGCAGCCGCGTTCTTGAACACGCCGAACTCGGACTCGACGACAAGGTCCGTGATGTCGAACAGCTCCATGCCGTAGCGCAGGTCCGGCTTGTCGCAGCCAAAGCGGCGCATCGACTCTGTGTACGTGATGCGCGGGAACGGCGTGACGAGCGTCATGTCCGGCCGCACTTCGCGGACGAGGTCTGTGAACAGACCCTCCATCAGGGAGATCACGTCCTCCTCATCAACGAAGCTCATCTCGAGGTCGAGCTGCGTGAAGTCGGGCTGGCGATCGGCGCGCAGGTCCTCGTCGCGCTGGCAGCGCGCGATCTGGAAGTAGCGCTCGAAGCCGGCCACCATGAGGAGCTGCTTGTACTGCTGGGGGGACTGCGGCAGCGCGTAGAACGTCCCGCGCTGGAGCCGGCTGGGCACCAGGAAGTCGCGCGCGCCCTCCGGCGTGCTGTTCGTGAGAACCGGCGTCTCGATCTCGACGAAGCCACGCTCCGACAGGTAGCGCCGGATGAACGAGATCACCCGGTGGCGGATGCGCAGGTTGCGCGCCATCCGCTCGCGCCGCAGGTCGAGGTAGCGATAGCGCAGCCGCAGCAGCTCCTCCACTTCGGTCTCCTCGTTGATCGGGAACGGCGGCGTGCGCGACTCGTTCAGCACCTCGAGCTCGCGCGCGCGCAGCTCGATCTCGCCGGTCGGCAGGTTCGGGTTCTCTGTGCCTTCCTTGCGCGGCGCGATCTCGCCCCGCACGAGCAGCACGTACTCGCCGCGCACGTCGTGCACCGCGCGCGTCGCGTCCGGCGCCTCGTTCGGGTCGAAGACGACCTGCACCAGGCCGCTGCTGTCACGCAGATCGATGAACACCAGGCCGCCGTGATCACGGCGGCGGTGCACCCATCCGGCCAGCGACACCCGCTGCCCTGCGTGCGACTTGCGCAGCTCCCCGCAATAGTGAGACTTGAGCATGGTAATGCAGTGTGGCAGGGCGGCCGGAGGGAGGCAAGCTGCTGGCTAAGGAGGCGGAGTGCCGATGGGCCCTAGGCGCGCCATGCCTTCCGCAATCCGCCGCATGGTTTCGGCGTCAATCGGCACGGTCTGGCTCATGACGATCTGCTGTCGTCCTTCTGGCGAGCTGCCCCAAAGAGCGGGAGACTCACGTATGCCGTCCGGGAACGTGTACTCATGGTACAGCGTGATGGTGAAATCACCGTAGGGCACTTGCTCGCTCGGAGGCGTCCCGTACTGCTTCCATTCAGGGAAGATGTCGTTGGCGTGCGACCCTTCGCTGAGCCAGATCTTTCCGCCAGTCGCCGGATTTACGAAGTTCGCAGACAGCGCGTCCACTTCATGCAGCTTGTCTGGAGCGGCTGTCATTGGCCAAAAGTCGATGTGATCCACGATGTACCCTGCGGGTAAGTACGTCGGGCAGTAGATGGCGAACGCTGCCTCTCGCTGGACAGCGAGGAAGCGTTCGGTCGAGCCGGCCGCGCACACCGCTGGCTCCAAGACGATCCGGGCGCCATCGCGCGCGGGCGTGCCGATCACCGCTCCGAACGTCGCGAAGCTCGGCGGCTTCGTCCCCGATATGGCCGGGAGCAGCGTACCTGTGACCGGCGCGGCCGTAGAGATGGCGTGACCGTTCGCATCGCTGCCGCCGCACGCGGCTAGCAGCACGGTCAGCGGAAGGACAAGGCTCAAGAAGAGCGCAGATCGACGGCCCGCCATGGGACACCTCGTGCGCCAGTCTGACACGCGCCGGGCACCGCGACAAGCTTCCGTTCCGACCGGCTCGCGACCCCTGGTACAATGGGCTGATCCGCCTCAGGCGGACGATACTAGAACGAAGGAACCATGGCAGCAACCAAACCAGACTACTACGACACCCTCGGCGTGGCGCGCAGCGCGGGCCAGGAAGACATCAAGAAGGCGTTCCGGCGCCTCGCGATGAAGTACCACCCGGACCGCAACAAGAGCGAGGACGCCCACGATCGCTTCAAGGCGATCAACGAGGCCTATGAGGTCCTCGGCGACCCGGAGCGCCGCCAGATGTACGACCGCTTCGGCCACGCCGGAGCAGAGCAGCAGTTCGCCGGTCGTGGGTTCGAGGGCTTCACCTTCGGCGGCTTCGGCGACATCTTCGACGCGTTCTTCGGCGGTACGACCGGCCGCCGGCGCAGCCCGCGTCGCGGCGCCGACATCCGCCAGCGCCTCACGCTCACCTTCGAGGAGGCGGCGTTCGGCGCGGAGAAGAAGGTGCAGGTCGAAGGCGTGGAGCTCTGCTCGCGCTGCAACGGGCTGCGCGCCGAACCGGGCTCCGAACCGGAGCGCTGCCCGACCTGCGAGGGCGCCGGCGAGGTGCGCCGGGTGCAGCACAGCGTGTTCGGCCAGTTCGTCAACGTCTCGACGTGCGACCGCTGCGGCGGCGAAGGCCGCGTCGTGCCGAACCCGTGCCGCTCATGCCGCGGCGCCGGCTACGAGAAAGGCAGCCGCACGCTGGAGGTAAAGTTCCCGGCCGGCATCGACGACGGCTCGCAGCTCCGCCTCTCCAGCGAGGGCGATGTCGGCGTCTTCGGCGGGCCGCGCGGCAACCTCTACCTGCAGGTCATGGTGAAACCGCACAAGCTCTTCCAGCGCGACGGCGACGACCTCATCTACAACCTAGAGCTCAACATCGCGCAGGCCGCGCTGGGCGATCACGTGCACGTGCCGACGCTCGAGGAGCCGGAGGCGCTGCGCATTCCGCCCGGCACGCAGAGCGGCGAGGCGTTCGTGATCAGAGGCAAGGGCGTGCCGCACCTGCGCGGCGGTGGTCGCGGCGACCTGCTGGTGCGGATGCAGGTCCTCACGCCGAAGAACCTCTCGCCGGAGCAGAAGCGCCTGCTGGCCGAGCTGGCCGAGTCGCTCGGCACGCCTGGGTCGGATGACGACAAGGGCATCCTCGGCCGAATCAAAGACGCGCTCAGCTAGCCATGCGTCCGGAAGCCCAGGCGTGGTGGGATCTTGCGCAGACCGACTTCGAGACGGCAAAGGCGGTCCTCGGCGTAGGCGCCTATTACATGACTGCCTTTCTCTCTCAACAGAGCGCCGAAAAAGCGATGAAGGCTGTCTGGATGGTCCGCAACCGCAGGAATCCGCCCAAGACGCATAACCTGCTCGACCTTGCGGGCGATCTGTCGATCGCGGATGAGTTCGATACCGCCCTGCGGCGGCTCAACCCGGAGTACGTAGCAACGCGATACCCTGATGCGGCTAATGGCGTTCCAGCCCATAACTATAATCTGGAGATCGCGCAGGAACTCCTCGACTTTTCAGCGGAGATCATGACCTGGTGCCGGAATCAGCTCGAACCGAGCTAGCTCCATTCGTCTTCGAGTTTGCGCGCTTGCTGCGTGACAACGTCGGCGCAACAAAGGTGATCCTCTTCGGATCGCGCGCGCGCGGAGACTGGCTACACGAGAGTGACTATGACTTCGTCGTCGTTTCTCCGCGGTTCGCGGGCGTTCACTTTTCACGCCGGCCGGTAGATCTCTACCCCTACTGGCACGGGCACCCCGGCGTCGAACTGCTCTGCTACACACCCGAAGAGTTCGAGCTGAAGCGGGAGCAACTTGGCATCGTGCAAGAAGCTGTCCGCGAGGGTATCGAACTGTAGTGCGCTACCTGGAGCTGACCGTCTCCGTCCAGCCGGAGGCGGTGGAAGCGGCAGCCGAGCTGCTCCGACGCTACGCGCCCGCCGGCGTCAGCATCGAGCCGCCCTATCGCGCCACTGACGAAGACGGCGGTTACGACATCGATCCACACGCGCCGGTGCGTGTGCGCGCGTGGCTACCTGCGGGACGCGAATCGACGACGAACGTCGCAACGCTGCGGTGCGATCTGCATGCGCTCGAAGGTATCGCGCGGCCGCTACGCGCTCGCGCCGTGGACGACGCCTCGTGGGCGAATACGTGGAAACGTCACTTCCGTACGCTCCGCGTCGGCCGCTCGATCGTCGTCCGGCCACCCTGGCGATCGTACAAGGCCAAGCGCGGCGAAGTCGTGGTCGAGATCGATCCCGGCATGGCGTTCGGCACGGGACAGCATGCGACGACGCAGCTCTGCCTGGAGGCGCTCGAGGAACACATCGCGCCGGGCGATGGTGTGTTAGATGTCGGCAGCGGCTCCGGCATCCTCAGCATCGCCGCGGCGCTCCTCGGCGCGAAGCGCATCGATGCCATCGACATCGATCCCGCAGCCGCGCGCGCGACGAAGGAGAACGCCACGCGCAACGGCGTGAGGCACGCAATACACGTTCGCCGAGGCTCACTCGGTGCGGCATGGCCGTTCCCATTCGCGCCGGACGGCCGTTACAATCTCGTCCTCGCCAACTTGAGCAGCCGCCTGGTCCAGGAGCTGGCGGAGCCGCTCGTCGCCGCGCTCGCGCCGGACGGCGTGGCGCTCGTCAGCGGCTTGATCGATGCGCAGGACGCGGCCTGCCGGCGCGCGCTGCGCCGCGCGGGCGGACGCGTCATCGAGTCGAAAGGGCGAGAGGGCTGGCGGCTGCTTCTCGTCGAGCGGGCTACGGGCCGACAGTCGCCTGCGTCCAGTACACCGGGTCGACGTTCACGCCGCGCACGATGATCTCCCAGTGGAGATGCGGGCCCGTCGCGAGGCCTGTCTTGCCTGAGTAGCCGATCAGATCACCCAGAGCGACCATCTGCCCCACCTGCACCGTCATGCTGCTCAGATGGTGATACGCGCTGAACACGCCATCGCCGTGGTCGATGATCACGCTGTTACCGCGCACCGGCAGCGCGCCCACAAAGGCCACCTTGCCGGCGTTCGATGCCGAGACGGGCGTCCCTTCGTCCACGGCAAAATCCGTCCCGTGGTGGTATCCGGAAACGGGTCCGCCGTTGTAGCTGCGAAACGTGCCGTACGGATCGGTGATTGGGGCGTTGACTGGAAAGATGAACGGGCCCGACCAGTAGCGCTCCGGCGTGAAGGTGGCGTAGATCGACGCCCTGGTCGCCGCCTCCTGCGCCGCCAGGTCCGGGCCGAGCAGCGCGGACTGGTCGGGCGGAATGAAGACCTGTTCGACCGGGAACGAGGTGTCCTCGACGGTCACCGTGCCGCTCAGCTCCCCGGCGGGTTGGCCCGATGCGGCCGTGAGCGAGACCGTGATCGGGTACGAACCCGTGTCCTGACTCGCCTCGACCCCGATGACGCCCCAAAAGCCGCCGCTCGTCGGAATGAGCGGGTAGTCCCGGCCGTCGAACGTCGCCCACGCCGACGCGGCCCCGCTCGTCACGCGGATCACGGTCGCCCGGCCCTGCGCCAGCGCGATGGGCTGCTCGAGCTGCGGCAGCGGCGTCGGCGTGGGCGAAGGCGTGGCGGTGGGGGTCGGCGTGGGCGTGAAGGTCATCGTGGGTGTAGGCGTCGGCGTGGACGAAGAGCCGCCAACGATGCCGCAGCCCGTCGCGGAAAGCAGGAGCGCAAGACACGGTAAGAACAGGGCGGCGGGGCGCATGGCGATCCGCGGCCATTGTATCCCACGCTCGCCGGCGTGCCAGGCGTTCGTCGCACTTGTAACGCCCCGGAGGAACATGCTCATCGGTGGCTGCGTCTCTTCAAACGCCGCGGAGCGATTGCTATACTGCAGGACGCTGGCGCCTGGCTGTTTACCCCGAGGGGGTTGTCGTGACCGAAGCGAAGACCATCGCCGATAAGGTTCTCACCAACGTCGAACGCGTAATCATCGGCAAGCGCGAGGCCGTCCGCCTGGCGCTGATCGCCCTCATGTGCCGCGGTCACGCTCTAATCGAGGACGTCCCCGGCGTGGGCAAGACGATCCTCGCGCGCAGCCTGGCAATCTCGACCGGCTGCACTTTCCGCCGCATCCAGTTCACACCTGACCTGCTGCCGACCGACGTCACCGGCGTCTCGATCTACAACCAGAAGACATCCGACTTCGAGTTTCGCCCAGGGCCGATCATGGCGCAGGTCGTCCTCGCCGACGAGATCAACCGCGCGACGCCGAAGACGCAGTCGGCGCTGCTCGAATCGATGGAGGAGCGACAGGTCACCGTCGACGGCATTACGTATCCGCTGCCGCAGCCGTTCATCGTGCTCGCCACGCAGAACCCGATCGAGTACGAAGGCACCTTCCCGCTGCCGGAGGCAGAGCTCGATCGCTTCCTGCTGCGCATCCACCTCGGTTACCCGACCGCGTTCGATGAGGTAGCGATCATGGAGGCGCAGCAGCTGCAGCATCCGATCGATGCGCTGGAACAGGTGACCAACGCGGACGAGATCGTGAGGATCCAGACGGCCGTGAAGGAGATCTACGTCGACCCGCTGATCAAGGAGTACATCGCGCTCGTCGTCGACCAGACCCGCCGGCACGAGTCCGTGTACCTCGGCGCGTCGCCGCGCGGCTCGCTCGCGCTCTACCGCGCCTGCCAGGCGCAGGCGTTGCTCGCCGGCCGCGACTTCGCGACGCCGGACGACGTGAAGGGTCTCGCGTACCCGACGTTGGGCCACCGTCTGATCGTCAGCCCCTCGGCGCGCGTCAAGGACGTCGCCCCTGCCGATATCGTCAGCGGCTGCCTGCAGCGCGTTCCCGTGCCGGGCGCCCGGCCCGACTGGGCGCGCACGCCAACCCGATAGCGAGCCGATGCGCCGCCTCTTTCGCATCTTCCGATTCGTTTTCGTCCGGCACCGATCGTTCACAGTGCTCACGGTGCTGTTCGTCGCTGCGCTCGTCATCGCCTTTTCGACGGGCTTCTGGCTCATGGCGCGGCTGGCGAACGTCATCTTGCTCGTGTTTCCCATCGCGTTCGTCTGGTCGTGGCTCAATCTGCGCGGCCTCGACGTCTCCATCGAGCGCCCGAACGACCGCCTGCAGGTCGGCCACCAGTTCGACGAGCGCATCACCGTCACCAACCGCATGTGGCTGACCAAGCTCTGGCTGGAGGTCGAGGACCTGTCCGAGCTGCCCGGCCATCGCGCGCGACGGGTGATCAGCCTCAGCCCCCGCTCCGAGCGCAGCTGGCGCATATCGTCGGAGTGCACGCGTCGCGGGCTGTTCAACGTCGGGCCCGTGCGCGTGACGACGAGCGATCTCTTCGGACTCTTCCGGCGCTCACACACGTTCGGCGCGCCCCAGCCGGTGCTCGTGTATCCACGCGCGGAGGGACTGCCGCGGTTCTGGGCGCCGCCCGCGCTGCTCTCCGGCGAGAGCCGCACGCGCCGCCCCGCGTATTCGATCACGCCGAACGCCGCCAGCGTGCGCGAGTACCAGCCCGGCGACAGCTTTTCGCGCATCCACTGGCGCAGCACCGCGCGCACCGGCGAGCTGATGGTGAAGGTGTTCGAGCTTGATCCCGCCAGCGACGTCTGGATCGTGCTCGATCTCTTCGGCGCGGCGCAGGCGGGCAAGGGCGACGACTCGACCGAAGAGCACGGCGTGCGCATCGCCGCATCGATCGCGCGCTTCTTTCTCTACGCGAACCGCAGCGTCGGTTTCGTCGCCTCGGGCGCGCAGTTCCACTTCGCCGAGCCCGAGCGCGGCGTCGGACAGTACGCGCGCATCCTCGAGGCGCTCGCGCTCGCGCGCGCCGAAGGCGACGTGCCGCTCGCCGATCTGCTCAACCACGAAGGGCGTCGCTTTGGGCGCAGGACGACGATCGTCATCGTCAGCCCATCGGCGGACGACGCGTGGGTGGGCAGCCTGCAGCTCCTCGCCGCGCGCGGCGTCAAGATCGCCGCGGTCGTCCTCGAGCCGCGCACGTTCGGCGGCGAGGGCAACGCGCTGCTCGTCTTCAGCGCGCTCGCAGCGGCCGGCGTGCCGACCTACATGGTGAAGCAATCCGATGACCTCGTCTCGACGCTGGCGGCCGGCGCCGACCCGCGCGGAGTTCGGCTGCGATGAGGCAGGCGGGCTGGGGCGAGATCTTCGCGCCGCGCTATCAGCCGACAGGCGCGCCGCCGGAAGTGCCCGCGGAGCCGCGGGGCTGGCGGCGTCTCGTCTGGTGGGAAGACGTCGTCACGTTCGTCCTGCTCGGCTTCATCCTGCTCGCCGTCATCGCATCGATCGACCGCGCGCACTGGGTCGACACGATGCCCTCGCTCTATCCAATCGCGTTCTTCGGGCTGTTTCTCGGCGTGCTGCTCGCGCGCCTGCGCTGGCGCGAGGGCTACATCCACCTCCTCGCACTGCCAATTGGCGCGGCCGCGGCGCTCGGGCAGATCATGAGCATCCTGCCCGGCGATACGCCACTCGCGCGGTACGACGCGCTGCACGACCGCATGGCGGCGTGGGTCCACATCGCGGTGTACGGCGGCATCAGCAACGACGACCTGCCGTTCATCGTCCTCGTCGTGCCGCTCGTCTGGCTCACGTCGTACCTCTCCGCCTGGGCGATCTTCCGCTGGCAGAACGCCTGGCTCGCGCTGGTGCCCGCAGGCGCTGTGCTGCTCGTCAACGTGAGCTTCCTGCCGAGCGGCTTCAGCCTGTCGTTCGTCGTCTTCCTGCTCGGCGCGGTGCTGCTCGCGACGCGTCTCAATCTGCTCGAGCGCGCGAAGACGTGGCGAGCCGGCGACACACCCTACCCGCCGCTCATCAGCCTCTCGGTCCTCCACGCCACGTTCTGGCTCGCGCTCGTCCTCCTCGGCCTCGCGTGGTTGATGCCGCAGGCGAGCCAGACCGGCGCGTTCGGATCGATCTGGAACAAGGCCCAATCGCCCGTCAACGAACGCATGGTGAAGCTGAGCCGGCTCTTCGTATCGGTGAACAACAAGAAGTCGTACAAAGTGCACGACTTCGGCGCGCTGCTTCCCTTCCTGGGCAGCATTCAGCTCGCTGACACGCCGGTCGCGGACATCACCACGGCGAGCACGGTCGACGTGCCCGCCTTCCTGCGCGCCCAGGCCTACGATATGTACACCGCGCACGGCTGGCAGTCGGACGCGAACCAGGAGTCGCCGCTGGGCGCGTACATCACCGACGCCGAGCGTTCGCTCCTCGAGCGCCAGTCCGTCCACATCTCAGTGTTCTCGCAGAGCGACAGCGCCGGCGAGGCCCTGCTCACAATCGGCCAGCCGTTGGACACGAATCAGCGCGCCGACGCGCGCTGGAACGGCTCGCCGCAGAACGTCAGCGGGATCGTCTCGCCGAGCGCGCTGCAGCAGGGCGATGAGTATGCCTCGACCGGCAGCGTTTCGACAGCCACCGCCGCCGAGCTGCGCGCGGCGGGCAACGCGTACCCGTCCTGGGTAGAGTCGCACTTCCTCCAGCTGCCCGGGGCGCTCCCGGAGCGCGTTTCGGCGCTCGCCAGGCAGTGGACAGCGAACGAAGACAGCGCCTATGACAAGGCGGCGACCATCGAGTCGCGCCTGCGGTCCGAGTATCCCTACGACCTCACGGTGGCTGACACGCCGCCGGGCCGCGACACGGTCGACTACTTCCTGTTCGATCTCAAGCGCGGGTACTTCGACTACCACGCCTCGGCGATGGTGGTCATGCTGCGCTCGCTCGGCATTCCGTCACGCTTGGCCGTCGGCTACGTACTCGACCCGAGCTCTGACGGCGCGAACGACACCTTCCACATCACCGAGGCGAACGCGTTCGCCTGGCCCGAGGTCTACTTCCCCGGCTACGGTTGGGTGGAGTTTAACCCAACGCCCAGCCACGGGGCGGTCGACCGGGCGAGCGGCGACACCGACGCGGCAGCAGCGAACCCCGACAGCGACGCAAACACGATCAACCCACAGGACCTTAGCGGTCTGCCCTTCATTCCCCCGGCCGGCGGCCCGAACGGGATCGCCGTGCAGGGCACCCACTCCAGCAGCCGCACTGGCTGGATCATCGCCGCGATCGCGGGCGGGGTGGCGCTGATGCTCGCATCGGGCGTAGCGGGGGCGCGCTTCGCGTGGGTGCGCGGCCTGAGCGGCCTCGATTCCTCCGCGCGACTCTGGGGACAGACAGTACGGCTCGCGTCCTGGGCGCGCACCGGGCCGGCGCCGGACCAAACGCCCGCGGAGTTCGCGAGGACGCTGGGCGGGCGACTACCGGGCACCGAAGGCAGCATAGACGTGCTCGCGGAGAGCTACGTCCGCCACCGCTACGGCAAGAGCAGACTGGCCGGCGCGGAATGCGAGAAACTGGACCGCGCCTGGCGCCGCGTGCGAACGAGCCTGCTCCTGCGGCTCCTACATCTGTCGTAAGCGTTCTGTCATTCCGAGCGAAGCGACCTGTCCGCCGCAGGAGGAGGAATCTGCCCCACGAGGAAGCAGACCGGCAATGAGTGGCTCGCCCCTCAGCCATCCGACGGTGTCTGGTCGTCGTCTCGCGTGAACGGCAGTATTCGCCGTACCGGGGAGCGCACCAACCACATCGTCAGGGCGGTCACTGCTACGACGGCCGCCATCAGCAGCGCCGCCCAGATCCAGCGCGGCACGTCTGCTGCGAAGAGCGCCAAGAGCAAGAGCATCTGCTACGACGGATGCATGATCCGCTGGCCGCGGCGCAGCGCGAACAGGATCACGGACGTCTCGAGCAGCTCCTCGCCGCCGATGGCGAGCGCCAGCAAGAGCACCCAGAGCTGCTGCGACAGCCAGGCGGCGCCCAGCGCCACAATGGCGAGGCCTACGATCGCGGCCCGGAAGCCGCGCACCCACACGATCGGCCTGTCGAGGTTCCAGATCGAGATCCGGACCGCGTTGATGAGCGTCTCAGCGCCGTAGAAGAACATGCCGCCGCCGAAGGCGATCAGGACAGCGCAAGGATAGATGCGCCATGAGAGGTCGACGACAGCGCTCATGGCATCTATTGTTGCGCGCTTTCGCCGGAGCGTCCACCCGTGCCGTCCGCTGGCCCCTCCGTGCCCAGCCCGACCTGCGAAGAGAGCCCTGTGTGGCGATGCGGGTCCCATTCTTCCGACCCGGTGTAGCGATCGAAGAACGTCAGGCCGGTCTCTACCGAACGATGGCCGTACTTCGCGCGCAGGCGATCGATTGCGCCCAGCAGCGCCTCGACCGGCCGCCGGCGATCGAAGAGCGAGAGCTGTACCTCATCGTCCGTGAGCTGCGACACGCCGAGCCCGAGGAGCCGGACGGCACGCGCGTCTCGTGACAACGCGCGCTCCAGCAGGCCTACTCCCACACGGTAGATCTCTTCGTCGTCGTGCGTCGGCTGCCTGAGCGTGTGGCTGCGCGTGATCGTCGTGAAGTCGCCGTAGCGCAGCTTCAGCGTGACGCAGCGCGCGCGGTTCCCGCCGCTCCGCAGGTCCGCGCCCACGCTTTCCGCGTAGCTCCGCAGCGAAGCGAGTAGCACCGCCCTATCGCTCACGTCGCGCGCGTACGTCCCCTCGCGGCTGATCGATTTCGCCGGACCGCGCCCGCCACCCACCGGCGTCGGATCGATACCGCGCGCGCGTTCACGCAGCGCCGGCCCCCACGAGCCGAACAGCGCGCGCAGCCGCGCGTCGGACAGCACCGCGAGCTGTCCCAGCGTTCTAATGCCCAGCCGCGTCAGCTCAGCTTCAGCCTTCGCGCCCAGGCCGGGCAGTCGCCGGACAGGCAGCGGTGCCAGAAACGCCGCCTCGCTGCCCGCTGGCACCAACAACAGTCCGTCCGGCTTCGCCGCGTCCGAAGCCACCTTCGCCAACGATCGCCCGCTCGCGATGCCGACCGATGCGGCGAGGCTCAACTCCTCACGCACGCGCCGCCTAATGTCTTGCCCCGCGCTGACGGCCGGAGGCTCATCCGCATGCACCGCGGCGCGCGCTGTGATCACCGGCTCGCAGCCGGTGAGGTCAAGGTACGCTTCGTCCAGTCCGCCCGGCTCCACCAGCGGCGAGTAGTCCCGCAGGATGCGGTGGAACGCGCGCGAGAAGCGCTCGTACGCACCGTAGTCTCCGCGCAGGAAGATCGCGTGCGGGCAGAGGCGCTTGGCCGTCGCGAGCGGCATGCCCGAGTAGATGCCGAAGACTCGCGCTTCGTACGACGCTGTCGCGACGACTCCCCGGCCGCCCGGGTCGCCGCCGACAATGACCGGCTTCCCGCGCAGGTCCCGCCGCTTCGCCTGCTCAACGGCGACGAAGAAGGCATCGAGGTCAACGTGGGCAATGATGCGCGCAGACATGTCTGCACCTGGGAGGAGAATCTTTGTTCGCAGTATGCTGCGCTATCGCTGGGATGTCAAGCTGGAGGAGCTGCCAAGTCAGCCCGCCGTCTTCGCCGGCCTTAGCTCGTGCCCGATGGCGGTCGGTCGATCGCGAGTATCGCCGAGGAGTGCCAGCGCCTTGTCACACCATGATGCCTCCGCCTCAACGCGCGCCAGCGATGCCTCCAGCGTGAGGAGGTGGCCAAGCTGCGCCGCGTCGGTTCGTGGCACAGGAAGCATCAGCTCGCGAAGGACGTTCGCCTCCATGAGCGAGTCATCGCGCCGCTGCTCCAGCTGCCGGCTGACGGTGGAGTAGGGTACCCGGCCAAGGCAAAAGACTTGGACGAGCAGCTCGTCCTTGGCAGAAGGCTCGGCAGGCTGGCGCGTGAGCCAGGCGTCAAGCGCTTCTGCGCCGGCAGCCGTGAGCGAGTAGAGCTTCTTCGGCAGCCGGTTTGACATCGCGACGGACTCCACCACAACCAGGCCGTCCCGCTCCAACCGCCCCAATTCACCGTAGATTTGCTGGAGGCTTGCCTCCCAAAGATGGTGCAGATCTCGGTGGAGCAGGCGCCCCACCCCGTAGCCGGTATTCGGCTGTTTGCTCAACAGTGCCAATAGAACTGAACGTAAGCTCACAGCCGCCTCCCTTCCCGCCGCAACAGCCGGTTTCCGTGATAATACGGTCGCGGTCTACCGATGACAAGATTGTTATCCTTGTCTAACCGTCCGTGCTATACAAGCATCCGGCATCTCAGCATAAATTCACATGCAAATGCGATAAAGAAGTCGCGAACGTCGTGAAGTTATCGCAACGGCGCGGCGGCGATACGTTAGCTGCAGTCCGCCAGCCGTTGTTCTGCCTCGCGCTGGACGATGCGGTACACCTCCAGTAGTGGCATGCCGCGTTCCCGAGCGAGTCGAGCACACGCCTCGTACTCCGGCGCGACAGTGGGCGCCATGTCCGGCAGGCGCTTCACCTTCGCCGCCGCCGGCCCCAGGCTCGACTCGAATTCGAAGGTCTCGCGGGCGGCTTCGTGCCGCGCGATCTCGCGCACACGCACGCCGAGCGTCGACGTCTCGCGCAGCAGCGTTTGGACAACGTCCTGCTCACGCTCGATGGGGCAGAGCGCCGACAAGAGTACGCCGGGACGGTTCTTCTTCATCTGGATCGGCGTGAACCAGACGTCCGCCGCGCCCGCTGCGAAGAGCCGCTCCTGCGCATAGCCGAACAGCTCTGCGCTCATATCGTCGATGTTCGTTTCGATCAGCAGCATTGTCGCCGGCCGCGCGAGCGCTTTCCCGAGCCAGAGGCGCAGCACATTGGGGCGGCCTTCCAGCTCGCGGCCGCCCGCGCCGTAGCCGACGGCCCGCACCGTCATCGCCGGCCGCTGGAACGTCGCGAGCGTCGTCGCGATCGCCGCGCCCGTCGGCGTAACAAGCTCGATCTCCGCATCCGGCGCCGCCGCGATCGGCGCGCCAGCATCCGCGAACAGCGCCAGCGTCGCGGGCGCCGGCACGGGCAACTCACCGTGCGCGCTTCTCGCCGTTCCGCCGCCGGCTGGTAGCGGCGAGCAGTACAGCCGCTCGACGCCGAGCAGCCGCAGCCCCGCGACCGCGCCTACCACGTCCACGAGCGCATCGACCGCGCCGACTTCGTGAAACTCGACGCCGTCCGGCTCGGTGCCATGCACGCGCGCCTCGGCGTCAGCGAGTCGCCGAAAGACCCGCGCCGTGCGCTCCTTGTCTTCGCCCGCCAGCGCGCTCTTCTCGATCAACGACAGGATGTCGGGCAGGCGCCGGTGCGGCTGCTTCGCCTCTTCGAGCAGGACGGTGACCTTCGTTGCGGCGAGGCCGGCACGCTGGGTTTTCGCAACATCGAGCTGGTAACCTCCCACCGAGAGCTTGGCGAGCTCCCCGCGCAGGTCGTCCGGCGCAACGCCCGCGTCGATCAGCGCGCCGAGCACCATGTCTCCGCTGATGCCGGAGAAGCAGTCGAGGTAGGCGACGGTGGTCATACGGGTACCCGGCTCCTGTGGGGGTGATCGCAGGTGTCGCAGAGCAGCGCGAGTGGGTCGCGCCGGACCAGGTCGCGCGCGATCGCCACGTATGGTTGCAGCGCGTAGCAGCGCAGCGTCGCGCTGCCGAGCAGTACCCGGCGTTCGAGATGCGCGACGTGCGGTTGCAGATCATCAAAGGCCGCGCCGCAGCCACCGCCGCTCGCGGCGCGAACGCCGGCCGGCGTGAGCGCGTACCGGAAGAATAGCCGGCGACCTGCGAGCTGCTCCGCGAGGTGGATAGCCGTGCTGGACGTGTGCGTAACCCCCAGCAGCAGCACATCGCCGCCGGCGTCCATCAGCCGGCGGATCGGCTCGACGCCGTCGACTTCAGTGCCGGGCCCGACAAGCTGCTCCGCCAGCGTGCCGTACGCTATGAACGACGCGCTCGGGTGGGCGGAACGCCGCACGGCATACGCGGTGCGCAGCGTTTCATTGATGACGCCCATCGTCTTGTTCGCCGGCGTTTCGTACGTGAAGGGCTCGGCCTCCCGCATCTTGGCCGGCGGCGCCGGAGCGTACGCGTTGCCCTCGAACACGCCGCGCGGATCCCAGACGAATGTCCGGTCCGAAGTAAACGTCGGCATCATCACCGTACCCAGCGACTCGACAAGCGCGCGCACCACGATGAGCGGGCCGCCCTGGACCCCGCCGAGTGAATTGTAGGAAGTGTGGACGAGGACGTGCGATGTCTTGGTCAGGCCCAACTCAGCCAGGCCTCGCTCGACGTCTTGTTGCGTCAGCATAGTGATCAGTCCGGACGTTCGCTCAGTGCGAGCCGGTTGATCACGGCGGCGAGGTAGCCCGCGCCAAATCCGTTGTCGATGTTCACAACGGAGACGCCCGCCGCGCACGAGTTCAGCATCGAGAGCAGCGGCGCGATGCCGCCGAAGCTGGCACCGTAGCCGATCGATGTCGGCACCGCGACCACGGGCACGGACACAAGTCCGGCAACGACACTCGGCAGCGCGCCCTCCATGCCGGCGACGACGACGATCGCCCGCGCCTCTCGCAGCGCAGGCAGGTGATCGAGCAGGCGATGCAGCCCTGCCACGCCCACGTCGTACAGGCGCACAACCTCGCTGCCCATCAGCTCCGCGGTGACCGCCGCCTCTTCAGCCACAGGCAGGTCAGCCGTGCCGGCGCAGAGGACGCTCACGCCCGCCTGTTTCGGCTCGGGCCGCCGGTCCAGCGTGATGGCGCGCGCGATTTCGTGATACGTGGCGTCTGGAACGGTCTCTCGGACGGCTGCGAAGTGGTCGGGGCCGGCGCGCGTGACGAGCAGGCGGTCGGCCCGCTCTGCGAGGCGACGGGCTATCTCAGCCGTCTGCTCGGGCGTCTTCCACTGCGCGAGGACCACCTCGGGTAGGGCGTCGCGGAGCCCGCGATGGTGGTCGATCTTGGCGAAGCCGATGTCCTCGTACGGCAGGAGGCGCAACTCTTCCACCGCCGCTTCGACGGTCGTGGTGCCGGAAGCGACCGAATCGAGGAGATGGCGTAGCTTCTGCTGGTCGATGACGCGGCCCTCTGTCAGCGATGTCGCTGCATTATAGCGCGGGAAATTCACTGCTTTTGCGAAGGGGAGGTCGTGTACCATACGTTCCACGCATCTCTGACCCGCACCCGGACAGGAGGGACACGTGACGGCGAATGTCGATACCAGCAGGACCGAGGCCTTCGTCGAGCGCCTCTTCGGCGCCGCGCTCGGCGCGATTGATATCTACGCGGCGTACCTGGGGGACCGACTCGGGCTGTACCAGGCGCTGGCTAAGGATGGCCCTGCGACAGCCGGCGAACTGGCCGCCCGCGCAGGCATCCACCCCCGCTACGCTCGTGAGTGGCTGGAGCAGCAGGCCGTCAGCGAGGTCCTCGAAGTAGACGATCCGGCCAAGGCCGAAGACCTGCGCCGCTACGCGCTCCCCGCGGCACACGGGGAGGCGCTCACCGACCCGGAGAGTCCCTTCTCCATCGCGCCGCTCGCGCGCGCCTTCGCATCGCTCGCCATCGTGCTGCCGAAGATCATGGAGGCCTATCGCAGCGGTGGCGGCGTACCCTGGTCCGACTACGGCGCCGATGGTATCGAGGCCCAGGGCGACTTCAACCGGCCGTGGCTGGTCCATCAGTTCGGCGCGGAGTACTTACCATCGATTCCGGACCTCCATGCGCGACTCCAGGCCGATCCGCCGGCGCGCGTCGCCGATATCGCCTGCGGGGTCGGTTGGGCGGCCATCGCCATCGCGCGCGCGTACCCGAAGGTGAGCGTTGACGGCTTCGACCTCGACGGCTCGTCGATCGCCATCGCGAACAGGCACGCCGCGGACGCCGGTGTCGCCGATCGAGTCAGGTTCGCAGCCCGCGACGCGGCACACCCCGCGAACGAGGGCGTCTACGACCTCGCGGTGGTGATCGAGGCGATCCACGACCTGTCCCGGCCGGTCGAGGCCCTCGCCGCCATCCACAAGATGCTCGTCCCCGGCGGCAGCGCGGTCATCGCGGATGAGCGTGTCGCGGACCAGTTCACGGTACCGGGCGATCCGGTCGAGCGGCTCCTCTACGGCGCCAGCCTCTTCATCTGCTTACCCGCCGGCATGGCCGACCGGCCCTCCGCCGCGACCGGCACCGTCATGCGCGCCCCAACGCTGCGCCGCTACGCGAGCGAGGCTGGCTTCCCGCAAGTGGAGGTCCTGGACATCGACCACCCGTTCCTGCGCTTCTACCGTATGACTCGTAGCGCAGAGTAGGCGGCCTAAAGGAGCCGATATCTTCGTAGGGCAAGAGGCGCAGCTCCTCGACCGCGGCCTTCTGCTGGTCGATGGCGAGGCCTGCGTGACGGGGCTGTGCCCAAGCACCGCCGATTCTGGGCGCAGCGACTCGATGCCTCGCCGGGTCCGAGGCGCTAGCCGCCCGATCGCAGCGCTACCCTAGGTCGTTATTCGGTATCTCGGCGGCGCGGGCGCTTCACGAAGAGACAGCGGCAGTTCGGACTTCGTCACGGTCAACTCGGACGTCCGCGGGCGCCTCGATGCCGAGTTTGACCCGGCCGCCCTCGATACGGAGGATCGTGATGAAGATCTTGTCGCCGATCCAGATTCCCTGGTTCGCCTTGCGGCTGAGAACCAACATCCGTGCTCCTTCTGACTACACCCAGGAGTTGGCAAGGCGCTCCCTTACTTACCATGCGGGGTTGTGCTGTATTTAGTATAGCGGATAGCCAAGGACATTCAAGGAAACCCGTACCGGTAGACACCCGCGCAGGGGCCTCCGTATAATGTGCTACGACCCCCGTCCGAGAATCTGTCATTTGGTAGCCACTGACTCCATCGATCAGCTAACGGCCACGGCCCGCCGCGTCCGCCGCCATATCATCGAAATGGTGACGGAGGCGCAGAGCGGGCACCCGGGCGGCTCGCTCTCGGCTGTCGAGATCCTCGCTACGCTCTACTTCCGTGTGCTCCGCTACGACCCGAAGCAGCCCGGCTGGCCCGACCGCGATCGCTTCATTCTCAGCAAGGGCCACGCTACGCCGGTGCTCTACGGCACGCTTGCCGAGGCTGGCTACTTCTCCGTCGATGAGCTGCCCACGTTCCGCAAGCTGAACAGCCGCCTCCAGGGCCACAGCAAGATCGGCACGGCGCCCGGGGTCGAGATGTCGGCAGGATCGCTGGGCCAGGGGCTCTCGTACTCGATCGGTCAGTGCCTGGCCGGCCGGCTCGACGGTAAGGATTATCGCGTCTACTGCCTGCTCGGCGACGGCGAGTGCCAGGAAGGCCAAACGTGGGAAGCGCTCATGTGCGCGCCTTTCTACCACCTCGACAACTTAGTCGCCGTCATCGATCGCAACGGCGTCCAGAACGACTGGTTCGTGAAGGACACGATGGATCTGGAGCCGCTCGATGCGAAGCTGCGCGCCTTCGGCTGGCAGGTGATCGAGGTCGACGGCCACAGCTTCAAGGAGCTGTCTACCGCGTTCGACGAGGCGAAGACAGTCCACGGCAAGCCGACGGCGATCATCGCGCGCACCGTGAAGGGCAAGGGCGTGAGCTTCATGGAGAACAACGCCGAGTGGCACGGCAAAGCACCGACGAAGGAGCAAGCACAGCAGGCGCTCGCGGAGATCGGCGGATGACGACCGCCGCGCCGGCCGCGACGCGCGAGGCGCTCGGCCCCACGCTCGTTCAGCTCGCGAACGAAGGGCTACCCATCGTCGTCGTCGACGCCGATCTTGGCATCTCGACCACGGCGCGCAAGTTCAAGGACGCCTACCCCGACCGCTTCTTCAGCGTCGGCATCGCCGAGCAGAACATGATCGGCGTGTCGGCGGGGCTCGCGGCGGCAGGGAAGATCGCGTTCTGCAGCACGTTCGGTGTCTTCATGCCGGGGCGCTGCTTCGATCAGATCCGCGTCAGCGTGGCGCAGACGGGACTCGACGTGAAGATGGTCGCCAGCCACGGCGGCATCAGCGTCGGCGAGGACGGCATCTCCGCGCAGTCGCTCGAGGACCTCGCGCTGATGTGCTCGCTTCCCGGCGTCAACGTCATCGTGCCCGCCGACATCGTCGAAGCGCGCCAGGCGATCGAGTGCGCCGCGCGCACGCCGGGGCCGTTCTACATCCGCACCGGCCGCCCTAAGGTCCCGGTGATCTACGACGAGAGCTATCGCTTCCAGCTCGGCAGAGCGCACCAGCTGCGCGACGGCCGGGACGCAACGATCATTGCCTGCGGCATCATGGTGAAGCCCGCGATCGATGCCGCTGAAGCACTCGCGCGCGAAGGCATCGAGTGCCGGCTGCTCAACATAGCGACGCTGCGGCCGCTCGATGAGGAGGCCATCGTGGGCGCCGCGCGCGAGACGGGCGCCATCGTCACCGCCGAAGAGCACCAGGTCAGCACCGGCATGGCCGCGCTCGTCAGCCACGTGCTAGCCTTGAGGGAGCCTGTCCCGATGGGCTGCGTCGGTATGAAGGACGGCTACGCCGAATCGGGCCGCTGGGACGAGCTGATGCAGAAGTACGGCTTGACCGCGGAAGCAATTGTGGCCGACGTGAAGGCCGTCCTCGCGCGCAAGCAGAACGCGGGCGCCGACGGCAGAAGGAAGTAGATGGCAACGCGGGCTAAGGTCGCCGTTCTGCGCACCGAGCCGGAGACCGTCCTCCAGGACTACGAGCGTCTGCTAGAGCTGGGCGACGCGCGCCAGCACCTCGTTCCCTCCGCCGCGACGATCCTCAAGGACAACATCTCCTGGCACTTCCCCTTCCCCTCCGCCAACAGCACGCCGTGGCAGCTCGAGGGCACGATCGTCGGGCTGCGTCACATGGGCTACAACGACCTGGTCTGTGTGCAGAACAAGACCGTCGTGACGAACGCCTTCAAGGGCGAGGACCTGAACCACTACGTGCCGGTGTTTCGCCAGCACGGCATTCCGGTGAAGTTCAACTTCCGGAAGGACGACATGCAGTGGGAGGTCTTCCGGCCGAAGCGCAAGATGCTCGTCCTCGACAAGATCTTCCCCGGTGGCATCAAGATCCCGAACTTCTTCGAGGGCAAGAACATCGTCCACCTGCCGACGGCCAAGTGCCACATCTACACCACGACCACCGGCGCGATGAAGAACGCCTTCGGCGGGCTGCTCAGCACGCATCGTCACTACACCCACTCGCACATCCACGAGACGCTCGTCGATCTCCTCGCGATCCAGAAGGAGATCCATAGCGGCATCTTCGCGCTCATGGACGGCACCATGGCCGGCAACGGACCCGGCCCGCGCATCATGGAGCCCGTCGAGAAGAACGTCATCCTCGCGTCGGGCGACCAGACCGCGATCGACGCCGTCTCCGCCAAGATGATGGGCTTCGACCCGATGCAGATCGACTACATCCGCATCGCGCACGAGCAGGGCCTCGGCGTGGGCGACCCGCGCGAGATCGAGGTCGTCGGCGATGACGTCTCAGGCGAGAACTGGCACTTCCGCGTCGGCGGCCACCTGCACAGCTTCCTCGGCTGGCTCACCTGGTACGGCCCGACGAGGGTACTGCAGAAGGTGGTCACGCGCCCGCCCGTCGTCGCCATCCCGATCCTGTTCAGCGAAGTCTTCCACGATTACTACCACTGGCCGCTGAAGGAGCGGAAGACCTACAAGCGCTGGCTCACCGAATCGCAGTGGGGCCGCCTCTTCGCCAAGTACGGCTCGGAAGGCGCCCAGGCCCCCTCCACCGCACCGGCCGCTACAGCCGCTGCGGGGTAGGAGCTCTTAGTACGACGAGTTCGGCGGAGTCCGCCGCAGGCCTCTCCAGAACACAACTAGCGTAAGCGCGCCGAACCCGAAGAGCACCGGTGCCAGCATGACCAGACCGAAAGCGGGCGCATACAGGCTTCCAAAGAAGAGTGCCGCCGCAACAATCAACGCCCCAACAGCGCGTCCTTCCCGCCTCGATGGCATCCGCTTTCCCGAGAGCACCCAAGCGATGGCCGCGGCGAAGACGCCCGCACCAACCGACGGTAGTACCAGTAAGTAGAATGCGAATGCCGAAGCCTCCGCGTCATTGTCGCGCCCAGCCGCAACGGCAACCGCGATGCCAAAGCCGATGAGCGACACAGCGCTCAACCAGAGGACAGCGAGCACCCGCGTTCGAACCGCG
The DNA here is from genome assembly GCA_964418365.1 of uncultured Dehalococcoidia bacterium. Taxonomy (GTDB): domain Bacteria; phylum Chloroflexota; class Dehalococcoidia; order DSTF01; family RBG-16-68-14; genus JBBDXS01. Next base: position 31,402 of record CAYQLM010000008.1, read on the forward strand.
CTCCACTTGTCTTCTCCCGCCTTCCATAGTCGATACGCGGCCGACGCTGCGAGCCCTGCGAGCACGCATGTAACGCCACCAAAGATCAGACTCATAGCGCGAGAGCCTACATTACCCTCTGTCACACCGGCTATCCCCGCGACGCCGACCGCAGCGAGAGTCACCGATATCAGCGCAAAGCCCGCGACCACCTGCATGTGAATGGCATCCCAGAAGGGCAGGTCAGTCTTCCACAGACGATAAGCCGCCAGACAGCTCGCAATTGCGAGACCCGCAAACGGGGCGCTAAAGCATGCGGTGTTCAGCACGAAGGCGCGTTGACCTGAGTCCCATCCGCTGACCGCGGCGGCGAGCGCCATGTACGCCGCCAACAAGGCGAACAACGGGAGCAGCAGGATGAACGCAAGTCGCATAACGTCTACGATAGTGATCGGCCCAAGTCCCGTTACATTGAGCGTTACGCGAAGCCGACAACCCTGTTAGGTAGATGCGTATCTCAAGGGGCTAGATTCCTCGCTTCGCTCGGAATAACGATGCCAGTATCATAGAACCACTGTGAACCTGCAGGCGCTGCGCAACCGGCTGCTCATCTCGCTCCTGTTCGGCCTCGTCGTCTTCGCCGGGCTCTCGATCTACGCCGATCTCCACGACGTGCTTCGCAGTCTGGGCAGCTTCAACTGGGCGCTGCTGCCGCTCATCCTCTTCCTCACCTCGATGAACTACGTGTTCCGCTTCGTGAAGTGGGAGTACTACCTGCGCAAGATCGGCGTGCGCGGGCTCTCGAAGCGCAACAGCTTCCTCGTCTTCTTCTCCGGTCTCGGCATGGTGATCACGCCCGGCAAGCTGGGCGAGTGGCTCAAGAGCTACCTCCTGCGCGAGGTGCACGGCACGCCCATCGCCCGCAGCGCGCCGATCCTCATCGCGGAGCGGCTCACGGACACGATCGCGCTGCTGATCATCGCGGCGGCCGGCGTCTTCGTCTTCGGCAACCTCTGGCAGGTCTTCGTCGTGGCGGCTGTAGGCATCGCGGTCATTCTCGGCATCGTCTGGCACCGGCCGACGGCGCATCGATTCCTGGAGCTCGGCAAGCGGATGCCGGTCGCGCGCCGGTTCGCCTCCCAGTTCGAAGACTTCTACGACTCCAGCTACGCGCTACTCTCGCCGCGCGCAACGATCGAGATGGGCGTGCTCAGCACGCTCTCCTGGTTCTTCGAGGTGCTCGGCTTCTACTTCACGCTCGTCGGCTTGGGTGCCGGCCACAGCGGCACGTTGCTCCTGCACGCCGCGTTCATCCTCCCCATCGCGACGATCGCCAGCGCCATCTCGTTCGCGCCCGGCGGCCTCGGTGTGGCGGAAGGGAGCATCCAGGCGCTCTCGCAGACGCTGCTCCACCTCACCAAGAGCAAGGCGGCCGTCGCGACGCTGATCATCCGCTTCGGCACGTTGTGGTTCGGCGTCATCGTCGGGCTGATCGCGTTCGGCATCCTGAACCGCGAGCTCGCCGCCCGTACCGCTCAGTCTCCGAGCCCCGTCCTCGCAACGGGCGAGTCGCTCCCCGAAGCGCCCCCGTAGTCACCATGGCAACACCGAGCTCCATCGATCGCGTCCTCGGCTTCCGCACCGACCTCGCGTCCCGCGCCGCGGCGCTCTCCTTTACGTCAAACCTGGTGCTGATGGTCATGAAGTTCGTCGTCGGCATCATGACCGGCAGCATCGCGGTGCTGTCCGACGCCATCGACAGCGCCGAAGACGTCATCGCGTCGCTGTTCGCTTTCGTCAGCATCCAGCTCGCGAACCAGCCCGCCGACGAGGAGCATCCATACGGCCACGGCAAGGCCGAGAGCCTGGCCGCCGCAGCACAGGCGCTCCTCATCGCGGGTGGCGCCGGCTACATCATCGCTCGGGCGATCCAGCGCTTGATGGAGCACCACGTCCAGATCGATACGACGCCCGGGCTCATCGCGCTTGGCGTGACCGCCGTCGTGAACGTCGGCGTCGTCGCGTACGTGGGCCGCGCCGCGCGCGTGACGGGCTCCGTCGCCCTCAGGGCCGACACGCGCCATCTCTGGACCAACGTCGTCCAGGCGATCACGATCATCATTGCGCTCAGCCTCGTCGCGATCACCGGCCACTCTTTCTTCGATCCCATCGCGGCGCTAATGCTCGCCGTGTATCTCATCTGGTCCGCGGCGCAAGTCTTCCTCACCTCGCTGTCGGAGATCATGGACGTCCGGCTGCCGAAGGACGAGCGCGCCCTCATCGAAACGTGCCTGCGCGAACAGCGCACCGGCGGCGTGCGCGGGTTCCATCATCTGCGCACGCGCAAGGCGGGCCGCCAGCGCTACATCGACTTCCATCTCATGGTGAAGCCCGACGAGACTGTCGAGGCAGCCCACACGCTCTGCGACGAACTCGAGGAGACGATCAAGTCCTGCCTCGAAGGCGCCGTGGTCACCATCCACCTCGAGCCGGACGACGGCCGCTATCGCGGCCCGTGGCACGACGAAGCAGTGGAGATGGGCGGCGAGCGTTCATAATGTCATTCTGAGCGGCAAGGGCGGCGGCAGCCGCACGATAGCGAAGAATCTTTCAGATCAGATGAGAATCTGTTTGTTACTGAATTGAGCCTATAATCACGTTCTCTTCCGTCACGATCGCGAAGACCTTGCTGTGATCGATGAAGTTGCGCTCGTCCTCGCGAGCCGCCTCTACCTCCGGCGAGCGCATCGCCTGCCGCATCGACTCTAGGTCGTCGAACCAGAGCTCCGCCGCGCCGTCGTAGGCAGGCGCAGCGTCGCGATCGTACAGCTCCGGTAGCACGTGCGATTGCACGTAGCGCCGCACGCCGGGGATGGCGCCCGCGATCGGCGCGTGCACCTCGCGCCAGTAGCGCTGGAACTCCTCGACCGGCATGCCGGCCTGGCGCGTGATGACGTAGATCAGCTTGACCATGAGCGGCGTCCTTTCGCATGCTGGGGGAGGTCTGTAGACCTCCCCCAGCGGCCCGCCTTGTGCAGACGAGGTGATCTATCGAGCTGCGTCGCGGGCGACCGAAGGTCGCCCCTACATTCCCTCACGACAGCCCCTTCAGCTCGCGCACCGTGCGCGGCAGCTCCGGCAGCAGGTCGCCGGCGAGCATGCCCGCGTCGCCGGTCTCCGCGCGCAGGCCCTCCGCTGCCGCCGCGTGCAGGTAGACGCCGCAGCAGGCCGCGTCGAACGGCGAGAGCCCCTGCGCCAGCAGCCCCGCGATTGCGCCCGCGAGGACATCGCCCGTGCCCGCCGATGCGAGCGCCGGGTTCGCGTACGGGCTCACGCCGGCGCGCCCGTCAGGCGCGGCGACGACAGTATACGCACCCTTCAGCACGACGACCTGTCGCCACTCGCGCGCGGCATCGCGCGCGGACGAGAGCCTATCGCGCTGGATCCCCTCGATCGACGTGCGTGTAAGCCGCGAGTGCTCGCCGGGGTGCGGCGTCAGCACGCAGCGAGGTGCGACGCGCTCCCACCAGCGAGGCAGCTTCGCTAGGTTGTTCAGCCCATCGGCATCGATGACGACGGGCGGCGCGTCTTCGCTCAGCGAAAATAGGAGCTGCCGCACGAACGCCTCCTGCTCGCGGCCTTGGGCGAGCCCCGGCCCGAGCAGCAGCGCGTCGTATCCACCCGAGGCGCGCACGACAGCGACCGCCGCTTCCGCGGCGATCGCGCCATCGCGATCCGCCAGCGGCAGGTACGTCACCTCGCTTGCGTTCGCCGCGACGAGCTGCTGCACCGTCGCTGTGCACGCGAGGGTCACCAGCCCCGCGCCGGAACGCAGCGCGCCCAGCGATGCCAATCGCGCCGCGCCGGCGTATCGCTCCGAGCCGGCGACGACGAGCACGCGCCCGAACGTCCCCTTGTTCCCGCCCGATGGCCGCGCCGGCAGCCGCTCGCGCACCCAGCGCGGGTTCAGCAGCTCCACCGGCAGCGCATCGATCGCGTCCTTGGGCAGCCCGATGTCGACGACCTCGACGCGCCCCGCGTACTCAGCGCCCGGCAGCGTGTGCAGCCCGACCTTCGAGCAGCCGAGCGCGATCGTGACGTCGGCGCGTAGTGCGTGCGGATCGACGGCGCCCGTGTCGCAATCGACGCCCGTCGGGAGATCGATGGCGCAGACCGGCGCGGCGCTCGCCGCCACGCGATCGAGCACGTCGGCGAGCGCGCCTTCGATCGGCCGCGCGCGTCCCGTGCCCAACACCGCGTCTACGATCGCGTCCGCGCCCTCGAGTGCGCCTTCAATATGGAAATCCTTCGACAAGCTCAGGATGGCCATGTTGCGTTCGACAAGCTGCCGCAAGTTCGCATCGTCATCGCGTCGTTCCGCCAGCAGCAGCACGACGACGTTCGTGCCGAAGTCGTGCAGGTGCCGAGCGGCTACCAGGCCGTCGCCGCCGTTGTTCCCCGGCCCGACCAGCACCACCGCCTTCCGCTCCGGCATCGCGCCCAGGTTGATCCACACCTCCTGCGCCACCGCCAGGCCCGCCTCCTCCATCAGCACGTCGGGCGGGCGGCCCGCGCGCGCGGCCGCGTCCTCCAGCGCCCGCATCTCGGCCGCGGTGCAGAGCTTCACAGCAACCCGCGCTCCTTGAGGCCGCGCACCAGCCGCTCGCGGCTCTCCTGCGGATCGTCCGGCTCGCCCTCGCGCACGCCGACGACCGCCGCGACGGCGAAGCCACCCTCGTGCGTCAGCGACACGTCGATCCCGCGCAGCCCGATCTTGTCGGCGCGCGCCTTCGCTCGTCCGTACAAGTACACGAGCGGCTTGCCGCGCCGGTCCGGCAGCACCTCGATCTCGCGCCATGCGACGCCGCGGATGCCCGTGCCCAGGGCCTTCATCACCGCCTCTTTCGCCGCGAAGCGCGCCGCCAGCTCGTTCACGCGCCCGCGGCAGAACGCGACCTCCTCCGGCGTGTACACGCGCCGCAGAAAGCGCCCGTCATGCCGCTCCAGCACCCGCTGCAGCCGCGAGATCGCGAGGAGATCGATGCCTACGGAGAGGGACATCGAGGGGAGTATAGCGCGAGGCGAACGCTGCTCAGCGAAAGAGCTGGACACCCCAGGGCGAGAAGCCATGCCGCCTGTAGAAGCGAAGGATGGCGTCCTGGTCCTTGGTGGAGGAGAAGACGTGCACGCGCTCGATGCCGTCGGCGGCGGCACGCTTAAGGAGCGACTGGAGTAGCCTGCCGCCCAGACCCTGCCGCCGGCGCTCCGGCACCACATAGAGCTCTTGGATGTCGAGGTAGCGCTGTCCTGCCGGCGTTACCGCCAGCCCCTCGCTCACGAGCACAGAGCCGTACGTATAGCCCGCGAGCGAGCCGTCCGCCTCCGCCACGAAGAAGTACGGTCCGAGCCGCGCCGCGATGTCATCTCGCGACGAGGCGACAAAGCCGTACCCGATGCCCTCGCGCTCCAGGTCCTGCTGCATGCGCAGCACATGCTCAACGTCGTCCTCGGTTGCGAGGCGGATCGTGGGTGCGTTCATGCTCCGGTACGCCAGCGCGGAATCGCGATTATGGCAAGAGACATCGAAGGGAGTATAGCGTGGACTTGTCCTGGGGTTGGAGACGTAGCTTCTCCTGCCGCACAACGATTACCATTGGCGATGACACCTTTACGGAGGAATACAGCCATGACTTCTGACACCGGTCCTTTTCTGAAAGCAGCGGTCTTTTGTGAGAACGTCATCGAGGGGAAAGACGGCGTTCTCTCCCTTATCCGCATAATTGATCGCATCACGATTACGGCGGCAGGGCCAGAGGTCCCCACGGAGATGCCGCAGTTGGAGGGTCTGCTGAAGCTGGTTCTAATGTTTGTATCGGGAAGAGCCAGGGGAACGCACGATGTACAGGTGCGAGTTGAGAAACCAAATGGCACAGCAGTTGAGGCCTGGGGTGGAACGGTCTTCTTTGAAGGCGAAGACCGGGGGGCGAACGCGGTCATCCAAATGTCGACCGAGTTCCAGTTCGAGGGATTGTATTGGTTCGATATTCTTTTCGACGGAGCTCAGGTGACCAGAGTTCCGTTCAGATTGATATACCAGCGCGTTGCACCGGGGACCTCCCCGCAGTGAGAGTCGATCTAGTGAACCAAGAAGTATTGGATTCGGCTCTCTCCGCCAGGATCCGCTTCCCGGGCTGTGCGCTAGCAAGAACTGCCGAGACGCTAGCGAGAATCTCATCCTTCTCGCGTCTCCCCTCTTGCGCTTCAATCAAGACAAGGCGAATGCCCGCCAGCTCGTCCCGCTCACTTTCGGAGATCGATGAATCATATTCCGCACCAGCTAGCCAATCGGCCAGTTCGGCGTTGCTAACTCGTCCATCCACGTAACCCTGAAGTATCAGCATGGCTTCCTGACTCACTTGAATTGCCATGGCACGTCCTCCTCGCGCGGATGTCACTCAGGGCGAACTCGATGCCCTCTTCGAGTTTCTAGACATCTGGTCCAAGACCGGCGATGGTCGCCTCACAGTCGAACCTATCATCAAGAAGCGGCAACCATCTCGAGATTATCCGGGAGGCGTCAGCGACATTCTCCGTCTTCGCAACGTGTTTGGCTATCAAGTAGCCACGTCCCATCGTATCACAGACGTGAAAGGTTCCGTCCCCCACCAGCACGGCAAGGACCTTCTCATAGGAGACGTCCTCTTGCGGCCTGTTTAGGACCTCCGTTCTACCCTCCCGCGACCTCCGCCCAGCCCACCACCGAGTCGTACAGCTCCAGGACGGAGCGGTCGTCGCTGATGCCGCGCATGGGCGCCTCGCCGAGGTGGTCGCGGATGTAGAGCCGCGCCACGGCCGCCTTCCGCCCCGAGCCGCCCTCGCGCAGCTCGAGCGCCGCCTGCTCCAGCAGCAGCGCCGCCTCGATCAGCTCCGAGAGCCACTTCGTCAGCCGGCGCGCGTGTAGCTGCCGCACATCGTCGGGCGCGCGCAGCATGAAGTCGATAGCGCCGCGCGCCTCTCGCAGCGACTCCGCGACGATGTCGCACTCGCGCGCGAGCTGGGGCGCGTCCGCCGCCGTCAGCGCTCCCTCGATACGGCCTAGCAGCGCATCGTGCGCCTGCTCGCGGCGCATCGAGCGCAGCACGTCCAGGCAGATGATGTTCTCCGTTCCTTCCCAGATCGTGTGGCACTGCGCGTCGCGGAGCTGGCGCGCCGTCGGCCACGTCTCGATGTAGCCGTTGCCGCCGTGCATCTCCACCGCCTGGCTCGCCAGCTCCAGCCCCATGCGCGCGCCGCGGTACTTCGCCAGCGGCACCATGATGCGATAGAGCTGCCGGTTCTGCTCATCGCCCGACGAGCCGGCGAGCGACGACGCCTCGAACACGACCGACGACACCGCTTCGACCTCGACCGCCATGCGCACGAGCGTCTCGCGCACCATGGGGAGCTTGTTGAGCGGCTTGCCGAACGCGGTGCGGTGGGCAGCGTAGATCGCGCTTTCGAGGAACGAGCGGCGCATGATGCCCAGCCCCATCGTCGCGACGCCGAGGCGCGAGCCGTTCACCATGCTCATCATGCGGTTTAGCCCGCGCGCGCCCGACTCCGCACCGGCCTTCGGATTGCTCAGGATGTACGCCTCCGCGTCGACGAAGTCGATCTCCGCCGTGGGCACGGACTTTGTGCCCAGCTTGTCCTTCAGCCGCTTGATGCGAATGCCGTTGTGCGTCCCGTCCGACCGCTGCGCCAGCACCAGGAACAGCGCCAGGCCGGGCAGCCCGGCGTCGGCGCCGTCGGGCCGCGCCAGCGTCGCGATTGCGCTCGCGTCCACGTTCGAGCAGAACCACTTCGATCCGTTCAGCACCCACGCGCCGTTCTTCTGCGTCGCGACGGTCTCGCTCAACGCGAGGTCGGAGCCACCGCGAATCTCGGTCATGAACATCGCGCCATCCCATGATCCGTCGAAGCCGGCCGACTGCAGGTGCGACAGCACCTCCTCGCGCACGCTCGGCGGCCCGTAGCGATCGACGAAGCCCTCGACGCCGCCCGTCATGCCCGTCGCGCACACCATGCCCGTATCCGACTGGCTGAGCATGTACGTGAACGCCGAGCCGAGCACCGGCGAGACGGCCTTCCCCTGGCGGCGCAGCCCGTTCGGCCCCTGCTCCCAGATGTCGCGCTTGTTCGCGATGGCGTCCGGGTGGTGGACGACCTCACAGACCTCGTTGCCCCACTCGTCGTAGCGTTTCAGCTGGGGCGGGTTCCGGTCGACGACCTCCGCCCGCTGCGCGATGGGCCCGCCGCACAGCGCGCCCCAGTGCTGCAGGTGCTCCTCGGCCCACGCGCGGTCTCCGGATGGAACGTGGCGGTCCATCAGCGCCCGCAGGTTGGGGTCGATCTCGTACCAGTTCAGCCCGATCGCCGAATCGAGCTCGGCGTAGTCGATCGGCGTGGTGCGCGTCGATGTCGTCGTCATGGCGGTCTCCTTCGTTTCCAGAGGCGCCGGTGCCCGGCCGTCAGGGCGCAGCTGACTACACCCCTACGATTCTGGTTCGCCCTTCATCCTACTACAAGAGCCCCTCGTGCTTCGACAGGCTCAGCATGATTCAGGGACGTCCCCGCTGGCGTCCTGAGCCTGTCCCCGCGGGCATCCTGAGCTTGTCGCAGGACGCGTCGCTCCCGGCCACGCGCTATACTCGGCTTGCTCACCCGTCGCCCGAAGCGCGCTCTAGGCAGGGACAGTCAACTTGCGTACGCGAAGGGATTCCACGCGGCGGTCCGCCATGGCACCAGCAGCGCTGCTGGTCAGCGTTCTGGGGATCGTCTGGAGTGTCGGGTCGCTCGTTTTCGTATTCCTGGCGTTCGGCGACTCATCCTCCAACCCGTATCCTGCCGAAGGCCGTGGCCACGACATCAGCTATCCGCAATGCAATATGGCCCTTCCCGATATCCAGTCCTTTGCCGTGATCGGCGTCAACAGGGGCAGGCCCTTCACCGAGAACCCCTGCCTCTTCAGCGAGTACGCCTGGGCGACCTTAGCTCCCATGGCGCCCTCGTTGTACATGAACATCAGCGGCGCCCTCGGATCGACCGCTGATCGCGGGAACACCGGGCCCGCTGGGACGTGCGACCCTGACGACACGCCGTGCCTCGCGTTCAACTACGGCTTCAACGCCGCCTCCGACGCATACGCCTACGCCGACTCCGCCGGCGTTACCTCGCAGTACTGGTGGCTCGACGTGGAGACGGCCAACGCCTGGTATGCCGACACGGCGTACAACCAGCGGGCGGTCCAGGGCGCCGCCGCCTTCTTGGCGCTCAGCGGCGTGAGCGTGGGCGTCTACTCCACGAACTACCAGTGGCATCTTCTGATGGGCGATTACACGCCGGACCTTCCCGTCTGGTACGCGACGGCAGCCGGTTATGCGGGCGCGCCCGACTACTGCTCGAACTCCTACAACTTCGCCGGCGGCGGCGTCTGGCTCATCCAGTACTACGGCGGCGACTTCGATGCGAACTACGCGTGCGGGCCGATCCCTGCCGATACGCCGACCGCGACGCTCCCGCCCGAGACGCCCACGCCGTCATCGACAACTGGCCCCGAGGCAACCGGCACACCAAGTCCCGCGCCGACCGACACGCCGACGTTGACAGCGACGCCAACCGCGACCGACACGCCAACACCCGCCGATACATTTACGCCAACCGCCACCGATACTGACACGCCGACGGCGACGGCCACTCCACTCCTCCTCGCCGACGTGAACTGCGACGGGCTGGTGGACCCGGTCGACGTGGCGCTCGTGCTGCAGCACGACGCCGGCCTGTTGCCCTCGTTGGCCTGCCAGCAGGCCGGCGACACGAATAGCGATGGCGCGATCGACGCGGTCGACGCCGCGCTCATCTTGCAGTATGTCGCTGGCTTGATAAGCCACCTGTAGCCAAGGGCGCAGCTTGAGGGCCACGCCCCTACGGCGGAATGGCGAGGGGAGCTGCTAGCGGCCGAAGTTGGCCTTCCACTCCTCGCGCGAGAGGCTGTAGACGACCTCGTCGGCCGGGCCGTCGCGGGCAACGCGCTGGCCGAGCAGAAGCGCTTCACGGCTCATGCCCAGTTTCTCCATCACGCGCCTAGAGCGGCGGTTGCGCGCATCGGCTCCGGAGACGACCTTCTCCAGATCGAGAGCGGGAAACGCCCAGTCGATGATCGCGCGGACGGCCTCCGCAACAAGGCCCTTACCCCAGTGCTCGCGTGCTATCGAGTAGCCGAGCCCGGCGCTGTGCCCTTCGTCACGGACGGTTAGCCGGATGCGCCCCACTACGCATCCATCGAGCACGAGCGCTAGCTCTAGATGCTCGCCTCGGTCGGCGCGGACGCAGCCCGCGACGAACTCCTCTGCGTGTTGGCGCGTGTACGGTTGTGGAACGTTCATGAGGTAGCGCGACCACTCGGGATCAGTGGCGAAGGCGTACACGTCATCAACGTCGCCCGGACGAAAGGGGCGCAAGAGCAGGCGCTCCGTTCGGAGCTCAGGCGGTTCAACCATTCGAGTTAGGCCTGCCTACGTTGATGTTCGGCGCTCAGCTCGAGCTGGGGATAGCTCGTTTATCCTACAACACGAGGCTAGCGAACGGCTCGCTCCCACTCCTCGCGCGAGAGGCCGTACACGACCTCGTCGGCCGGCCCGTCCCGGGCGATCCGCTGCCCACGAACGATCACTTCGCGCTTCATACCGACCTTCTCCATCACGCGCCAGGACCTCTCGTTCCGCGCATCGGCGCTGGAGATGACCTTCGTCAGACCAAAGGTTGGAAACGCCCAGTCGAGGATGGCGCGGACTGCTTCCGGCGTCAGACCCTTCCCCCAATGTTCGCGCGCGATCGAGTAGCCCAGCCCTGCAGTGCCGTGTTCCTTATCGATAGTCAAGCGAACGCTCCCGACGACTCGGCTATCTAACACTAGAGCGAACTCGAGGTCGCGACTCGCGTCGGCCCCCACACAACGGGCGACGAACTCCTCCGCGTGTTGGCGCGTGTACGGCTGCGGGACCGGCTTGTTGTAGAATGCCCACTCCGGGTCGTCCGCAGCGTAGGCGAACACGTCGTCCACATCGTCCAGCCGAAGCGAGCGCAGGAGCAGGCGCTCCGTTCGGAGCTCAGGCGGTTCGACCATCGATGCTACTCCACTGGGCGCAGGATCACGACCGGGATCGTCCGCGTCGTCTCCTTCTGACTCGTCGTAGCCGGAGTACATCTGGACCACCAGCGGCCAGAGCCGGGCGCGCTCCTCATCGCTCGCGACTTCGGCGCGGACGCGCTTCCGGTCGCGGCCGATCTGCACTTCGGCCTCGGGGTGGGCGCGCAGGTTCAGGTACCAGGCCGGGTGCTTGTCGCTGCCGCCGTTCGAGGCGACGATCACCGCGTTCTCGCCGTCCTGAAGATACGTCAGCGGCGTCGTGCGCGAGTGACCGCTCTTGCGTCCGGTCGTGCTGAGCAGCAGCACCGGCGCGCCCATCACGCGCGCGCCGACGATGCCGCCCGTCAGCGTGTACCAGAAGAGATGGACCTGCGAACCGAACTTGATCAACCCGCGATTGACCGGCATGGCGCGCCCCCTTAGCCTGCGAGCTGCAGCGTTGTCCCCTCTCGCCCTGCGATCAGCTCGAACGGCAGCTTGCACGCTGTCCGCAGCTCGTCGTGCAGCTTGTCGAGCATCGCATCCGTATGCGACGGATCGTGGTGGAACGTCACGAGCCGTTTCACGTGCGCCGCCGCGGCGAACGCGATCGTCTGCGGGACCGCGCTGTGTCCCCAGCCGATGTACTCGGGATACTCCTCCGCGGTGTACTGCGTGTCGTGGATCAGCAGGTCGGCGTTCTCCGCGAGCGCGAGGCCCGACGTCCACTCCGGATCGAGAGGCAGCTCGCCGGTGCCGAGCGCCGGCTCGTGGTCCGGGAGATACGCCATCGAGGCCGAGTTCTCGGTGATACGATAGCCCAGCGTCGCGCCGGGGTGGAGGACGAGGTCTGTCGTCACCGCCAGGCCGCCGATCTCGAAGGAGCCGGGCGTCACGTCGTGGAGCGTCAGCTCGCAGGGCAGGTCCCGCCGTTCAACGGGAAAGAGCGGCGGCGAGAGGTACTTCGTCAACCGCGCCGTCAGATCGAGCCGCGTCGAGGGCGGGCCCCAGATATGCACCTCGAGCCCCTCCTGGTACAGCGGCGCGAAGAAGCCCAGGCCCACGATGTGGTCCATGTGCAGGTGCGTCAGCAGGATGTCGACGCGCGGGATCTCGCGCTCGACGGCGTAGCCCAGCCGCCGGATGCCGGTGCCCGCGTCGAGCACGAGCAGCGTGCCGTCGGCGCCCCGCACCTCCACGCACGATGTGTTGCCGCCGTAGCGCACGTTCTCCGGCCCAGCGCTCGGCAGCGATCCGCGCGTGCCCCAGAGCGTGAGCCTCACGGCGCAGCCTCCCAGAAGATCGCGACCGCGCCCAGATAACGTCCGGCCTGCCCTTGGAGGGGCAGGGCGGTGACCTCCACATGACGGGGCTCACCGCCAAGTGACGTGCCCATAAGGCGTGCGTGAACGGGACGGTGCTCCCTGACCGCGACCGTCAGCGGCAATTTATCGGCCGTCACGGGTCTGCCGGACTCGTCTGTGATCTGGAACATGGTGTTGATGTCGCTCAGCATGATCGTCCCGACCTCGCTGTACGGCCGGCCGACGAGCGGCTCCGCGGCTTCATTGTAGTAGATCAGGCGTTCGTCCGGCCCGATGATGAACAGCGGCACGCTCAGGTAGCTGGCTAGCTGGCGCAACAAGATCAGCTCCACAGGTTGGGGCATCGCTAACGTCCCACCAGCATGCGCTGCTCTCGATAGCCGCGCGCGGCCACCGGCCAGATCTCGACGACCTCGTCGCCGTCGACGGCGAAGAGCGCATCGTGCAGGTTGATCGTCGGATCGATGTGCGAGGGCCACAGCTCGATGCGGTCGCCCGGGCGGATCGTCGACTCCGGCGGCAGCGAGATCGTGGCGTGCTCGTCGCTCAGGAACATGACGTTCGCGCCCTCGATATTTTTCACCGAAGGGTTCCCGTGATCGACAGCGCAGGCCTTCAAGCCGCTGTCCGTCGCGCACAGCTCCGGCTTCGGGCGGCTGAGCACGGTGCTCAGCAGCCACATCGCGCGCTCGAACGGCGTGCCCAGCTTCGCGTACGCCGTGTCCATGAGCACGTACGACCCGGCCTGGATCTCAGTGATGCCGTCCATGTCGCCGGTGATGTCGAACGTGCCGGTGCCGCCCGCGCTCACGATCTCGCACGCCAGCCCCTCTTCTCGGAAGAGCTGCGCTGTGTCGAGCAGGCGCTGCATCGCCTTCGCGGCGCGCGCCTCGCGCTCGGCGCGGTCCTCCAGCCCGACGACGTGCCCTTCATAGCCCATCAGCCCGCGCAGCCGCACGCCGTCCGTGGCGACGGCGCGCCTTCCCAGCGCGAGCGCGGGCTCACCCGCCGCGATGCCGCAGCGCGGCAGCCCGACGTTGATGTCGACAAGGACGCCGACTTCGGCACCCTCCGCCCGCGCGGCGTTCGCGAGATCATCCAGCGTTTCGTTCGAATCGATCGCGACTTTGAGATCGATCTGCTTCGCCACCTTCGCGGCGCGCGCCCCCTTGCCCGGCCCGAGGATCTCGTTCGCGATCAGCACGTCGTCGCACACGCGTTCCGCGGCGATGAGCTCCGCCTCGCCTACCGTCGCCACGGTCAGCCCCGTGCACGAGCCCGCCGCGAGCTGCCGCCGCGCGATCGCGGGCGTCTTGTTCGCCTTGAAGTGCGGCCGCAGCTTGCAGCGCTTGTCGGCGAAGTAACTGGCCATGCGCTCGATGTTGCGCTCCATCGCGCGCAGATCGACGACGAGGGCAGGTGTTGGGATCTCTTGGAGTTTCATGCGGCGGTTCTGGGTTCTTGGTTCCTGGTTCTCATATTGCGTCCTCCCGCAGCCACTCGCCAAAGCGTTCGCCGATCATGATCGTCGGGATGTTCGTGTTCGCGCGCGGCACCGTCGGCATGATGCTCGCGTCCGCGACGAACAGGCCCTCGACGCCGTACACGCGCCCGTACTGATCGACCACCGCGTACGGGTCGTCCGGCTGCCCCATCGATGCCGTCCCGCACGGATGATACCCGGAGCCGCACGCGCGCTGCGCCCAGTCGCGCATCGCGTCGCGGTCGGCCGCGATCTCCTCGCGCGGCCAGATCCGCGCCTCGGTCACCTCTCGGATCGCAGGCGTCGCCGCGATCCGCAGCGCTCGCTCGATGCCGTCCAGCATCCGGTCGATATCCGATTCGTCGTTCAGGAAGTCCGACTGGATCTCGGGCTGCGCGTCCACATCGGCGCTATGGAAGATCAAGCGGCCAAAGCCGTGCGTCTTCTCCACGACCGGCGCGATGCCGACCGCGATCTGGCTCGGGTCGCTGTAGTCGATCCGCTGCAGGAAGGAGATCGGCTCCATCTGCATGTCGTTGAACTCATCGCTGCCGCTGGCCGTGTAGCGCATCGACGTCTGGATCATCGGCTGATCGAAGCTCGCCACGCCGGGCTTCGGCTTGAGGGCGACCAGCGTGGCCGGATGGTCCCACAGCCGCTTGCCTACGGGCGCGGCGCGCACGACGCCGATGCCGAGCGACTCCAGCGTCTCCTTCGGGCCGATGCCGGAGCGCACCAGGATCGCCGGCGTCTGGATCGATCCCGCCGCGAGCAGCACGCGCTTCGCCTCGATCGTCGACACGGTGCCGTCGGTCTCCACCTCGACGCCCGTCACGCGCCCGCTCGAGATCACCACGCGCCGGATCGTCGTGCGCGCGCGGATCGTCAGGTTTTCGCGAAAGCGGGCCGGCAGCAGGTACGCCTCCGCGACGCTCACGCGCCACTTCCCGTCGCGCTTGTTCATCGGCAGCGGCGCGAAGCCCGTCGTCGAGGGATCGTTGTGGTCCGGACACTCCGGATAGCCGAGCGAACGGCACGCTTCCAGGAACGCGCGTTGGAACGGGATCAGCTCGTCCCACGTGTAGCGCCGCAGCGGCAGCGGTCCGTCCTGGCCGTGCAGCTCGTTGTCGATATCGCGGTCGGACTCCAGGCGGATGAACGCCGGCAGGCACTTCTCCCACGCCCACTCCGGCCCCGCCACGCGCGCCCACTCGTCGTAGTCCTCCGGCTGGCCGCGCAGCGCAATACACGTGTTCACCGCGCTCGACCCACCGACGACCTTGCCGCGCGGCAGCGGCACGCCCGGCCGCGAGCGCGCCGACGGCTGGTAGTGAAACCCCCAGTCGTGCTTCACGATCGAGTTGCGGTGGCCGTTGCGCAGGTCGTCGGGCAGCTCGTCCATCGTCGCGTAGTCCGGCCCCGCCTCCAGCACGAGCACGCGCTTCTTCGGGTCTTCGGTGACGCGCGTCGCGATGACACCGCCAGCCGACCCTGCGCCGACGACGACAAGATCGTAGTCACTCATACTGGCCGCGCCTCAAAAAGCATGCATCCGATTGGGTAAGTCAATGTTGTTTCGTTGGTAAGCGAACCCAGGCGCGGATGGAAAGGACCCAGGCGATGACGCTGATACCGCCAACTATGCTGACCACACGCAAACCTAGAGGTAAACTCACATCAAAATGCTGCGCGGTGAATACTGCCACGGCGACTGCGCCGAGAACTGCAGTTATCAAGGTGACAACTCTCCCCAAGAGGTGCATCCAGCGCCAGAACATACTCACGATAACCAGATAGCAGCTCAGGCCGACAAGCGGACCAACAATATCAGGAGGGAATCCGAAGAACTGCACTATTCGACTGAGCCTTCCTGCCCGAGCATGATCTGCTCGATCATCGGGATCGGGTACGGCAGCTTCATGAATGCGTCGTGGAACGACAGCAGATCGAACTTTGCTCCCTGCTTCGCGCGCAGCTTCTCGCGCAGCGACAGGATCTCGTGTTTGCCCAGCGTGTAGGCGTAGTAGTTCGGCCCGATCTGCCCGCGGCGCGTCTCGCGCTCCGCGATCGGCCTCGTCGCGAAGCCCTCGCGTTCGAAGAACGCCACGCTGTCGTCCCACGACCAGTCCTGCGTGTGCATTCCGATAGACGCGATGTAACGGCACAGGCGCAGCAGGGCTTCGCGCAGCTGCATCATCTCGAATCGAGGATCGCCGCCCCCATAACCCGCCTCGACCATCACCTGTTCGACGTAGTGCGCCCATCCTTCGACCGTGGTCGTCGTCATCAAGAAGTGCGGCAGCTTACGTTCGCCCTTGCGCAGCCATGAGATGTGGACGTAGTGGCCGGGATACGCCTCGTGCGCGCTCACACCCGGCAGGCTGTGGCGGTTGAAGAACTTCATGTACGCCTCCTGCCGCTCCGCCGGCCAGGACGCGTCGGGCGAGGTCACGTAATAGTACGCCTCCGCCGCCTTCGATTCGAACGCGCCCGGCGTGCTGCACGCCGCCTGCGTCGTCATCCGCGCGAACGACGGCGTCTCCGCGACCTGGATCCGCACGTCGGTCGGCATCGTCGCCAGCTTGCGATCGATACAGAACTGGCGCAGCTCTTCCAGCAGCGCCTCGGTATCCGGCAGCAGCCGCTCCGGCGTCGGGTGGTCCTGCGCGACGCGGTCGACCACCTCCGCGGTGGACGCCGACGCATCGATCTGCGCCGCCAGCTCCTTCAGCCGCTCCTGGCACGCGCGAATGTCCTCCCGCCCGCGCCGTTCGAGCTCCGCGACCGGCCGCTCGACGAAGTCCGTGTACGCCAGCAGCTTTCGATATCGATCGTCGCCGTACGTGTAGTCGCCCTTCGATCGCGGCAGCAGCTCGTTCTTCATCCACGCCGAGAACGCGTCGACGGCTGTCATCGCTGCTCGCAGCGCCTCCTCGAATTCGGAGCGCAGCCCGGCATCCTTCACATGCGCAACGGCATCCGGCAGGTCGCGCTGCATGAGGATGCGCACGCCGGCGGCCTGTTCGATCGCCGTCTCGACGTACGGCTTCGGGCAGCCGTCGAGGTTCGCCTTGCCTTGTTCGAGCAGCTTTGGCGCCTGCCGCAGGCGCGAGATGAGGCTGCTCGTTCGCTCTGCGATCGGCGCAAAGTTGCGGATGATCAGCCCGTTGCAACCGCCGCCGATCGAGGCCAGGTACAACCCCGGCGACGTGCGCCACGTCTGCAGGTCCTCGATTGTGAGCAGCTCCCAGAGGATGCGCCGCCGCAACAGCTCGTGCTCGAGACGGTCTTCACGCGAGAGCGACGCCGAGTCGATCTTCTCTAGACGCTGGACGAAGCCGCGCAGCGCGCGCGCATGCGACTCGATGCTCTCGCGGCTGCGGTCGCCCAGCTCACCGTCGTGGTCGTGTATGCCCAGCGCGGTTGCCGCGCCCGGGCGATGCGTCAGGATCGTGCCGATCCACTCGTCGCCCAGTCTGCTGAACTCAGTTGCGGACATGGATGGCCCTCCAGCAGGCGAGATTGTAGCACAGCGCCTAGAGCCACGGCGGCAGCAGGCGCTTCGCCTGGAGCCACAGCCGGCCCACCAGCGGCGTCTCCGGCGTGAAATCGAACGTCACGTAGCGCTCCGGCTGCACAATGATCGCGATCTCCGGCCCGCTCTCGATCGCGGTGCGCGCCGCGCGTTCGTAGCCCATCGCGCCGACGAAGCCCAGGTAGTGCCGTGGGATCGACGCCGCCAGCCACTCCGGGCTCTTCTCGAGCTGCGCCCTCCCGTGCGCGATGACGGCCTTGTACGGCGCGCGCTCCTCTTGCACGCAGATGCTGACACGCGCATCGCGCTGGATGTTCTTCGCCTTGATCGCGTTGACTTCCGTGCGAAAGTAGAAGCGGCCCTCGCGATACAGAAACCAGATCGGCGTCGGCACGGGCTCGCCGTCCGGACCGAGCGTGACCAGCACGGCGACGTGCCGGCCATGGAGGAATCGATCTCGTTCAGCCTTCGTGAACCGCCTCGGCATGTGGCACCTCCGTTCGCCGCGCGGATTGTAGCATGACGCGGTTGACGCGCGCCGTATAATGGACGCACGTGCTGGAGGTGCGGGATGCGCTGGGCACTACTGCCGC
>CAYQLM010000009.1:0-47969 GCA_964418365.1 uncultured Dehalococcoidia bacterium
AGGACTTCTACAAGAAGCCCGGCATCGCCGAGACGATCGACTGGGGCGCGGCGCTCATCGCGCTCCACCGCGACGAGCTCGACGCCTCGGCCGTCGAGGAGACGCTCGGCTGCATCTTCAAGTACAACGACGACATCGAGGCGTTCCGCCGCGGCAACCTCGTCGCGCTCCTCGAACAGACCGACGTCAACCGCGCGATGTAGGGCCCTCTCCCCTGGCCCCTCTCCCCGAGGGAGAGGGGAACGCGCACCCCGCTGGTTTTTCTTGCCCGCGCCAGGCCGCCGCACGAAGGGCCAAGCGCGTTGGCGAATTGTTTGTACGAAAGAGGAAAATAAATCGCTGTTTTCGAATCTAGAGGGGTGGAATTTCGCGAATTGTTTGTCCACGACCGTGCTGTTTGGAACTTGCATGGGGCGCTCCATGCGGAGATCGTATGCCATCGAAGGGAAAGCGCGTAGGGCCTAGTGGCGGTGGAGCTGGGACCGCGGACTAACGTCCGCGGCATGGGTTTAGCTCCGCCCGACCCCCTGATAAACTTCTCCCATGCGAGCAAGCTAGACACCAACGTCCTCTACTACGGCGATAACCTCTACGTGCTCCGGAACCATGTCCCGGACGAGTCCATCGACCTCATCTACCTAGACCCGCCGTTCAACTCCAACCGCTCCTACAACGTGCTGTTCAAGGAATCGAGCGGCGCAGGCAGCGAGGCGCAGCTTGAAGCATTTGAAGACACCTGGCATTGGGCGGGGCCGCGGCCACGTTTGATGAACTTATGCTCGAAGGTCCGCCGAACGTGTCGCGACTACTGAATAGCATGGTTGAAGGCCTAGGTCACAACGACGTCACCGCCTACCTAACCATGATGGCTATCCGCCTCGTTGAACTGCATCGCAAGCTAAAGTACAGTGGCTCGATTTATCTACACTGCGACCCGACCGCAGGCCCATACCTGAGAGTGCTTATGGACGCCGTTTTTGGGGCTGTCAACTTCCGCAACGAGATCGTTTGGCAAAGAACATCTGCCCACAGTGATACCGCGCAAGGCATGAGACGATTTGGCAGAGTTCACGATCTCCTCTTGTTCTACGGGAAATCAAGCCAGGCCACTTGGAACCCTCAATTCTCCCCGTACTCAGAACAGCATCTCAGTACCACCTATCGCTTTGTGGATGAACATGGGCGCCGCTTCAGCACCGCGGACGTTACCGCGCACAAACCTGGAGGAGACACGTCCTACGAACTGACCGGACCGGACGGCAGGATAGTTCGCCCCTACAAGGGTAGATACTGGGCCTACTCGAAGGAGAATATGCAGCGTTTCATCCGGGAGGGCCGGATATTCTGGCGAAAAACTGGCATGCCTAGATTGAAGATCTACGCCGATGACATGCAAGGCGTTTCCCTTCAGGACGTTTGGACAGATATCTATCCGGTGTCCGCCGGATCCAAAGAGCGGCTTGGCTATCAGACCCAGAAACCTCTTGGTCTTTTGGAACGAATAGTTGGAGCCTCCTCTAATCCCGGCGATGTGGTTCTCGATCCATTCTGCGGCTGCGGCACAGCCGTTCACGCTGCGGAGAAACTCGGACGAAAGTGGATTGGAATCGACATTACTTATCTCGCAATCGGCCTTATCCGCAGACGCATGCTAGATGCCTTTCCTAGCATCGAGATTAAGGAGGTCGGGGATCCGCAGGACTTCACAAGCGCACAGCGGTTGGCTGCCACGAAACCTTCGCAGTTCGAATTCTGGGCTATCCTCAAGCTTGGAGGTCAACCGACCGGCGGGAAGGGGCCTGATCTCGACGGGGTTCTGCCGTTCATAGAGTTTGGAGGCAAGGCGAAGCGGGCAGTCGTTTCAGTGAAGGGAACTAGGACGGCTTCTCCTGTCATGCTGCGTGAGTTGCGCGGCGCGATGAATGGGGAGAAGCCCATTGGGATTCTCATCACGCTTGTTGAGCCGACACCAGGCATGAAGACACAAGCGGCGGCGGCCGGCTTTTACGAGTCATCGGGCAAGAAGTACCCACGCGTCCAGATCCTCACTGTGCGAGATATACTCAAGGGCAAGCGCCCTAATATGCCGCCACAGCGTTCTCCGTTCGCACAGGCACCGGTCGAGCGGGAGAAAGCGGAGACGAAGCGGCTGCTATGACTGCCACCACCATCCGACCCGCGCGGTTCGATGACGAGGCTGAGGCGCTCGCGCTGATCGAGGAGCTCTTCGTCGCGCCGGGGCGCAAGCCCGGCGATTACACCCGCGACCGCGCGCAGGAGGGCTTTCGCCGCGCGGTCGGCGACGAGGACTCCGACGTGCTCCTTGCGTTCAATGGCCACACGCCGGCCGGCGCGGCGACCGTGTATGTCGATACGCTCTCGATCCGCTACGGCCTGCGCTGTTGGGTGGAGGACCTCATCGTGCTGCCGGACCAGCGCGGCAAAGGTACCGGCAAGCTCCTGCTCGATGCCGCCATCGACTGGGGCCGCGCGCGCGGCTGCGATTTCGTGCAGCTCCACTCCGGCGTCGGGCGCAAGGACGCCCACCGCTTCTACCTCGCAAACGGCATGGAGCAAGACTCGCTGGTGTTCACGAAACGATTGTGAACGCGAACGATGGCGCCGTCCTCGAGCGCGTGCTGGCGCAGCTCGATACGCGCCGGGGCGCGATCGGCGCGAACCTCGTGCAGTTCGCCGCGCTGCTCAAAGCCGGCGAGATCGATCTCACGACCACCCAGCTGCTGAGCGCAGCGCAGAGCCTCGCCGCGATCGATGTCACACGGCGCGACGATGTCCGCCACGCGCTCGCAGCGAGCCTGATTACCCGCATCGAGGACCGCCAGGTATTCGACGCGCTCTTCGATCGCTTCTGGCGTGTGCCCGGCCGCGAAGAGCCCCCTGAGCGCGATCTCGAGCCGCCAGCGATCACCGGCGGCCAGGCGCGGCTGGGCGCGGAGCAGGTCATCGAGCACGCGTACACGCGCGGCGACAGCGCGGCCGCGCATCCCGAAGGGGACACGCCGCCACGCTCCTACAGCGCGGAGGACCTGCTGGTGCAGAAAGACTTCGCTAACTTCCGCGACGATGAGGTGCGCGAGGCGCGCCGCTACCTGCGCCGTCTCGCGCACAAGCTGGCAACCTCGACAACGCGAAGGCGTCGCTCATCGCACAGCGGCCGCGAGCTCGACCTGCGGCGCAGTCTGCGCATGGCCGCGCGTCGCGGCGGCGAGATCGACCGGCTCTTGTACCGCAAGCGCAGGGTGCGCCGCCTTAACCTCGTGCTTCTCTGCGACGTGAGCGGATCGATGGACGTCTATGCGCGCTTCCTGACGCAGTTCCTCTACGGCCTCCAGAGCGAGCTGCGCGGCGTCAGCACCTTCGTCTTCAGCACGCGGCTCTTCGATGTCACGCCGATGCTGCGCGCGCGCTCGTTCGAAGACGCGCTGGAGCAGGTCGCGCGCCGCGTCGAGGGCTGGTCGGGCGGCACGCGCATCGGGGCGTCGCTGGGCGAGTTCCAGCGCGGCTACGCCAAGCAGCGCGTCGGGCCGCGCACCGTCATCGTCATCATCAGCGACGGCTGGGACCGCGGCGACATCGCGCAGCTCTCACGCGAGATGAAATCGCTCAAACGACGCGCGTACCGCATCCTCTGGCTCAACCCGCTGCTCGGCGCGTCCGACTACCAGCCAGTCGCGCAGGGGATGTCGGCTGCCCTCTCCTTCGTCGACGAGTTCCTGCCCGTCCACAACCTGGACAGCCTCGCGCGCGTCGGGCGGACGCTGATCAGGCTGTCACGGAGCTAATGTCTGCGTTGGGGTCGTTGTCGCGACGGCGGGTGTCGACCCGCCGTGGATGCAGTAGGGGTAGCCCCTAACGTCCGGTTCGACGGGCGCCCCCTCGCACTGAGACGAGCCCGTCTCTGTCTCCATGTCTGCGAAGAGGTAGAACGACGTCCCGTTCGACCAGTAGTAGTACGTCTGGCCGCTCTGCGGGTCCTGCGGGACAGGATCGAGCACCTCGCTCACCTTGCACCCCGAATCGAGCTCCTTGTAGCGGCAGAAACTCTGCACGCCGTCCGCCGTCGGATAGCCGCCGTGCCTCGCGTAGTACTCCTGCAGCGCGCCCGCGATCGCATCGAGGTCCCGCTTGCGCTGATCGTCCCGCAGGCGTGCCTCTGCCGGATCGGGCGTCGCCGTAGCTGTCGGCGTGGGCAGGGTGATGTCGCGCGCCAGCGGCGGCGTGGCCAAACCGATCTGCGCCAGAGGCTGCGTGCTGCCGTAGATCGAGAGATACGTAGGCGGGCCGTAGTCCGCGTAGTAGACGAGCCGGCCGGGGTAAGCCTTGAACAGATCGGCGCGACGGTCCGCCACGTCCCTCGCGTAGACGACATCGCCGTCGAGCGTCGGCTTGTTGCGCAAGAACACGCTGCCGTAGCACTGCCAGCCTCCGCAGTCGTCGGCGACAAGGACGAGAGCGTTGTGCAGATGCGCATCGTCTATCAGCTTGATCAGCCGGTCATCGCTGCCGTTGAAGCCCTTCAGGTCGCTCGCCTGCGCCGGCACGAAGAGATCGCTCCACGTCCTGTCGTGACCGAGCAGCCAGTTGTACGCGCTCGTTCCGGCGAGAGCCGCAATGAAGACATACACCACCAGCACGCCCGCCCAGCGCGCCCCCACCCGCGAAGGGACGATGACCTCCCGCAGGCGGTCGGCCGCGGCGCTCAGCACCTCGCCCGCGCGCTCGGCCCCTCGAGCGGACAGGAGCATCAGCAGCGGGCTCACCACGTACCAGTAGCGCGGGCCGTGCATGATGCCGGCGCCGATGTAGAGCACGTACGCCCCCAGGGCGCAGACGATCGCGACGAGCAGGAACCAGTCCCAGCGCTCTCGCGTGCCCAGCGCGAACGGCAGCAGCACGAATGCCAGGCCGATGAGGAGCGGCCAGCCGTTGAGCACCAGCAGCAGGACTGACATCTGCAGTCCCTGGTTCTGGATGCCGAGCGCGGGGCTGTTCTGTCCGCCGAAACCAAGGAACTTGCCGCTCGTGTCCGAAAGGGCGCTGGTGAACGCATCGCCGGTCACGCCGCGGTTGTAGAGGAAGTACGCGAGCAGCATCACGACGCCGCCCGCCACGAAGCTCACGTAGAAGGCGCGCCCCATGCGCCTCCGCTCCTCAGGCAGGAGCTCACTCAGTAACAAGAGCCCGATCGGCGCGACCAGCACAACCGCCGTCAACGCCTGCGTATTGAACAGCAGCCCGAATGCCAGCCCGCCCAGCGCGCCGAGCAGCACCGGCCGCCGTTCGGCGTACACGATGCACGCGAGCACACCGAGGAGATAGAACGCGGCGGTATTGTGACTCATGAAGTTGCTCGCTGTCATGAGATAGAACGGCGAGGCGACGAACAGCAGCGCCGCAAGCGCGCCCACGCGCGCGCTGTATACCTTGCGTCCGATCAAGAACAAAAGCACGACGGACAGCGCGCCCACGATGGGCGGGATGATCCACGGCGCGCCGAAACGTACGCCGATCGCGAGCAGCAGCGGGTGCCCGAACGGGTACACGCCGGCCCAGTGGCCGTTCGTCTGGATGATGAACGGCGGATAGAAGTAATCGAAGACGCTCTGAACCGGCGGCAGCGGCGCCGTGAGGTGGCCGGCCGAGAGCAGCTTCGCTTGAAAGAGATAGGAGAGCTCATCCGGCACGTGCGGCAGGTGCGAGCCATAGGAATAGTTCAGAAAAAGCGTCGTAGCTAACCCGAACACGGCGAGCCCGCCGGTCAGCGCGAACGCCACCTGATCGCTCCAGATCTCGCCGAGCTTGGGCATGCCGTACGTCGATGCGAGCTGGATGCCGAGAACGACGATGAAGCCGAGAGCGAGCAAGACGAAGGCGTACGGATAGAACCGCAGCACCATCGACACCAGCGCCTTCACCGACTCCGTCCGGGACAGCTCGAGCTGCGGCCCAAGTTTCGATTGGCCGCCCTTGCCCGCTTGAACCAGCGCGAAGCCGTTGTCGTAGTCCCGGAATGGACGGAACGTGTACGATACGCCGTCCTGCTGTGACTGCGCGCGGACCATGATCGCGCCGGCCTGGAAGTTCCGGAACGTCGCATGAACGACGTAGTCCGTCCAGCTTTCCGGCAGGGTGAGCGATAAATCGCCGCGCGACCCCACCACGCCGTCGCGCACGATCGGCGCGCCGCCCACCTTCCACGGTGCGCCGACGCGATGGGTGAAGTCGTCTTCGAACAGTGTCTGGCCGCTGTTCGCATCGGTGACCTTGATGGAGTCCAGGCCCCGCGGCTTCGGCAGGCTCGGAATGCCCTCGGTGGAGCCGAACAAGATGATGATACCGCCCTGCTGCGGGCCGGGGAGGCGGGCCTCGACGTGGGCCTTTCCGTCGATCGTCGCGACGTACCGGTCGCCGTTCGCTTCCACCGTCACGTCGGTCGTCTGCCCGCCGTGGCTCCAGAGGTACGCCGCGAGCAGGATCAGGTTCACGCCCGCGGCGATCGCGAACGTGACGCCGATGCCAAACCGCGCGGCGGTCAACCGATCGGAGAGTGACGGGGGTTCGCCGGACTCCCCCCGCGCCAAGCGGACGGGCCACAGGAAGGTGCGGTGCGGAGGTTCGCTCATCGCCTGAGTACTGTAACGGCTTCCCGCCGCGCGCGGAATCGGAGCCTAGCGATGTTTCGCAAGAGACGAAAAGAGCGCTTCGTATGCGTCCACCGTGCGCTCCGGATCGAACAGCGAGCGGATCTCCGCCGCCAGCTTCACGTACGCCGCCGGGTCGCGCAAGACGGCCACGATCGCGCGCGCGATCGAGTGCGCGTCGCGTGGCGCAGCGAGCAGACCCATGCCTGTGATCCTGATCGCCTCCCGCACACCGGGAATGTCGCTCGCAACTACCGGCGTACCGGTAATCATCGCCTCTGCCTGCGTCATCCCAAACGACTCCGTCGAGTTCGTGCTCGGCAGCACCAGCACATCGATCGCGTCGTAGAACGCGGCCAGCTCGTCGTCGCCGAGCATGCCGAGGAGCACGATCGCAGCGCCGACCGCATCGATGCGCGGCTGGACTTGCTCGTGCACGCGCTCGCCCGGCACGGTCGCGGTCGGCCCGGCGAGAACGAAGCGCGCGTTCGGCATCTCGCGCAGCACGAGTGGCACCGCGTCGATGAGATGCGCGATCCCCTTCTCCTCCGCGAAGCGTCCCAGGAACCCCACGAGCGGCCCGTCGCCCAAGCCGTGCGACCGGCGAAACGAGACGCCGTCTTCGCGCGACGGCGGCAGCTCGATCGGTGGGTACACCGCGCGCACCTTCTGGTGGAAGTGACGCGGCAGTCGCGCCGTTTCTCCGTACTCCGGCGAAATCACCACAATGCTATCGGAGCACTTGCCCGCCACGTAGTGCGATAGGCGGATGCCGGCCGTGAAGATCGCGCGCGCCGGACCCGGCGGGAGCTGGATATCACACTGGTACGACGACACCACCGGCTTGCGCATCGCCTTGGCCAGCAGCGCTACCACGCTCGCCTCGAACTGCGGCAGATGCAGGTAGACGATGTCATGTCGCGGGATCAAACGCGCAGCATCCCAGAAGAATGCGGGCATGAGCGTACCCTTGCTCACGCGCAGCAACACGCGCGACCGGACGACCGTCGCGCCGTCGATCAACTCACGCGTCGGTAGGGAGGGATCGTAATGCGATGTCAGCACCGTCACCTCGTGCCCGCGTTCGACCAGCCGACGGACGACGCGGCGCGCGTAGACCGTGAGCCCGCTGATGTGCGGCGAATAGTACGTGAGCGTGGTCAGGATGCGCATCGACAGGAGCTTAGCGACACAAGCGCCCGGCTGCCATCAAGAAGCAGGCGGCTCGGGCGTCATGGAGGGCTCCAGCGGGAGCTCATCCTCAGTGGAGGTATCGGCGAGGGCCTGCAGCCGCCTGAGGCTGAGATGATGCAGCCAAAAGAACCCGGCGCCCAGCAGCGTCGGCGGGATGAGGTAGATGGCGTGGGCGACCAAGGCGTACGAAGCCGCCGCATCGTGCGGGACGCCGAACACCGTGGTCAGCGTGCGGATGCTGATCGCATGGTACACGCCGATCGCGCCGGGCGAAGACGGCACGAAGAAGCCAAACGTCGTCGCGATCAGGAGGAACGGCGCCGCCGCAAACGGCACACCGAGGTCGAACGCGCGCAAGATCAGATAGATGACAAGCGACGACGTCATCCACGACGCCAGCGTCCAGACGCTCGCGCTCACCAGCACACGAAGGTTGCGGAGCACCGATAGGCCATCGAGCAACGATTCGCCCCAGCGCACCGCGCCGCTGCGGAAGCGAAGCGGCAGCAGCTGCGACAGCCGCCGCAGCCACGCCTCAGCGCGCGCGCGGTCGATCACCGCCAACACGATGACGAGCGCGATGACGAGAGACACGGCCAGCGTCAGGAGCGCGGTCAGCGCGGCTGCCCTCGGCAGCGACACGAAGGGGATCAGCACCGCCAGGATCCCCAGCAGCGCGAAGACGTCCAGTACGCGCTCCACGATCACGGTTGAGACGACGTGCGCCATCTTGATCTGCTCCGCCTCGCTCAGCACGTAGACGCGCGCCAGCTCTCCCAGCTGCAGCGGCAGGATCGCCCCGGCCATGTAGCCGATGTTCAGCGCCCCGAACGTCGCGAGGAAGCTGAGCGGCCGTTCCGGGAACAGCGTCCGCCAGCGCTGAGCGCGCATCATAATGAAGATGAGAAGCACCGCCAGTGCAGCCGCCAACAAGCCGTAGTGCGCCTGTTTGAGCGCCGAGCCGACCTCCCGCCAATTGACGCCCACGAACCCGATGTAGATCGCGATGCCGCTGATGACGATGCCGACCACCCAACGCAGCCGGCCGAGCGACGCAATACGGGAGCGGGGAGAGGTCATCGGATCGCCGGGCTCGCCTTCGTCGTCATCTCCATTCGATTACCCAGTATTATAGTAGGCGGTCTATTCATGAACGATGGACACTATGGAGCCGATTTCTTCGAGGGCTATCGCGGCCGCTTCAATCAGTATTGGTGGGCGCGGCGCTTCTACGCGAACGTCATCAAGCGCTACGCCAAGGCCGGCAGGCTGCTCGAGATCGGCTGCGGCCTCGGCCACGTCCTCGTCCGTCTGCAGGACGACTTCGAGACCTACGGCATTGACGTCTCACCGTACGCAATCGAGCGAGCGCGCAAGAACACGCCTCGCTCGATGCTCAGCGTCGCCGCAGCAGAGGACATCGGTTTGCTTCCGGGGCCATTCGATGTCATCGCGGCGTTCCACGTCGTCGAGCATCTGGAGGACCCCACCGCCGTGCTCCGGCTGTGCGCCGGCTCGCTTGCGCCCGGCGGCCGGCTCATCTTCGCCACGCCCAACACGGACGCCCCGTTCGCGAAACGCAAGGGCGATCGCTGGTTCGCACTCAGCGATCCAACGCACATCTCGCTCAAGCCCGCGCGCGAATGGCTCGCGCTCGTGCGGCAGGCCGGCCTTCGCGTTCGCCGCTCGTTCAGCGACGGCATGTGGGACGTGCCGTACGTGCCGCTCATTCCGGGGAAGCTCCAGCTTGCGGTCTTCGGTCTGCCGGCCGTCCTGCAGACGATGACATGCGTCCCGTTCATTCCCGTCCGCTTCGGCGAAAGCCTCATCGTCGTCGCGGAAAAGGTCGATTGATCCGGAGCGAGGCCGGTTGCTTCAATGTTTGTGCACACGGGCGATTAGCTCAGTTGGCTAGAGCGTCTGTTTTACACACAGAAGGTCGCAGGTTCGAGTCCTGCATCGCCCACCACGAACCTAAATCGACACCATAACCGCACAGCGCCTTTGACACACCGCTGATGCGTGCTCCATCAGAAGAGCGATGCAGAGAATGATGATTCTGAATCGCCGCGCCGATCAGCAGTCAGCTCACCGGCAACACTCTTCAGTGCGGCCATGCCATGCCCGCCCAGGGCATCGAAGAGCGAGGTTAGGCGGGCAGCGTGTGGCCGTTGGCCGAATTTTGCTAGCATCTGGCTGATTCTCAGCCCAAGCGCAGAGGTGTTGAATGCGGGTCGAGACGGTGCTGGTCGAGGGCGGGGCCGCGGATCAGGCGAACGCGCTCGGCGAAATCGCCACGGCGGCGCGGCGGATCGAGGAGATCGGCTTCGATAGGGTCAGCACGCCGGAAACGGGCCACGACCCGTTCCTGCCGCTCATGATCGCGGCGGAGCATACCGAGCAGATCGAGCTAGCGACCAACGTCGCAATCGCGTTCCCGCGCAGCCCGATGTCGGTCGCGCAAATGACCTGGGACCTGCAGCGCTACTCGAAGGGCCGCTTTGCGCTCGGCTTGGGGACGCAGGTGAAGGGTCACAACGAGCGACGGTACGGCACTCCATGGAACGGACCGCCTGGCCCGCGCATGCGCGAGTACGTCTCGTGCCTGCGATCTATCATGCGGACGTTCCAGCAGCCTGGGCGCCCAACGTACTTCGAAGGCCAGTATTACAAGTTCACGCTAATGACACCGTTCTTCAACCCGGGGCCGCTGCAACACGGCCACGTGCCGATTCAGATCGCGGCGCTCAACCCGTACATGGCCCGGCTAGCCGGAGAGCTGTGCGACGGGCTGCGCGTGCACCCGCTCGCGACCGCCGCTTACACGCGCGATGTGATCCTACCCGCGATCGAGCAGGGTGCCAAGAAAGCCGGCCGGTCGACGGCGGAGATCGATATCGTCGCGACGCCGTTCGTCGTCACAGGTGCGACGCGCGCGGAAGTCGAGGCGGCGAAGGCAGGGGTCCGCCAGCACATCGCGTTCTACGCCTCGACCCGCACGTACCACGCGGTGCTGGAGCACCACGGTTGGGGCGAGGCGGGTCGCACCCTGCACGCCATGTCCCTCGAGGGGCGCTGGCAGGAGATGGGACCGCTCATCGACGACGAGATGCTGGCCGAGTTCGCGGTCATCGGGACCTACGATGAGGTCGCGCACGCCCTGGCCGAGCGCTGGGGCGGCGTCTGCTCGACGGTCTGCCTCGGTCTGGCGCCCGAGCTCCGGAGCGACGCCGCGCTCGTCGGAGGCATGATCGATACCCTGCACGCGGCTTAGGGCTTTTTTCGCCGGCACCCCTTGACAAGTCTCCGTCTGAGAGACAAGATAGCACCCTATGGTAGCAAAACCTGTACCGTCCGGTCGGACAGCGCCTCGGGTCGACCGCCGCCGAGCCGTTCTCGACGCAGCGACGGCCCTCTTCGCCGAGCGCGGCTTCGCGGGCGTGTCCTTGCAGGACATCGCTGAGACGGCGGGGACCCACAAGACCACCCTCTTCTATCACTTCCCCACGAAGGAAGCGCTCCACGAGGCTGTACTAGACGAAGCGCTGGGCCGCATCGCCGAGGTGATGAGCGAGTTCCTCGGCGGGCCGTTCTCGCGCGAGCGCGTGGCGTACCTGCTCGATCAGATGCACGCCTTTTTCGTGGGTCACCAGGAGCTAGCGCGACTGCTCGAGCGTGAGCTCCTGGAATCCGCCGACCTCGATGCCTTCTTGCGCCGGTTCGTCGAGCCGATCTACGCGCCTGCGTTCGACGCACTGACGGAAGCCGCCGAACGCGGCCTGATCCGCCCCGTCGATCCAGCGATGTTTATTCATGACCAGCATGTGTTGCTCATCAGCTACTTCTGCCATAGGCCGCTCCTGGAGCGACTGATGGGCAAGGATCCGTTCTCGATCGAAGCTCTAATCGAACGGCGCAACTACTTGGTTGAACAGATCTTCCGGCAGCTGGAGCTTTCGGAGGGCGTGCGCGTCACACGCGCGCGTCAGCCCGCAGGAGATCGCTCATGACACAGATTGCAGAAGCGGCGGGGCTGAACGTGGCTCGAGTCGTGCCGGACTATCGCTTCCCCGTACCGCCCTTCCCGAACGGCTGGTTCCAGGTCGCGTACTCCGATGAGCTGCAGAACGGCGACGTGATGCCCCTGCACTACTTCGGGCGCGAGCTGGTGCTCTTTCGCGGAGCCGACGGCATCGCGCGCGTGCTCGATGCGTACTGCTCGCACCTGGGAGCGCACTTGGGCTACGGGGGCAAGGTAGAGGACTGCACGATCCGCTGCCCGTTCCACGCCTGGCGCTACGACGGCAAAGGCCGTTGTGTGGAAGCGCCGTATGCGACGAAGATACCTCCGCTAGCGAGGCAGCGCGCCTGGCCGGTTGCAGAAGTGAACGGGTTGATCATGGTGCATCACGACATGCACGACCTTCCGCCGCACTGGGATGTGCCGGTGCTGGCGGAGTTCGGCTCTGAGGCGTGGACCGACTACTTCCGGCGGCGCTGGAAGGTGCGCACGCACAACCAGGAGATGGCGGAGAACGCCGTCGACTCGGCACACTTCAAGTACGTGCACGGCACTCCCGAACAGCCTCGGACGAGGGCGGAGATCGATGGCCACATCCTGCGCGTCCGGTCTCCTCTGCAGTACACGACGCCGCAGGGCACGATCGAGGGACAGATCGCGTCCGACTCCTGGGGCTTCGGGTTCGGGCTCGTTCGCTTCACGGGCATCGTCGAAACGCTGCTCGTCTCGTCGGTGACGCCGATCGACGGCGAGTACGTCGACGTGCGCTTCTCGTTCATGGCGAAGAAGACGGGGAGCGAGTCGCTCACCGACAACGTGCGCAAGGCGTTCATCGCGGAGATCGAGCGCCAGCTCTCGCAGGACATTCCCATCTGGGAGCACAAGGTGATGGTAGAACGGCCGGTCCTGTGCGACGGCGATGGCCCGATCGGGATATTCCGGCGCTGGTGCAAGCAGTTCTATATGGACCCGCCCGCGGAGTAACCGAAGTGGTCCGCTCCATCGATACCTTCGTCAACGTCAATATGGGTGCCAGCGCGCCGCCCGACTGGCTGGCGCGCGTGGCCGAGGACTACTTCAAGCGCGCGAATGAGACGTTTCGCGATATCTCGGTCGCCGAGCTGACGGAGGCGATGGACCGCGCCGGCATGGAGAAGGCGGTCCTCACGACGAACGCCGAGAACCCATCGCCGCACGTTCTCTCGTTCCCTAAGGCCGACCCGGAACGCTTCGTGCTGTCCGTGCAGGTCGACCCGCGGCGCGGCATGCGCGCCATTCGAGAGCTGGAGAGCGTCGCGCGCGACGAGCCGGTCGTGCTCGCGCGCGCGGTCCCGTTCATGGTGGGCGGTATTCCTCCGGACGACCGCATCTACTATCCGGTCTACGCCAAGTGCATCGAGTTGGGGCTGCCGATCGCGGTGAACACCGGGCTTCCCGGCCCGCCCGTACCGGGCAAGTGCCAGGACCCGATGTACCTGGACGAAGTGTGCTACTTCTTCCCGGAGCTCACGATCGTGATGGCGCACGGCGCCGATCCGTGGTGGTCGGTGGCGATCCGGCTCATGCTCAAGTATCGCAACCTGTACCTGCAGACCTCCGCGTACGCGCCGCGCTACTTCCCGCCCGAGCTGATCCACTTCATGAACACGCGCGGCCAGGACAAGATCCTCTTCGCCTCCGACCATCCGGTGCTGTCGTTCGAGCGCTGCATCCAGGAGGCGCAACAACTCGATCTTCGCGAGGGCGTGCTCGACAAGTTCCTCTACGCAAATGCCGACCGGTTGTTCTTCAGTGGCCGGACAGCGGAACGCGAGGCGAAGCGTGAGGAGGCGCAGCGGTGAGCGAAGCGCGCGTCGCCACGCACGAGTCGCTCACGGCGCCGCACGTGCTGGAGTACACCTACACCCGCTCCGTCGGGCCCGTGATCGGGCGGTTCTTCGGCGCGCTCGAAGAGCGCAGAGTGCTGGGCATTCGCGCGAAGGACGGGCGGGTGCTCGTGCCGCCGGTCGAGTATGACCCGCAGACAGGTGAGGAGCTCGACGAGCTCGTCGAGATCGGCCAGGCAGGCGTGGTGACGACATGGACGTGGGTCACGACGCCGCGGAAGAAGCATCCGCTCGACCGGCCCTTCGCCTGGGCGCTGGTCCGCCTTGACGGCGCGGACAGCGCGATGCTGCACGCGATCGACGCGGGCGATGAGTCGCGCATGGCGACCGGCATGCGCGTCCGCATCCGCTGGCGCGACGAACCGCAGGGCGACATCCACGACATCGCTTGCTTCGAGCCAGAGGCCGCGCCGTGAGCGAGCGCGTCTATGGCATCAAGACGCCGATCAGCCTCGACTACACATACACCGCGGGGCGTGCGCGTTCGGCCTTCCTGCGATCGCTGGCCGCGCGTCGGATCATCGGTCAGCGCTGTCCGGAGTGCCGGCACGTCTTCGTGCCGCCGGGAGGCGGCTGCCCGACCTGCGGCGTGCCGACCGAGCACGAAGTCGAGGTGGCGGACCGGGGAGTCATTTCGCAGTTCTGCATCGTCAACCTGCCGTTCTATGGACAGCAAATCACGCCGCCGTATGTCTGCGCTTCCGTGCAGCTGGACGGCGCCGATACCACGCTGTTCCACCTGGTGCGCGAGATTGACGCCGGCGACGTTCGCACCGGCATGCGCGTGGAGGCTGTGTGGGAAGACGAGCTAGCGCCGAGCCTCGAAACGATCAAGTACTTTCGTCCCGAGGCGGGCCGTAACGGTGCGTGACGTGGCCGTCGTCGCCTTCGCGCAGTCGCCCAGCGTGCGCTGCGACGCACAGCGGAACGAGGTAGAGATCTTGCTCCCCGTCGTGCGCCAGGCGATCGAGCGCTCCGGGATTCCGCGAGGCGATATCGGTTTCACCGTGTCGGGCTCGTGCGATTACCTTGCCGGCCAGCCCTTCGCGTTCGTGACGGTGCTCGACGCGATCGGCGCCTGGCCGCCGATCCGCGAGTCGCACGTCGAGATGGACGGGGCGTGGGCGCTCTACGAAGCGTGGGTGCGGCTCCAGCATGGCGACATCGATTCCGCGCTGGTGTACTCGTTCGGCAAGTCGTCGCTGGGCGACGTCCGGGAAGTGCTCTCGCTGCAGCTCGACCCCTACTACACGGCCCCGCTCTGGCCGGACACTGTGAGCGTGGCAGCGCTGCAGGCGCGCGCGCTGCTTGAGTCGTCAGACTACACCGAGCGCGATCTGGCCGAAGTCGCTGTGCGCAGCCGGCGCGACGCGAAGAACAACCCGAACGCGCAAGTGGCCGGCGACTATGACGTCGACGCGTTGCTCGAGGATGCCTACGTCGGCTCTCCGCTGCGCAAGCACGACTGCCCGCCGGTATCGGACGGCGCCGCGGCGGTCGTACTGGCTGCGGGCGACCTAGCGCGCAGCGTCTGCGCGAGTCCGGCATGGATCCGCGGCATGGACCACCGCATCGAGCCCCACGCGCTAGGAGTTCGCGACCTCACGAAGTCACCTTCGACCGCGATGGCTGGCGAGCGAGCGGGCCTCGGGAGTGGCCGGATCGATCTGGCAGAGTTGCACGCGCCTTTCACGCACCAGGAGCTGATCCTGCGCGACGCGCTCAAGCTCGATCGCTCAGTGGCGATCAACCCATCGGGTGGAGCGCTCGCCGCGAATCCCGTAATGGTGGCGGGTCTGATCCGCATCGGCGAGGCTGCGCGGCGGCTCATGGACGGCGACGCGACTCGGGCGGTGGCGCACGCGACGTCTGGTCCGTGCCTTCAACAGAACCTCGTTTGCGTGCTGGAGGCAGCCTGATGGCGAACTGGTGCGCCGTGATCGGCATCGGCCAGACGAAGCACGCAGCTAAGCGCGACGACCTGTCGATCGCAGGGCTCGTGCGCGAGGCGGCGCTGCGCGCGCTCAAGGACGCCGAGCTCACCTGGAAGGATATGGACGCGGTAGTCATCGGCAAGGCGCCGGACATGTTCGAGGGCGTCGTGATGCCGGAGCTCTACCTTGCCGATGCGCTGGGCGCGACGGGCAAGCCGATCATGCGAGTACACACCGCCGGCAGCGTTGGCGGGTCGACGGCGCTCGTTGCGGCCAGTCTGGTGCAGGGCGGCGTGCACTCGCGAGTGCTGGCGGTCGCGTTCGAGAAGCAGTCGGAGAGCAACGCGATGTGGGCGCTCACGCCGAAGATCCCTTTCCAACCGCCCGTCGTCGCCGGCGCGGGCGGCTACTTCGCCCCGCACATCCGTGAGTACATCGCGCGTTCGAGGGCGCCCGCAGACGTCGGCTTTCGCGTTGCGCTCAAGGACCGGCTGAACGCGCTGCGCAACCCGTACGCGCACCTGCACATGAAAGACATCACCCTGGAGCAAATCGCCGAGTCGCCGATGCTCTGGGATCCGATCCGCTTCCACGAGACGTGTCCCTCCTCCGACGGCGCGTGCGCGATGGTGCTCACGGACGAACAGTCTGCAACCAGCTCCGCATACCCGCCCGCGTGGGTGCTGGGCGGCGCAATGCGCAGCGAACCGATCATGTTTCCGGGCCGCGATGAAGTGAACCCGCGCGCCGGGCGGGAGTGCGCCGCCGACGTGTACAGGCAGGCCGGCATCACGAATCCTCTCGGCGAAATCGACGTGGCGGAGGTCTACGTCCCGTTTAGCTGGTACGAACCGATGTGGCTGGAGAACCTCGGTTTCGCCGAAGAAGGAGGCGGCTGGCGCATGGTGCTCGACGGCACGACGGCGTTCGATGGCGAGCTGCCGGTGAATCCGTCCGGTGGCGTGTTGTCTTCGAACCCCGTGGGGGCGTCCGGCATGCTCCGCTTCGCGGAAGCGGCGATGCAGGTGCGCCGTCAGGCGGGCGAACATCAGGTCGACGGCGCGCGCGTCGCGCTGGGCCACGCGTACGGCGGCGGATCGCAATTCTTCGCGATGTGGATCGCGGGCAGCGAGCGGCCGTAGGAGGGCATGCGGTGGAGTTCAACCTCGCAGACCTGTTCGAGAGCGTGGCCGACGCGCTACCCGACCAGGAAGCGGTCGTCTGCGGCGACACGCGGCTCACCTACAAACAGCTCGACGAGCGCGCGACGCGCCTGGCGCACTGCTTGCAGGCGAACGGCATCGGCGCTGGCGACCATGTCGGCGTGTATCTCTACAACAGCACAGAATATCTCGAAGCGTCGGTCGCCGCGTACAAGATCCGCGCGGTGCCGATCAACATCAACTACCGCTATGTCGAAGAGGAGCTCGAGTACCTCTTCGACAGTGCCGATCTGGTCGCGCTGGTCCACCACCGCGAGTTCGCGCCACGAATCGCCGCCGTTGCCGCGCGCGTGCCCGGCCTGCGCGTGCTCGTCTACGTTGACGACGAGAGCGCCGCCGACTGCGCGGCGATCGGATCGAAGCCGTATGCCGAAGCGCTCGCCTCATCATCGGCCACGCGAGACTTCGCGGCGCGCTCCGCGGACGACATGTACATCCTGTACACGGGCGGCACCACAGGCATGCCGAAGGGTGTCATGTGGCGCCACGAGGACCTCTTCTTCGCCGCATTGATGGGCGGCAACCCGTACGGCGAGCCGCCGACTGCGCCCGACCAAGTCGCCGAGAACGCTAAGAGCAGTGGCGTGATCACATCGCTCGCGGCTGCGCCGCTCATGCACGGCGCCGCGCAGTGGGCTGCGCTGATCTTCCTGCTCAGCGGCAACCGGCTGGTGCTCTGTCCGACGAAGCGTTTCGATCCCGACCGCATCTGGCAGCTCGTGCAGGACGAGAAGGTGAACACGCTTTCGATCGTCGGCGATGCGATGGCGCGGCCGCTCGCAGAGGCGTTGGAGCAGCCCGGCGCTTCGCACGACACGTCGTCGCTCTTCGTGATCGGCTCCGGCGGTGCCACCTTCTCCGAGGGCGTGAAGGCGCAGCTCAAGGCAAGCCTTCCCAACGTCGGGCTGCTCGATACGTTCGGCGGTTCGGAGGGTGGAAACCAGGGGCACGGTCTGGAGGCCAAGCCAGGCGCGCGCGGGCCACGCTTCGAGCCGAAACCGCACACCGCCGTTCTCGATGAAGACCACCGCCCGCTCCCGCCCGGCACGCGTAAGGTCGGTATGCTCGCCCGGCGCGGCCACATCCCGCTTGGCTACTACAAGGACCCCGAGAAGACCGCACGCACGTTTATCGAGGCACACGGCGAGCGCTGGGTGGTCGCGGGCGATATGGCGATGGTCGAGGAAGACGGCTCGATCACGCTGCTCGGCCGCGGTACGAACTGCATCAACAGCGGTGGCGAGAAGATCTTCCCGGAAGAGGTGGAGTCGGCGCTGCGATCGCACCCCGCCGTCTTCGACGCGATCGTCGTCGGCGTGCCCGACGAACGCTGGGGCGAGCGCGTCGCGGCCGTCGTGCAGCCGCGCGCGAGCGCGACGCCCACGATCGAGGAGCTGGCGACGCACTGTCGCACCAAGATCGCCGGCTACAAAGTGCCGCGCGAGCTACACCTCGTCGACGAGGTGCAGCGGCAGCCGAGCGGCAAGCCGGACTACAAGTGGGCGAAGGCGATCGCCACGAGCGAAGGAGTGCGCGCATGACGGCGGTCCTCGTCGAACGCGACGGCCCGACGGTGGTGCTGACGATCAACCGTCCGCAAGTGAAAAACGCCGTCGACCCGGAGGTGCTCTGCCGCCTCGCGGACGCCTGGGATATGATCGACGGCGACGACGCCATCCGCGTCGCGATCATCACTGGCGCGGACGGCAACTTTTGCGCCGGCGCCGACCTCGACAAGCTGGTCGCCGCATCGATCGCGGGCGCGACACCCGAGAACGAGTTCGAGAAGCGCTGCCGAGAGGACCCCGGGGTGATCTTCAAGGGCTTCCTGCGCAGCTACCGGCTCGTAAAGCCGCTCATCGGCGCGATCGAGGGCGTGTGCGTCGCGGGCGGTACCGAGCTGCTGCAGTCGGCCGACATCCGCATCGCGGGCGAGAGCGCCACGTTCGGCATCTCCGAGGTGCGCTGGGGGCTCTTCCCGATGGCGGGCTCGACGGTGCGCCTGCGGCGCCAGATCCCCTACACCTGGGCGATGGAGCTGCTGCTCACCGGCGACCACTACCCGGCCGCAGACGCCCTGCGGATGGGGCTGATCGGGCGCGTGGTGCCGGACGGCGAAGCGCTGGCCGCCGCGCGCGCGGTCGCCGCGCGCATCGCCGCGAACGGGCCCCTGGCGGTGCGCAAGATCAAGCAGGCAGTCGTCGAGACGGAGTGCTTAACAGAGGAGAAAGCGTTCGAGATCGATTTCAAGCTCGGCATGGAAGTGATGTCCAGCCAGGACGCCCGCGAAGGGCCGAAGGCGTTCAAGGAGAAGCGCACACCGCAGTTCCAGGGGAAGTAACGGAGAACCGTATGGGATTCGATTTTCAGCTATCGGACGAGCACAAGCTAGTAAAGACCGCGGTCGCCGCCATGCTCCAGAAGTATGAGGGCCGCCGGCAGGAGCTGCGCGAGGTCGCGCGGCAGAAGCAGTTCCCGCAAGAGCTCTGGGACGATTTCGCGGGCGTCGGGCTGACCGGCTGCCTGGTGCCCGAGCAGTACGGCGGCAACAACATGGGCCTGCTCGCGCTCACGCTGGGCTTCGAGGAGGTCTGCGCAAACGGCTTCTCGCCCGGGCTGCTCCTCGTTGTCGCGATGGACTCCGCGTGCATCCTCAAGAACGGCTCGGATGAGATCAAAGCGCGCTTCCTGCCCAAGATCGCCGACGGTTCGATGAAGACCTGCTTCGCCCTCACGGAACCGAACGCCGGCACGAACACGTTCAAGATCACGACCTCCGCGAAAAGGAACGGCGAGGGCTACGTCGTCAACGGGCAGAAGATCTTCATCACGGGCGTCGACATCGCCGACTACATGCTGCTCGTGGCGAGGACCACGTCGCTGCAGGAGCTGGAGCAGCACGGCCTGCCAAAATCGCACGGCATCTCGCTCCTGCTCGTCGACACGAAGAGCCCGGGCATCAGCATGCAGCCGATTCCGATCCCACTAAGCGAGGAGCTGAGCCAGTTCCAGCTCTTCTTCGACAACGTCGAGGTACCTGCGTGCAACCTCGTCGGCGAGGAAGACAAGGGTGCGATTGCCATGTTCAACTCGCTCAACCCGGAGCGGATCCTGGCGGCGGCGATCTGCACGGGCATGGCGGAGTACGCGCTCAACAAGGCGGTCGCCTACGCGAAGGAGCGGACGGTCTTCGGCGACAAGCCGATCGGCGCGTACCAGGGGATCGCTCACCCGCTCGCCGAGGTGAAGATCGGGCTGGAGGCGGCGAAGCTGCTGACGTACCGCGCCGCCTGGGCGTTCGACAACGAGGTGAACCCGCTCGAGGTGGGGAACTACGCCAACATGGCGAAGTGCTTCGCCGCCGATCTGGCGATCAAGTCGGTCGACCATGCCATCGAGACGCATGGCGGTCTCGGCTTCGCCGAAGAGACGGGGCTGATCGGTCAGTGGAGCGGCGCGAGGTTGCTCAAGACCGCCCCGGTGAGCCGCGAAATGATTCTGAACTACGTCGCGGAATGGACGCTGGGCCTTCCGCGTTCCTACTAGTGGGTGAGGAGCTGGAAACATGACCACGACCACCGACCCGATGCTGTACAGCCCCGACACGTTTGTGCCCGGCGTGCCCTTCGAGACGTTCGCCAGGCTGCGCCGGGAAGCTCCCGTCTTTTGGCAGGACTCGCCTACCGGCACGTCGTTCTGGGTGCTGAGCAAGTACGACGACGTAGTCCGCGTCTCACAGGACAGCGCGACGTTTTCGTCGGCGAAGGGCACCACGATCGAGGACATGAACGGCGGCACGGAGCTGATGATGCTGAACATGGACCCGCCGCGCCATACGAAACTTCGCAACCTGATCAGCAAGGGATTCACGCCGAAGATGGTGCGCGAGATGGAGCCGCACGTTCGTGAGATCACGAATGACATCATCGATCGTGTGGCGAAGGGCGGCGAGTGCGACTTCGTGACCGATATCGCGGCGGAGCTGCCGCTGCAGGTCATCGCGGAGCTGATCGGCGTGCCCCGCGACGAGCGTCACCTCATCTTCGAGTGGGGAAACCAGATGGTGGGGATGGAGGACCCGGAGTACGCGACATCCATGGACACGGCGATGCAGGCCGCGGGCGCAATGTTCGGATACGCGGAGAACCTGGCGGCCAAGCGTCGCGAGCGGCCGCTGGGCGACCTGGTCAGCGTGCTGGTCAACGCGGAGGTCGAGGGCGAGAAGCTCACGCCGCTCGAGTTTGACGTGTTCTTCATGCTCCTCTCCGTCGCCGGCAACGAAACGACGCGTAACCTCACCTCGCACGCCATGCTCGCGCTCTGCGAGCATCCGGAGCAGAAGGTGCGCCTGCTTGAGAACCCATCGCTTATGCCGCTCGCTGTGGAGGAGATGCTGCGCTGGGGATCGGTCGTGATGTACTTCCGCCGGACGACGACGCGGGATGTGGAGATCCGCGGCCAGCGCATCGGCGCGGGCGAGAAGCTAACCATGTGGTACATCTCCGCGAACCGCGATGAAGATGTCTTCCCCGACGGCGACGTGTTTGATGTCGCGCGGGACCCCAATCCCCACGTCGCGTTCGGCGGCGGCGGCGCGCACTTCTGCCTAGGCGCCAGCCTGGCGCGGCTGGAGATCCGCATCCTCTTCGAAGAGCTGTTGCGCCGCCTGCCCGATATCCAGCTCGCGGGGCCCGTGGCCCGGCTGCGCTCGAACTTCATCAACGGCATCAAGCACATGCCCATCACGTTCACGCCGGAGAGGTAGAGACGATGCGCACCCGGCTCTGCGACACGTTCGGCATCGAGTATCCCATCTTTGCGTTCACACGCAGCCGCGAAGTGGTCGCGGCAGTGAGCAAGGCGGGCGGGATGGGCGTGCTCGGCGCGATCGCGTTCTCAGTAGATGAGCTGGAGCCGGAGCTCGCCTGGATCGATCAGCATGTCGACGGCCGGCCGTACGGCGTTGATGTCGTGATGCCGGCGGCGTACATCGACGCCGATCCCGGCAGCCTCGAGGCGATGATCCCCGAGGGACACCGCCGCTTCGTTGAGGAGCTGCTCGCGCGATTCAACGTCCCACCGCTGCCGGAAGGCGAGGCGGCGCACGAAGGGCTGCTCGCCTGGGTGCACGACCTCGCCCGCTCGCAGGTCGAGATCGCGCTGGCGCATCCGATCAAGCTGCTGGCCAACGCGCTCGGCCCCCCACCCGCGGACGTCGTCGAGGCGGCGCACAAGCGCGGGGTGCAAGTCGCGGCGCTCGTCGGCACCGCGCAGCAGGCGACGCAACAGGTCGCCGCCGGCGTCGACATCGTCATCGCGCAAGGGACGGAAGCCGGCGGGCATACCGGCGACATCGCGAGCATGGTGCTCGTGCCGGAGGTCGTCGATGCCGTGAGCCCGACGCCTGTGCTGGCCGCTGGAGGCATTGGCAACGGGCGTCAGGTCGCCGCGGCGCTCGCGCTCGGTGCGGAGGGAGTTTGGACGGGTTCGATCTGGCTGGCGGTGGCCGAAGCCGACACGCACCCAGTCGTTGTGCAAAAGCTGATCGATGCAAGTTCGCGCGATACCGTTCGTTCAAGGTCATGGACGGGCAAGCCGGCGCGCCTCTTGCGTACGGCTTGGACGGAGGCGTGGGACGCGCCGGATTCGCCGGGCGCGCTTCCAATGCCGCTCCAGTTCATGCTCACCATGGATCCGCTGCAACGCATGCACTTGTATGCCGACCGCGAACCCGGTGCCCGTGCGCTCGTAGGGACGCCTGTCGGGCAGATCGTCGGCAGCATGCAGACCGTGCGGAGCGCCCGCGATCTGATCGATGACCTCGTGCGCGGCTGCCAGGAGGCCGCGGAGCGCGTGTCGATGGCCGCGCTCGCGAAGGCCGGGCCTCATGCGTGACGTGCATCGACTGCCCATAGTGCTCCTCGCGTTCGCTTTCGCAGCGCTCTGCTTCGCCACGGCCTGCGGCGGCAAAAGCAAGACCAGCAGCGTTGCGGGAATAGTGGCAACGCCGCGGTCGACGCCCGTCGTGCAGAGCACGCCGCAGCCCGGCGGCATCGTCGGCCCTGCCGATATCCTGCGGACGGACCCGAACGTCACCAAGCATGTAGAGCTCAAGTGGGGCGCCATGTTTGAGCTGTCCGGTCCGCTGGCGGGATTCGGACAACCGGCCGCAGATGGACTGAAGCTGGCGGTCGACGAGATCAACAAGGCGGGCGGCTTCCAGGTCGGGGATACGATTTATACGATCAAGCTGCTCAAGCACGATACGCAGTCGGACACGTCGCAAGCGCTGGCCGTCGCCACCGAACTTGTACAGGACGATCACGTAAAGGTCATTTGGGGGCCCGCGGCCGTGGGAGACACCGAGACCACCGGACTCAGCCAGCAAGCGAAGGTGCTCCATCTCTGCCCCTGCCCGGATCGCGAAGTGAGCTCGCTCTCCAGCGAGGCCAAGGCGCAGAGTGGATCGCAGTGGGCCTTCCAGACCCTGCCCGCCGTGAGCAGGTTTCTCGCACCGGGAGCTCTCGAAACGAAGCGGGAGTACCCGGACTTCCGAACGTTCGCCACGATCTGTGTCGATACGCAGACGGGAAAGCAGTTCTGCAAGTTCTTCAGCGACGCATACACCGCTGCCGGCTTTGAACGTGTGCGGCAGATCTTCTATCCGGTGGGCACAACCGACTTCCGGCCGTTTCTCACGCAACTGGAGAGCAAGAACCCCGACATCATCCTAAACTTTACGGACGCCGGCGTCGATCAGTTCGCCCTGCTGCGCGACTCTTGGCAACTCGACGTCGGTAAGTTCTACATCGCCGTCGCGCTACCCTACGATCTCTTCGAAAGCCTCGTCGGGTCAGGGATACGGAACAAGATCGTATCCGCCGGCGCGGCGCCACGAAATACCGGCGTGTATACGTCCGAGAAGGCCCGCGCCTTCTTCGAGGAAAGGTACAAGCCGTTCGCGGGCGGGACGTTACCGCCGGGAGCGTTCGCCGCACTTCTCACGTACGACCCCGCCTACATGCTGATCGCCGCGATGCAGCGTGCAGGGACGGTGGACGATACGACAAAGATCGCGCAGGCGCTCGCGGACCTCCACTACTCCGGCGTGGGAGAAGATGACATGTACTTCAACGCGCGACATCTCCTCATCACCGGCTCGGATGCATGCAAGCTGTATCAAGGCGAGATGACATGCCGGCCCGTGCCACCCCCAGAGGGAGGATGAGCCTCCTGCCCTAGGCTAGTAAGCGCTTAGCTTTCGGATCTACTGCGGTGGGAGACGACTGGCCGAAGCGCGAGAACCGACTGTATGATAGGGCGAGGTGTCAGAACTCGCTGCCGGCCGTACCTGGTGGCAAGAACCCCGAGGGGATAGCAGCGACCCTTGCGCGCAAAGTGTTAACTCACAAAACTACGTTAGGAGACACGATCTAACTCGACGTAGACTTCGCAACCTGCTTGCTTGGTGGAACGGGCGTCGCTCTCGCCGGTGTGCGCGATCAAGCAATTCCCGGCACCTGGCTCCCTCTTCCATCCAAGGTCGTACAACCACCTTGCCAGTGCCGGGCGCGTCGGGCTCCGCTGCGAGCACTCTGTCCGCACGACAGGATAGGAGAGGAGGTTGCGGCCGCAGCTGCCGGCGCTGACCCTGACGGCAAGGTCGAGTCTAGGGACGAGTCCATGCTTGCGTCTGCTGTTAAGTGACCGCCGCCCGGGGCAGCCTTCGCTCGCTGACGACGCGCATCCTGGGGCACGTAAAGATCGTGGTCGTGCCCGGTTGAAATCAAGAGGCAAGCGGTCGTTCCGCGTCCGCCCTGCGAAAGCCTACCTCTCCCTCGACGGCGAAGAGTGAGTAGGCATGAGAGGAAGGGAAGGCGCTTTGGTTCTGAGTAGGTGTAACCAGTCTGATTTCCAGATGATAACTGGACGCGTTTCGCTCAGCGCGTGAGATTCTAAGCCACAGCGCATAGAAAGAAGTGTTTACACACAGAAGGTCGCAGGTTCGAGTCCTGCATCGCCCACCACCAACCATGATCGCCGATTACCTCAACTCCGGACAGCGACGCTAACAGTTCGGATCCGTGACGATCAGCGGCTCCGTGGAGAACACGCACAGCGATAGGCTCGCCACGCACTGAGGCCCGCTACAGCCCACGAGGCTCACCTGGCACGTCACCACCCAGTGTCCGTTGAGCCAGATGGGAACGCACGTCTGATCGTAGGCGTTGAGCGCCAGCGGCGCCTGGGACTCCATCCACGCAACAGCCTCAGCCACCGCGACAACGTTCGTTAGCCACGGAGGCGGCGTCGCCGAGGCGGCCGAGCGACCATTGCCGGCGGCCGATACGCCCAGGCCTTGGGCGTACAGGAGCGACGCCAGCGCCTGCGGCGTCGCCTGCGGGGTGCGCCTCGCCGTGAACATGCACTGATCGATGAACCACTGTCGCTCCGCGCGCGTGCGGTCGTGCGCGGAACGCAGCTCGGCACAGCTCGCGCGTGGCTGCGGCGTAGGAGTCGCGCTCGCCTTCGTTTGGCGTGGCTTGCTCTGCGCGGGGGCGCGCGCCGCGGCCGCGACGTTCGAGGTTGCGCCGGTTACGGACGTTGGAGGCGCCTGAGCGCGCGCAAACGACGTGGCAGCCGCCTCGTGTTGCGATGACTTCCGTTCGTATCCTAGGACGGCAGCCACCAAGAGCGCGCCTGCCACGCCACAGGCAACCAGCGGCAGCAATCTATCCCACATATCGAATTTGCGGCACACGAAGAAGGTCCTGAGCTAGGGGAATCGCCCGATTCGTGCTGGGGGATCCACCTACCGCCTGCGGCCGACGGCGTGGTTGCCCGCAAGCCGCTACGTCAGACCTGATGCAACGTCCGCCGCGCGTGCCTCGTTAGAACTGATGAGGCACCCCCGCCTGCCACCTCGATAGGAGGCCCCGGCATGCGGTTCGTCTTCGCGCTCGTCGCACCACTCCTCATGGCGCCGCTCATCGTGACAATGCTCACTGCGATGCATTCATTCCAGACGGGCTATAGCGAAACGCTCTGCCGCATGGAGTCCGTGCGCACGCACGCCATCGCAGACGTCGAGAACAACCGGCCTCTCGAAGCGAACTTCGGCGGAGACGAGTGTCTCACACCGATGATCCCGACGGTCCAGCTACCGCCCGATCAGCTCCCAGGCGCTACGCCAACGCCCGACGTGCTTCCCTAGACGCCAACCCGAGGCTTAGTCCGAGTTCCCGCCGGGCAGATAGTCCAACGGGTTGCGCCGGACGCCGTTGTCGATGACTTCGAAATGGAGGTGCGGCCCGGTGCAGTGACCGGTGCAGCCCGCCGTGCCCAGCACGGTCCCCTGTTGCACCGCCTCCCCCTGGCTCACGGCAATCGAGTCGAGGTGCGCATACAGCGTCGCGATGCCTCCATCGTGCTGGACGATTACGTAGTTGCCGTAGGAGCAGCAGAGATCGCCACCGGCGAACAGCACGGTGCCATCGGCCACCGCCCAGACGGGCGCATGCGGAGACGCAGACTGGTCGATATCGATGCCAAGCGGGTGGCTCGGCCCGAAGTAGGACGATATTGGGCCGATCACCGGCCAGATGAAGTTGCCCTGTCCGCCTGATGAGTACCCGTAGCCGGCGGCATACGACAACACCACCTCGACGTAGTCCCACGAGTGGTTGTACGCGTACAGCGCATCCGGCATGTTGGACGGCGCGCCGGCCACAAGGAGATAGCGCGCCATCGCGAGCAGCGCGTCGCGATAGTTGTACGGGTCGCCGCCAGCGC
Source organism: uncultured Dehalococcoidia bacterium (assembly GCA_964418365.1). Taxonomy (GTDB): domain Bacteria; phylum Chloroflexota; class Dehalococcoidia; order DSTF01; family RBG-16-68-14; genus JBBDXS01. The sequence continues at coordinate 26,713 of CAYQLM010000009.1, forward strand.
CGTAGATCTGCCACTCCTCCGGCAGGAACTGCCCGTAGCCGATGGCGCCGGCGGAGCTCGTCGACATGTTCCGGCCGAAGTCGCTCTCCACCTTCGCGATTGCCGCCAGCACCTGCCACGGAACGCCGATCGCTGCGCCGATCTGCTGCATGGCAGCGAGTTGCTCGGCGGGGATGTCGCCCGCGTGGGCGCCCGCGCCGAACGCGCCGGGGCGAAAGCTCGGCACCGACCACACGCGCACAGCCATCGAAGCGCTTCCGCGCGCGCTGGCTTGCAAGCCGGCGGGGCCGGCGTCGTCCGGTGGAGCGAAGCGAACCGCCGGGCGGCTGGGCGTGGCTGCTTGATCCGCCGGCTGTTCGCTGGTGGCTTCCGAACGCGACGGGGTCGCAGTCCCTTCCATCGCGGTTAGCTGCTGACTGCCCACCGGCGCCGGTTCAGTCTTCGCCGCGTAGACGGAGACTGCCATCAGCGCCATGCTGAGCAGCACGGTTAAGACCGCGACGAGGCGGATGAATACGCTCACGCGATCGCGTCCTCTGCGCTCGGCACCCGGTTCGGCGCCAGCAAGTCCAGCACCGCGCGCGCTTCGTCGAGCAGCTCCTGCGCCGTAATGTCGTCGATGTCCTTTGTCAGACCGCTGTACTCCGAGCTAACTGAGCTCTCGCGAAACATGGAGAGCATGTCTTCCGCCGATCCGGCAGGAGCCGCGATATGCTCGACGGCGGCCGGTTGATCCGTCGTCTCCGCGGGCGTATCGTCCGGCTGCTGCGTCACGTTCCCTTCCGGCGGCGCAGCGTCAACGGCTGGTCCCGGCGACTCGAAGGCCGGGGCCTCGTCCGAACCTTCCGGCGACGCTGCTTCAGGCGCGACGGGCAACCGCGCGACGCGAGCTTCGCGCGGCGGCTCCGGCGGAAGGTCGGCCGGGAGCGGCGCGACGGGAGGCGCGGCGAAGGTACCCGGCGCATTGGGCGCCGCTTCCAGCGCATCCGCTGTCGACATCCAGAGGCCGGAAGCATCTTCGCCTTCCAGCGTGTGATTGCCGTCCAGGCTGGTCACCATCCGCTCGATCATGTTGACAAAACGCGAAAGCCATGCCATTAGAACCCACCTCCTAGATCGGGAGTAGCCGCCGACTCGGGCAACGTTCCCGTTCCTGCGATGTTGTGGAACAGCGCGTGCACAACGTGCGGTACCGAAAACATGATGGCCGCCGAGATGATCATCATCACTGCCGCGTACAGGCAAAGCTTGAGCCGGTGCCCGCCGGTCGCCGCGTACGGCGCGAACGAGTTCGCCGCGGTGAGGAACAACGCTACGGTGCTCACGAAGACAGGGACAAAGCCGACTCCCGAGAACTGGACGAGCATCGCGTTCTGCACACCGGCCTCATTGAGCAGGCTTGTGTCCATGCTTCCGGCCTGTATCGAGCTGATCTGACTGTTGAACACCAGCACGACTTGCGTGATGAAGATCAAGATCGCAAGGAGCACCATATGCAGCGGCACCACCACCCACGCAAACGTCGTCGAGACGAGCTTGCGGTCGGCGCGCAGCAGCCAGATCTTGAGCGCGAAGTCAGAGGCCAGCTCCGACACCTGCTTCGTGTCGCCGCCCGCGCGTACGCCATCCCAGAAGATGCGAACACAACGCGTCAGGAGCTCGCTGCCGCTCTCGCTTGCCAGGCGCAGCCAGCAGAGGTCCGGCGAGATGCCGTTCTTCAACCGAATGTGCAGCCGCCGCACCGAAGGCTCCAGCGAGCCCAGCGCGCGCCGGTTCAGCCGCCCCAGCGCGTCCGTCGCCGTGATGCCCGCGGACGCCATCACGCCGCCCAGCGCGCGCACGAACGCCGCGATGTCCCGGTCACGCGCATCGATACGCCGGTCGTCCATGAACGCGACGATGCCGATCGGGGCGACGATCAGCCCGGAGACGAAGAGCGCCGCCGCCAGCCCGAACATCATGCCCCCGCCCAGCCCGGCCACAACCGCCGCCGGTAACATCACCTTCGCCAGCTTGCCCGCCCGCTCCTGCTCGGCCGATCGATGTTTCAGCGAGTGTGTCTTCACCTCGACCGGTGCGACGGTGAAGATCAGCCACCCCCCAACGAACGTCACACAGACCATGAGCGCGGCGAGCGCGAAGATCCCGACGGGGCTGAACGGATAGATCATCATCGAGACCATGGAGATGACCACGACGAGCGTCGCGGACACCATCAGCGCGACGTACGCATCGGACCACTTCTGCAGCGACTCGATCTTCCGGCCGTACTCCTTGCCGTACATCTCCCTCTGGAGTGCGGCCTCGCGCAGCAAGAACTGGCTCTCTTCCTCGCCGGCTGACAGCGCCGTCGCGAAGTGGAGCAGCAAGTTTCGCACGCCCTCGTCTCTTACCGTTTCTGCGACGAGTTCGCAGGCGCGCGAGTAGTCGTAGTTCAGGCGCTGCGCCACCAGGTGGACCTGCCGGAAGTACTTCGACGTGGAGTACGAGAGTCCGGCCGTGCCTTCGAACAGCTGCGCGCGGCTCATCCCTGACGTCGCGACAGCCGACATGTGGGTGAGCTGCGAGAGGAGGTCGAAATCGACCGGATCTCGACTCAGGAGCTCGTTAAAATCGTACTTACCCAGCAGCGGCAAGCCACGGGCCTTCGACGAGCTGGCCTCGCCCTCTTGCTTAGAGGAGGCCTTCTCGTTGAGCTTTGGCGAAGATGCTAAAGAGCTCATAGAAGTTGTTCGTTCCCTGTGAAGCCAGGCGTTCGAACAAAACCGCCCGGCGCTGCAGCTCCTCGTAGATCATCCGTTTGCGCTCAGGCGGTATGCCGCGTTTCGGCGCCACACGGTTCTCCAGGAGGTAGCTGTTCATGTTGCCCGTGAACTCGAACACGTCCTTCGCCGAGTTCCAGCGGAACACCTCGACGAACGCGAAGGAGTCGGTCGCCTTGTCGTAGCCGACAAGCTCGTTTACGCTGAGCACCCGCCGGCCGGGCCTGCCGTCGGGGAGGCGGACAGAGCTCGCGATCACCACAATGTTCAGGTTGTCCACGTACGCCTTGGGCACGTTGATCGGGTTACCGGTGAGACGCTGGATCAGCTTCTCGACCGACGATGCGTGAAACGTCGCCATGACGGCGTGCCCCGTCTGCATCGCCTGAAACGCAACAGCCCCTTCCTCGCCTCGAATCTCCCCCACCACGATCAGGTTCGGCCGCTGACGGAGCGCCGCCTTTAGCAGACCGAACATCGTCACCGGGGAGTCTTCTGCGGACAGCGACCCGCGCACCACCTCCCGGATCCAATTCGGGTGCGGCACTTGGAACTCGGGCGTGTCTTCGATGCTGACGATCTTCGCGCTCGCCGGCACGAAGGCCGCGAGCGCGTTCAGGAGCGTCGTCTTCCCAGACGCCGTCTCACCGGAGACGAAGACGTTCATCCCCTCGCTGACCATCAGCGACAGGTAGGCAGCCATCGTGTGGTCAATTCCGCCCGAGTTGATGATGTCGATGATGCTCAGCGGCGTGGTGGCGAACTTTCTGATCGTGAAGTTGCTGCCCTGTTTCGAAACGTCCGAGCCGAACACAATGTTGATACGCGAGCCGTCCAGCAGCGTCGCGTCCACGATCGGGTTGCGGTACGTCACCGGCTTGCCAATCCGCTCTGCGAGTCGCAGAACAAACTCGTCCAGCTCCTCGTGCGTCTCGAACGAGATATTGCTCTTGAGCGCGCTGAAGATCTTGTGCTCGATGAAGAGCGCTCCCACGCCGCTGCAGCTAATGTCCTCGATGTTCGGGTCACGCAGCACCGGCTCCAGCGCGCCCATGCCCAGCTTGTTCCGGACCAGCATGTACTTGAGCGCAGCCTGCTGTACCGCCGTTATCTTCGAGGGCGCTGCCGGGCCATGCGACTTCTGGAACCGGCCAACCCCGCCACCCTTCCCGCCGCCGTTCTTACCGCCGCTGCTCTTGGGCTGTCCGGCCACCGGAAAGCAGTCGTCCACCGCGCGGATGAGCACGGCCGTCTTCTCCTCATCCGTCTCCGCGGCCGAAAGCTCCTCGACGTACTCGAGTAGCTGGCGTTCCATGATCTCGAGCACCGGCTGCAGGTTCTCGACCATCGCTGGCTCAATTGCGACGTAGTAGTCACGGGAGTCCTGCGGGTCCGGGAACACGTGCACAAAGATCTCGTCGTCGACCCGATAGATCAGATTCGGGTTCTTAAGGCCGCTAAGCTTGCGCGTCAGGACGTCGTAGTACTCCGGCACGCCCAGGTCCTTGATCGGCACCAGGTGCAGGTAGTGCATGAGATGCGGTGTTATGTCCGCCTTCTCTTGCAGCGAGTCCGGCAGCAGACTCCGGATGTTGCACTGCGCCCCACCACAGTCCTCGGCAGCCGGCGCGTCTGCGGCGAATGGAAGGCCCATCGCTCTCCGCTAGCCTTCCAGCTACGCCTTGGCCCTTGTGATCGGAACGATGCGCATGCCGAGGTTCGGCTCGACCTCGAAGCTAATGATGTTGCCGGTGCTCTTCTCAGCCCCCCGGATTTTCGCCACCTCCAGCACCTTGACGAGCTGATCGCCCACTTCTTCCACACGCAGCCGCATGTGCGCGTCGCAGATCGAACGGAGACGGATGAACATCTGCTCGCTAAACGCGTGCGAGTGCATGGTGAAGATCACCGTCTTGTTCAGGTCGCAGAACTCCTTGCAGAGCGTGAAGAACGTGAGGCTTTCTTGTTCCGGCACATGCGAGACAAACGTGGTGAGCGAATCGACGATCACGATGTCGGCCGTGTTGCGCAGCTGGTTGATGTGCGACCGGAGGACCTGAAACACGCTGAGCGACTGCTCTTCGTTGAAGGCCTGTGGCACCGGGAAGATGCTGACTTTGCCCAGCAAGAAGTAGTCTTCGATATCCAGTCCCAGGTCCCGCATTTGCGTCAGCAAGCTGCGCGTGGTGTTCTCCGTTGTGTAGATGAGCACGCGAAAGCCTTCGCGCAGGGCGCCCCAGGCGAGCTGCTGTACCAGCACGCTCTTGCCGGCATCCGACTGCCCTTCGATGAGCGTCAACGATCCCTCGGGGATGCCGCCCCCCATCTTCTTGTCCAGCTCAGCGTTGCCGCTGGTGATCGCGCGCTTGCGCTGTCTATCGTGCGTTGGTTCAGCGACCATCACCTTCTCCTAGTTGAACAACGCCGAAGCTGAAATGCCCTGCTCCGTCGTCACCTGCAGCCAATTGCTCGCCGTGTCTGGCGCCGGGTTCAGCTGCAGCCGGATCGACATGTTCTCTCCCCCGTTCAGCACGCGCGGATCGACAACGTCGTTCATGATCGAGACGACTACCCACGTGTCGTCCGGCTGCGGACTCGCCGTCGTGAACGGCAGGTACTTGGCGAAGGTGATGCCGCCCGACGCGTACTGCACGACCACATCCACCTTCGAATAGTCGACGACGGGCGTCGTGCCCTGGTTCTCGATGACGACGTCCACAGAGCCGCCGGTGCGGACCGCGGACGTGATCGCGATGTCGCTGTGCAGCCGCTCCACGCTCTGCGCCTCCGCGTTCTGCCACGAGTCGCTGATGACGCGGAACGACGTGAAGCCGCTCCTCCCGAGCATGAGCGCGGAGAGGAGCAACACCGTGATCCCCAGGACGGAAGGCAGCACACTATCCATGCGATGCCCCTCTCACAACGTAAAGAACTTCGTGTCTTCGATGCCGTTCGGCGTGACGATCTTGAAGTAGTACGTCGCGCCGGCGCTCAACGGCGCCGTCAGCAGCACCGTCATGCGGACCGTCGCGGACTGGTTCCATTTCGTGTCATTCTCCACGCTGAAGCTCCAGCACGGCGCGGTGCAGCCAACGTCGCCGTATGGGATGCGCTGAAAGTCCGACTGCGGGCCGAAGAACACGTCGGACTTGTTCACGGCGAAGATCGTATTCGAGCCCGTGTTCTTCACCCAGGCCAGGACCTGCGTGTCGTCCGGCACGCCTGTCGCCTGGATGATCTCGACCCGGCTGCTCAGGCGGTCGTTCGCCACGTCGGCGGACATCACGAGCGCCTGACCGGAGCGGGCGATTGCGGGCATGAGCGCGCCGATCACCGAAGCGATCGCGACGATCGCCGCGATCGTGAGAAGCACCGTGGAGATGGCCTTTTCTATGGCAGCACCTCCCTATCTTGCCTGAACGAATTGAGCGCGCCGTCTCGCCCTGCGACGCGGTAGACGCGTGACCTGCTCGCCTTGCAGGATCGCCTCGAGCTGACGAAGCACCAGAAGACACTCGTTCACGCTCAGCGGGCGTTCGGGCTCGGTGGCGTCCGGCCACAGCTGGGGCAGATCGCGCAGGACATCGCGCACTTCCGGCGAAAGCAGCTCCGCGAAGTACGCCAGCTCCAGCGTCAAGCGGAAGCGGCGCGGTCCAAGTGAGATGAGCGTGTCTTCCACCCAGCCAAGGAGACTCGCGATCGTAAGCAGGCTGGGGCGGTTATCGTCGTCAGCCGGGTCAGGCGCGTCCTCTCGCGGACGGGCCGCTTCGGGAGCCGTGCGCCGCGCCGCGGCCTCTTCATGGAAGATCTGCGGCGGCTCGGCGACGACCTCCGGCCGGGGAGGGGACGGAAACGAAAGCGGCGGGCTGCCTTGTGGCGCGGCGGCCTCATGCGCCGGCGGTGGGACAGGCTGTGCAAGCGCTGGGCTCGCGCCGGGAGGAGTCAGGCTGATCGCGTTCATGCTGAACGGATTGTCCTGGCTCAGGACCGCCGCCCGGATCTCCTTGAGGACGCTCTTGATCTCGCCCTTGAGGAGCTTGATCTCATCCTCGAGATTGGCGATCTGGTTGGTGATCTCCATGGCCTCCCTGCCCTTCTGTCCTAGCTTTCGCCCCCGTAAGAGCGAAGCGTGTGTTGTCTAGTGGAGCTGCATCACCGGGTCGAGCGCGGCCGGCAGCTGCCGTGTGATGTCGATCACAGCGCCCACGGGCGTTTGGATCTCGAACGTAAAGCGGGTGTTCACCGCGAACGTCGGCACCGGCACCATGGCCGCCGGGTCGATGCTGACAACGGCGAGCTCGCCCGGCTCCAGCAGGTTGTCGGCGTCGCCGACGACCCACGTCACCGTGTACGGCACGTCGTTCACGAGCGTGTTGCTGTCGCGAAAGTCGATGACCGTGCGGTTGTTGGTCGCGGCCGGATCGAACGGGATCGGCTCGCCGGCGGCCGTCGTCGCGACGGCGAACAGCAGGCCGTCCACGGCTCCACCGGCCGACGTGGCGACCACACCTCCGCGAATTTCGATGGTACCCCGTGCCTTCTGCAGCCCTGCGAACACTGTTTCTTTCCCTCGTTCTGAACTGAACACACCGGCTGTCAGCACCACGAATGCGAAGACCGTCGCCACTACGACGAATGCGATCAAGATGATCGCTGTCTCCAAACCTGTGATGCCTTGCTCACTGCGTATCCTCGCTGCCGCCTTCCGAAACAGGCTCATCCCAACTACCTCCCCAATGGCATATGACCAACGGAGGAGTATCGGCAGCGGGAGTGTCAAGCATTAGGGTGGACCCCTATCTCCTGGCAGAGAGCGGGCGGGCTGCCAGCGATCGCCCGCTCTCTGCCAGATTGAGAGACCATTTAGTGCAGCTGCATCACTGTGTCGAGCCCGGCCGGGAGCTGGCGCGTAATGTCCAGCACGGCGCCCACCGGCGACTGCACCTCAAAGGTGAAGCGGCTGTTCTCGGCCAGGGTCGGCGGGCTGGCCATCGCCGTCGGGTCAATGCTGATGACCGCTAGCTCGCCCGTTTCCAGCAAGTCGTCGCTGTCGCTGACGATCCAGGTCACGGTGTAGGTCACGTCGTCGTTCACCACGGCGGCGTCGCGATACGCGATCACCGTGCGGTTGGTCAGGGCCAGCGGGTCGAGCGGAACTGGTTCGCCGCCGGCCGTGTTGGCCACCGAGAACTCGATAGGAGTGACGTCGGTACCGTTATAGCTGGCAACAACGCCGCCGCGCAGCTCCATACTGCCGCGTGCCTTGGCCAGTCCGGCAAACACGGTCTCCTTGCCACGCTCAGAGCTGAATACGCCCGTCGTCAACACGACGAACGCGAAGACAGTGGCAACCACGACGAAGGCGATCAAGATGATGGCCGTCTCAAGGCCGGTGATGCCCTGTTCCTCACGCGCTGCGCGATTGAAGAGCAACGCTAGCTTCTTCACTGCTTGTCCTCCTCTTTGGTTGGCAACGGAAGGCGCTGAGCCAGCAAACTCTACCCGGGGCCCGTGCCCCGTTGCCCGTGTTTGGCTGTTCCCTGTCGCCTCCTCCTGAGGCTGCCCGCGGGTGACTCCTACGCCAATCGGCTTCCACCGGACGGTGTAGGCGTCTGCCGCAGTATCGCCATGTGTCTAAGCCACGCTTCATTAGGGAAGCCCCTAAAGAAGCAGGGCTGATGTCCCTAAGTCCGAGGGAGGAAGGCCGTTTGGCCGGCTCCAGTGCCGATACATACGCGTGAGCGGCGAACAAGGCGTTCCGATCGACTTTCTGCCGAAGGGCCTCCGGCGCTCCTTGCGAGCCGTTCAGTTCCAAGCGGGCGACGTCCTGCTTCGACAGGGGGAGCCCGTCAGGACGCTCTACTTCCTAACGGCGGGCATCGTGGATGTCCGGCTCACGGGGAACGGAGGAAGCCGCCGCCTCGCCCAGCTCGGGCCCGGCGCCTGGCTCGGGGAGATGGCGCTGCTCACCGGCGCCCTCTCGTCAACGACCGTGGTCGCAGGCAGCAACGTGGAAGCGCTCGCCGTTGAGCGGGGAAGCTTCATAGCTGCTGCCGAAGAAGACCCAACGATCTTCCGCGCGCTCGCGGAGCTGCTGGCCCAGCGGCTGCGCTCCGCCGACCGCCTCCTCGATCAGCCGGCGACCTCGCGCATCGTTCTTCTCTGGTACGATCGATCGCATTCGGGCTCGATCGCCGACATCTGCGCCGAGTGCGCGCGCTGGTCTACAACGCCGCTGCTCATCATGTCGGACGGCAACTTCGGGTCGGGCACATCCGCCGCCGAATACGTGGCTGCTCCCGAGCGCCTGGCCAGTCTGGAACGGCGCGTGACCGCCGACATGCCAGCGATGATCCCCATCGGCGATGCGGCCTCTCCTGAGCTCTCGATCTTTCTACGCCGCGTCGCCCAGTTCGCTCCGCTGATCGTCGTCGCTGTGAGCCAGCCGATTTCACCCGTGGTCATGCCGTCGATCACCGAGACAGTATCGCTTGAACACGGTGCTTCGCAGACCGCTCGCTCCACGCTCGAGATGGACCTGCCGCATCAAACGTGGCGACTGCGCGCAGGAGCTGAGGTCGGTGGCATCGCCCGCTCGATCTGCCAGCAGCGCATCGGCCTGGCGCTCGGCGGCGGGGCTTCGCGAGGGTTCGCGCACATCGGCGTGCTGAAGGGGCTCGAGGAAGCCGGCGTGCCCACCGACGTGATCGCGGGCACCAGCATCGGCGCGGCGATCGCGGTCTCCCTCGCAGATGGCATGACCGCAGACGCCATCGCCGAAGACATTGCGGTGACAGCTCGCTCCGCGATGATCCCGCAGCTCATCCCGGCGCACGCGGTCTTCACCAACCTGTTCCTCGAAGCCGAGCTGAGGCGACACTTCGGCCGAAAGCGGTTCGAGGACCTCACGTTGCCTGCGGGGGTCACCGCTGTTGATATCGAAACGGGCGAAGAGCTCCTCTTCGCTTCAGGGGACATCCTGGCGCCCCTGATGGCCAGCATGGCCGTGCCGGGCATCTTTCAGCCGGTCCGCTTCGCGGGCCGCATCCTCGTGGATGGCGGGCTGCGGGTTCCCGTACCAGTCGGGGCCTGTCGGGCCCTGGGCGCAGACATCGTCATCGCTTCTCGCCTGAGCGTGCAGAGAGGCCGGTCGGAGCACAGCGCAGACCAACGAGCGTTGCCCCTATTGCCGGACATCTTCAACCAAGCGCTCGATATCATGCAGGACCGCATCGGTGCGGAGACCACGAGCGTCGCCGACGTCCGCATCGAAACCGTGATCGACCGCAAGCACGCAGGCTTGTTCGACTTTCAGCACCGGCGCGCCGTCGAGGAAGCCGGGCGCAACGCCGCGCGCGGGGCGCTGCCGCAGATCTACGACAGCATCGCAGGCCTGCGCCGCGAGCGTCCTCCGCGATCGGCTGCCGCCTAGTCCGTTAGCAGTTTGGGGAGGCTTCGACGCGCGGTGGTTCCAGCACCACGCACAGGCTGACGTTACGAGAACAGCTGCCGAGCTCGGCGCAACCTGCGAGCGTCGCGCGACACGTGACACCCCAAGCCCCACCGATCGGCGTCGCAGCGCAGGAGCCCTCATCCGCCGAGTACAGGACGGGAGCGTTGTTCGCGAGCCAGTGCACCGCCAATGCGATCGCGGCGGAAGCGCTGCCCGCCGGCGTCGGCGTCGCGGTTGGCTCCGGCGGCGCGTCCGTCACCTGTGGTTGCGCCGTCGGAACGGGGCTGCCGTTACGAGACGCCAAGAGCGACGGCTGAGACACGCGCCCGGCCGTGCTGCCCAGACAGTTCCTGAAGAACCACTCGCGATCGTTCGATGTCCAGTCGCGCGATCCGCGCAACTGATCGCAGCGCGTGAGCGAAGGAGCCGGCGTCGCCGTCGCGCGCGGCGTTCTGGTCGCTCGGACAACCGCCGTCTTTGTCGCGCGCGGCGCCCGCACAGCGCTCTGTACCGATGACTGGGGCGTGCGCGCCGCCGGCGTCGACCGAGCGACGACGAGCGGCGGCGGGTGCGCCGCGCTCTGTCCGTGACCTCGGAACAGACTCACGAAGGCCCCAAGAGCAAGCAGCGCGGCGACGCCCCATCCGGCGAACACGAGGCCCCGTTCCCACCAATTGGTTCTTGTAGGCATCCCCTCAACTTTGGCTGAGGAACCCCGTCGTGTGGGATCGGGAATACACGTAGATTCGGGCCTCGCGCCGCCTATGTTGACGTAAGGATGAAACGGGTATACGTTTATGCTGATGCGTAAAGTAGCGTTCTTGGCAGGAGTAGCAGCGTTGGGGATGCTTGTCCTCATCTTCGCGCCCGTCAGGCGAAGCGCGTCATTCGGGCCACGCCCCCCGCACACGCCGGTCACGCCCTCGATCACGCCGACCCCCACCGATACCCTCACGCCAACCGACACGCTGACGCCCACGGACACGCTCACTCCCACCATCACGCCGACTGGCACGCTACCCACCAACACGCCAACGCGCACCTCGACCCCGACGCCAACCGTCACGTGTACGCCCGTGCCCACCAACACGCCGACGCGCACACCAACCGGCACGCCGACCGGTACGCCCACCGACACGCCAACAGCGACCGTGACAGCCACGGTGACCGGCACGCCGCCCACGAATACGCCGGCGACGCCCCTCACCTGTGCGCTGCCGCCGACGCCGACGGCAACGCCGACCGCGACGGAAACGCCCACGCCAACCGCCACGCCAACCGCCACGCTCACCCCGACCGTCACGCCGACGCCCACCCCAACCGCAACGCCCACGATCACGCCCACGCCAACCCTGGCGAAGGCGCTCGGCGACGTCAACGACGACGGAGACGTCAACTCGATCGACGCGCTGCTCGTCCTTCAGTTCGACGCGGATGTCTTGGATGAGCTGCCCAACGCGCCCAGCGCGGACGTGAACCAAAACGGACACGTGAACAGCATCGATGCGGCGTTGATCCTCCAGTACGACGCCGGCCTGATTCACTCGCTGCCCCCGCCGCAGCTCGGCGGCCGGCTGTTCTGGCGAACCCTTAGGTAAGACCCCCACACTCGATCGGCCTTCCGGTAGACGATACCTACACGTCTAGGAGTACGACTTCCGTCGCCCGCCGGGGTTTACCTGTGCAGCAGCTCAATCGCGCCCGCAAGCCAATCACCGACGCGCTCCACGCCGCCGGGCGAACGATGACCGGCGCGACCGCGCGCGCTGCCCGCGAGGAGCACCGGCTGACCGCCGCCGCGCTGCGCGATAGTCAGGACACTGTGCAGGCGCTCCTCGACGCAACGACCGAAACCGCGCTGCTCATCGATACGGAAGGGCGCATCATCGCGCTGAACCAGGTCGCGTGCGACCGGCTACGAGAGCTCTCGCCACGGCCCATCGGCCGGCGTCGCGAAGAGCTCATCGGCGAGTACGTGTTCGACCTGTTTCCAGAGGAGCTGCGCGCACGACGCAAGGCCCGCAACGACGACGTGATCAGCTCCGGCCGACCAGCTCGCTTCGAGGACGAGCGCGCGGGCCGCTGGATGGACAACTCCATCTATCCAATCACCGATGCGGACGGCCATGTTACGCGGCTTGCCATCTTTTCGTACGACATCACGGCGCGCAAACAGATGGAGCAGGCGCTCGACCGCGCGCTACAGGCCGAACGTGAACGCGCGCGCCGTGATGCGCTCACCGGTGCGCTCAACCACGGCGCAATCGTCGAGGAGCTGCAGACGCTGCTCAATCGCGCGACTTCGGGCGACGGCCACGTCGTCGCCGTTGTCGACGTGGATGGCCTCAAGCTCGTTAACGATATGCATGGACACCAGACGGGCGATGCTATCCTGGTCGCCGTCGCAGAGTCGCTGAACGTGGCGGGCGCTATCGTGGGCCGCTACGGCGGCGATGAGTTCGTCGCGATCGTGCCGGGTGCCGGCCGCGATCTCGGCGAATGCTACGCCGAGGCCGTGCTATGGAACCTCCGGCAGCGCGCGGTGCAAGACGGCAACACCGGCTCGCTCATTCAGGCGCGCGCCAGCATCGGGTTCTCCACCCACCCCGGCGAGGGCAGCACCGTGGCCGCGCTGATCGAGCTCGCCGACTCCCGCATGTACGCCGCCAAGCGCGCGCGGCCGGTCATTAGCCCGCACCACGCCGCCTAGCGAACGTCACCGTCGCGCGACAAGCGATCCGTTAACGGGACAGACATAACGATCCGCGCGACGCCACCTGCATGACTGCTGCGTTGCACCTGGAGGGCAGCAGGGCTACAATGGGTGCGCCCAGACTATCCTAATCGCGTAGCGCGTCGTCCGATGGGGGAGCACAGACGCCCGCTGCTGCTGCCAGCCGACCCATGGAAGACCAAGGCCCTTTCGACCGCATCCTCCAACCAGAGCCGCCGGTCCGTCATCGAGACCGCACGGCGAGCATCGTTGTCGGCCTCGCGCTTGCCCTTGGCGCCATCCTGCTCATTCTCATCCTGCCGCCCGTATCGATCTTTAGCGGCGGAGGAGGTTCGGCCACACCGGGTCCGATCAGCGCCAAGGCGCGCGCCGACTCGCCGCCGCCGCCGTCCGGCTTCGAGTCGATCAGCCAGGTGTTCGATCTCGTTTCGGCGCAGCCGGTGCGCCAGGCCGCGCGGCTGACCGTGAACCTCTCGGCGACGGCACACCAGGGTGACACGCTCTACCTCTTCACATATGTAGACAAGCGCTGGCGTCAGCTAGGAGAAGCCACGCCCACGGGCGATGGCTCGGCCGCCAGCGGCGATGTCTCCGTGCTGCCGGACAATGTCGCCGTCTTCCGCAAAGCGAACGCGACGAGGACCGTGGTCGGCTACCTCGCCGCGGGGGCCGATCTCGATCCGCAGGCGCGCGATGCGCTCACGGCGCTCGACATCGGCGGCTTCTTTGCGGATGCCGACGGGAGCGTGAAGGGTGACGGGCCGGCGCTGCCCACGGACCTCAGTCTGCCCGTCGCGCCGGTCATCAGCGCCGGTACGACCGATCAGATCGCGAGTCTCAACGCCATACTCGCCTCGCCGGACCTGCGCGCGGCGCACGTGCAGGCGATTACCAATTTCGTTCGCGACGGCCAGTACACCGGAGTCGACCTCGACTACCGCGGGATCGACCCCGGGAACGGGCCGGGCTTCACGGCGCTCGTGACGGACCTCTCGACCGCGCTGCGCAGCGCGAACAAGTCGCTCGCGCTGACGCTACCCGTGCCGGCCAGCAGTGGCGTCGCATGGGACACGCATGGCTTCGATTGGCAGGCGCTCGCGCCGCTCGTCGACAGGATCACCGTCGTCACGCAGCCGGAGTTCGACACGTACTACCAGCGCACGGAGGATGCGCTCGGCTACCTTGTGCCGCTCACCGGCGGCAGCAAGCTGCTTCTCGACACCAGCCCGCTCAGCTCCGAACGCGCCGCGGACGGCGTTCACGACCTCACGCTGACCGACGCCCTCACCGATGCGAGCGCGGTCACCTCGCAGCCGGCCGGCGCCGTTGCCCCTGGGGCGACCGTGCAGGCTATCGCGCAGAACCTTTCGACGGCGACGGGCGGCAGCCCGCTTCATTGGGATGACACGGCGCGCGCGGTGACGTTCAGCTACACGGGCGCCGGCGGGCTCCACACCGTGTGGCTTTCGAACGTGTTCAGCGAAGCGTTCAAGCTCGATCTCGCGGGCCGCTACGAGCTGGGCGGCGTCACGATCGACGACGTCTCGACACGCGGCGCCGACGCCAGCGTCTGGCCCGCCGTGCGCGAGTATGCGCAGAGCGGAGAGGTCACGCTAACACTGCCGAACGGCTCGCTCTTGCAACCGACGTGGTCCACCGATGCCGGCACGCTGCCGGCCACCATAGGCGAAAGCGTCGCCTGGCAAGCCCCGAACGATCCAGGCGTCTACAAGCTCACGCTCGTCATCAGCGACGGCGTGATGCGCGTCGGCCAGGAACTACAGGTCTCCGTGGAGGCGCCGGGCGCAGCGGGCGGGCCGTAGTGCGCGTCGTCGGTGGCAGCGCGCGCGGCCGCAAGCTGAAGGCGCCGGTAGGTATTCGGCCAACAGCGGACATGGTGCGCGAGGCGATGTTCGACGTACTCGAAGCCAAGGGCGCCGAGCTCTCGCGCGTGCTCGACCTCTACGCGGGGAGCGGCGCGCTCGGCATCGAGGCGCTCAGCCGCGGCGAAGGCCGGTGCGACTTCGTCGAGCGCGAGGCGGCCAACGCCGCCGTCATCCGCGAGAACCTATCGGCGACGGGGTTACAGGAACGTGGCAATGTGCACCGCCTAGCAGCCTCGCGCGCCGCGGCCCGGCTCGAAGGGCCCTACTCGCTGGTACTGGCCGATCCGCCGTACAATGACGGCGCCGCGCTGGACACCATCGAAGATCTCGCGCGGTCGAAGCTCGTATCGTTGGAAACGACGCTCGTGTTGGAGCACAGCGCGCGCAGGGAACCGCCGGAGCGGTTGGGGCCGCTGCCGCTCGCATGGACCCGCCGGTACGGCGATACGCAGGTCTCGATCTACCGGCGTTAGAGGGAGGAAGCGTTGACAATCGCCGTCTACCCCGGGCGGTTCGATCCCGTCACCAACGGACACGTCGACATCGCGACGCGCGCGTCGAAGCTCTTCGAGCGGGTCGTCGTCGCTGTCGTCGACATCTCGGAGGGCTCGTTGTTTACGACGGACGAACGCCTCGCGCTCTTTACCAAGGCGGTGGAGCAGTTCTCCAACGTCAGCGTCAAGCCGTACCGCGGACTCACCGTCGATTTCGCTCGCCAGGAAGGAGCCGGCGTGCTCGTGCGCGGCATCCGCGCCGTCACCGGGTTCGAGGCCGAGTTCGACATGGCGCTGATGAACAAGCGGATGGCGCCCGAGGTCGAGTCGGTCTATCTGATGAGCAGTTTGGAGCATCTCTTCATCAGCGGCAGCCGCATCCGCGAGGTGGCGAGCCGCGGGTACGACGTGACAAATCTTGTGCCGCGGCACGTGGCTGAGGCGCTGCGCGCCAGGTTCTCGTAGCGCGGAAGGAGGTCTGCAGTGGATCTACTGCACTTGATCGATCGCCTGGAGGAGCAGATCGGCGAGGCGCGCCGGCTCCCGATCGGCACGGGCAGCGTCGTCGATCGAAGACGCCTGCTCGATCTCGTCGACCAGCTTCGCGCCGCGGTGCCCGCCGAGGTGCGCGAAGCGAACGAGGTGCTCAGGAACAAGGAAGAGGTGCTGGCGCGCGCCGACGAAGAGGTGGCGCTCCGTCTTTCGCGGGCCGACGAGGAAGTTGGGCGGCGCGTAGCGGAGTCGGAGATCGTCAAGGCTGCCGAGCTGCGCGCCCAGGAGATCATCGCTGAGGCTCGGCGCGAGACCGAGCGCATCATGGAGGAAGCGCGGCACCAAGCCGAGGCCAAGAGCGCCGAGGGGGCTCGATTGGCCGCGGAGCAGATGGATGAGGCGGACCGCTACGCGATGGAGATGCTGCGCAAGCTGGAGCAGCAGCTCGATGCGTTCATGAGCAGCGTGCGCACCGGTCTCGAATCGCTGGACCGCAAGCCGGAGGAGATGGCCGTCCCCGCCTTGGAGCAGCGCTAAGGTCCGCCCTGGTCGCCTAGGAAGCCCAGGATCCGCTCCTCAACCGAGGCCGCGTTCGGGTTCTTGCTCGAGTCGAGCAGATCGGTGCCGTGAGCGTTGCCGGGATAGATCTGCTCCTCCTTAGGCTCCGCCGCCGCGCTATACAGGTCATCGAAGTCGAGCGCGGGGGCGTCCTGTTCACTCGCGATAAACAGCTTCGCCGTTGTCACCTCCGCAACCGTGCGCAGTGCGTCCTGGTTGTCGAACTGCGCCGGCGGCGACACCGCGACGACGCCCGCGACCTTCTCTTCTTTCGCCACGACGAGCGACGTTGTCGCGCCCATGCTGGCGCCCACGAGAAAGATCTTGGAGTAGAGCTGTCTCGCGCGAACGTAAACGATCACGGCCCTGAGATCGTCGTCTAGCTTGTCGTAGTCCTGGTCCCCCGCGGAGCCATCGTAGCCCCGAAAGTTGAACGTCAACGCGGCGTACCCGTGTTGCGCCAGCTGCTCCGCGAAGGGCGCCCACGCCGTCTCGTCGTTCTGGCGCATGTGGCTGAGGATCACGATCGAATCGCTTTGGCCGCCGAAGAGCCGTCCGGTCAGCGTGATGTCTCCTTCGACGATATAGACGGTTGTGGTGTCCGTGGGCAGCGCCGTCTCGATGTGCTTCGGCGCGACCGCGCCGTCCGAACACGAGAGAGTAAGCAGCGCGAGCAGCGCGAGGCAAAGAACCGCGGGCAGAAGGCGGCCCATCACGCGGGCATCATGGCCAAGGAGCGTTAGCAAGTCAAGCGAGGGCGCGGCGACGCCTATGTCGGCTCATCGCCCTCGATGCCCGCGTCTTCGGCGTCGGGCTCATGATCGAGAGCGTTACTTCGCAGCGCGGATGGCAGCGGCAGCTCCGTCCGCCGTCCCGAGAGGTACTCGGTCACCGGCCGCATCTCCAAAATGACGAAGATCAGCACCGTCGCCACGAGCGCGAGCAGGTACAGCTCGACCCCGATCGCCACGCCAATGGCAGCCACCGCCCAGACCGTCGCAGCGGTCGTGATGCCGCGCACGTTGCCGCTTTCGCGCAAGATGATGCCACCACCCAGGAAGCCGATACCCGTAACGATGTTCGACGTCACGCGGTCCTGGCCGTACGTCTCGTTGATCGCGGTGAACATCAGCGCCCCCGCCGCGACGAGCGCCATCGAGCGCAAGCCGGCGGCATGACGGCGCCTATCACGCTGCCAGCCGATGAAGCCGCCGCAGAACGCAGCCAGCAGCAGCTTCCCGACGAGCTCTAGCTGTGCGCGCGTATCCATGCCAGGCTCCCCAAAACCGAGAGCGCCCCTGACGGGGCGCCGTCCTTCGCTTCCGTGGTGGAGCTGGGGGGATTCGAACCCCCTACCTTCTGTCTGCCAGACAGACGCTCTCCCAATTGAGCTACAGCCCCCGTGCGCCACATGCTAACAAGAGCCGTCCGCCCCAGCAAGCTGTGCTATCATGATCGGCGGGACGTTCCATGCAGGCCACCCGGCAACAGATCCTGGATTACCTTCGCCGTCAGGGCAGGGCGACGGTCAAAGATCTCGACGCGCACCTCGGCCTCACATCGACCGGCGTGCGACAGCACCTCACCGTGCTCGAGCGCGAAGGGCTGGTCGAGGCACAAGAAGAGCGGGGCCACGTCGGACGCCCCGCTCTCGTCTATCGCCTGACAACCAAGGGCGACGGGATCTACCCGAAGAAGTACGATCAGCTCGCCAACGTCCTGCTCGAAGAGGTGCGCGATCTCGCCGGCTCGCAGGCGCTCCAGACGCTGCTCCGACGCGTCGCCGACCGCTTCGCGGAGCCCTACCAGACGCGGCTCGACGGCAAACCACTCGCCAGTCGCGTCGATGAAGCAGCGCGCATCATCCGCGAGCGTGGGTCAGAGGCCGAATGCGTGCAGGACGGGGACGACTGGCTGATCCGCCAGTACACCTGCCCGTTCCCCCAGGTCGCCGGCCAGAACAGCTGCGTCTGCTCCCTCGACGTCGAGTTCGTCCGGCAGCTCACGGGCGCGGACGCGCGCCTCACCACGAGCCTGCTGCGCGGCGATAGCGCCTGCACCTACCGCATCCGGCCCATCGCGAAGCCCGCCAGCGCTCGCGGATAGTCCGCGGCTAGACCCACGCATCGAGCGCGAACCCCAGCGCCCACAGCAGCCCGAACCCCAGGTGCAGCCCAACGCAGCCGAGCAGGACGCGGTTGAGCGATCGCGCGCTCGTGCTCGCCTGCAGCGTGCGCAGCAAGCGCAGCGCCAGCGGCAGCGCCGCAAGCGCGATCAGCGTTGTGACCGGCGCGAGGAAGGCTGCAGGTAACGCGATCGCAAACGCGAACGCGCCGAGCACGAGCGCCACCAGCTCGTAGTCGGCCAGCGGCCGCCCCGTAAGGGATGCGAGCGTGCGCTTTCCGTGCGCGCGGTCGCCTTCGATGTCCCGCAGGTTGTTCGCATGCAGGATCGCCGCCGTCAGCAGCGCAACCGGCAGCGCCGCGAGAAACGCCCTCCAGGTAAACGCTTCGATCTGCACGTATGCCGCCCCCATCACGATGATCACGCCCATGAACGCGAACGACGTCACTTCGCCCAGCGCGCGATACGCCAGCTTCAGCGGCGGCGCCGTGTAGAAGAACCCGCCGACGACGCTCGCCACGCCAAGCGCGAGCACCGGCCAGCCTACGATCGCCGTGACCACGAGTCCGATGGCGATACCGATCGCGAAGACGGCCACCCCTTCGATGAGCACCGCGCGCGGCGACAGGAGCCCGAGCTGGATCACGCCGCTCGGCCCGAGCGATTCGCTCGTGTCCGTCCCGAGCTGGTGGTCGAAGTAGTCGTTGACCAGGTTCGTGCCACCCTGCAGCGCCATCGAGCCGATCAGCGCGAGCACGAAGAGCCCCGGCCTGAATGTCTGGCCGGCGACGACCGCGGTGCCCACGAGCACCGGGATCACCGCCGCCGTGAACGACAGCGGCCGCATCGCCATGAGGTAGACGCGCAGGCTTCGGGGCATCGAGCGCCATCGTACGTGCAGGACGCGTTGCAATCAAGGCGCGCGCGGGCACCGTGGTATACTGCGCTCGATCGACGTGCAGTACCTCGAAGCGCTCCGCCTGCTCCAAGCTCGTGACGATTGGGAGCGCACCGGCTCCCCTGCCGATGCCGGTCGCTGGGACCTGCGTCGCATGCATTCGCTGCTGGCGCGCCTCGACGATCCACACCTCGGCCGCCGCACCGTGCACGTCGCCGGCAGCAAGGGCAAGGGCAGCGTCTCGGCGATGATCGACTCCGTCCTGCGTCAGACCGGCGTCCGCGCCGGGCTCTACACCAGCCCGCATCTCCATCGCTTCGTCGAGCGCATCGTGCCCGACGGCGCGCCCGTCTCCGAAGACGAGTTCGCGGGCTTACTCGCCGCGATCTGGCCGCACGTCGAAGCCGAAGATACGGATGGCCGCTACGGGCGCATCAGCACGTTCGAAGCGCTGACGGCGATGGCGTTCGTCGCCTTCCGCGAGCATGGTGTCGAATGCCAGGTTCTCGAGGTCGGCTTGGGCGGCCGCCTCGACGCGACGAACGTCTTCGAGAGCAAGGACGTTTGCGTCATCACGCCGATCAGCCTCGAACACACCGCCGTGCTCGGCGACACCATCGCGCAGATCGCAGAAGAAAAGGCGGGCATCATTACGCCGGGCAGCACGGTTATCATGGCGCCACAGCGCGAGTCCGCGGCCGACGTCATCCGGCGCGTCTGCGCCGAGCGCGGCGCGACGTTGATCGAAGTCGCGCAGGCCTGCGCGCTCTCGCGCACGAAGCATGACCGCGAAGGACAGGACTTCTCGCTCCGCACGCCGCGAGCGACGTATCGGCTGCGGGTGCCGCTCCTCGGGCGTCATCAGCTCGACAACGCCGCCGCCGCCGTCCTTGCGCTCGAAGCACTCGGCCTCGATATCGATGAAGCTGCGCTGCGCGCCGGCCTTTCGGCCGTCAGCTGGCCGTGCCGTATCGAGCTCCTCAAACACAAGCCGCCGGTTGTTGCCGACGGAGCACACAACGCCGACTCCGCGCGCCGCCTCGTCCAGACGCTGCGCGACGACCTCGGCGTGCGCGAGGCCGTGCTCGTCGTCGGCTGCTCCGGCGACAAGGACCTCGGCGCGCTCGCCGCCGAGCTCGCGCCAATCGCCACGCGCGTGATCGCCACGCAATCGCGCAACCTGCGCGCAAGAGACCCGCGCGAGATCGCGGCCGCCTTCGCAGAACGAGACGTGCCCGTCGCGATCGAGGAGCCCGTCGGCGCCGCGGTCGACGCCGCGCTCGCCCAACTCGATAGCGAGGCCGTCGTCATCTGCGGCTCGCTCTTCGTTGCTGCCGAGGCCCGCGAGCATGTGCTGGGTATCGCGTACGATCCGCCGCTGCCCGCTCGAGCTGAAAGCGCGGTCCGCGCATGAGTCCGCCTCAGGCGGACAACGGCCGCCGCCGCGTCGTCATCACCGGCATGGGCGCGATCAGCCCGCTTGGGCTGAACGTTAACGAGCTGTGGGACGGTCTCGTCGCGGGCCGCTCCGGCGTCGACTTCGTGCAGCAGGTTGATACCAGCGCCTATCCCGTGAAGATCGCGGGCGAGGTAAAGGCCTTCGATCCAGAGCAGTACATGGAGCGCAAAGAGGCCCGCCGCATGGCGCGCTTCTCGCAGTTCGCCGTCGCCGCCACCGCGGAAGCCGTGCAGATGGCCGGCCTCACCAACGGCGGCGTCGATCCGGAACGCCTGGGCGTCGTGCTCGGCAACGGCTACGGGGGGCTGCCGAACACCGACGAAACGGTGCGCACGATTGTCGAGAAGGGCGGCATGCGCGTCGATCCGTTTTACATGCTCAAGGCGCTGCCGAACAT
>CAYQLM010000010.1:0-47390 GCA_964418365.1 uncultured Dehalococcoidia bacterium
CTCCCTAGCGACTGAGGCTGTAGAGATTCGACCCCCCTTCCCCCTCATCGGTTGCCCCATCGTCCGTCCTCATCGGCCGTCTTCGCGCTGTGATGGGGGCGGCAGAGCGGCTGCAGATTCGAGCGCGCGTCGCTGCCGCCACGGCGGCGCGGGATGATGTGATCGACATCAGACGCCGCCCGCACGCGGCCCTCGCTGGCGCAGACGCGGCATAGAGGCTCATCGCGTAGCACCACCGCGCGTAGCTTGCGCCAAGGCGCGCCGTAGCCCTGCGCTGTCGAGCTGCCGCGCGGGTGTCGTTGGTAGTGCTCGCGCTTCGCGTTGTGTGCGGGACAGCGAGAGCCGCCCTGTACGAGCGTCGGGCACCCGGGCTGCGTGCATGGTCTCCCCGCTGCTACTGGCATCTATGAGCACGGAGTGTAGCGCCGCACGTGGGAGTCTCGCTACTGGAGCCTGGCACGGCGGATGGTCACCGCCCGGCGGAACTGCGCCGAGACGGTGCGGGCGAGCAAACGTGAGTGACATTGCGGTGAGCACGTCGAGCACTTACGGCTGCCCACGAAAGGGCTGTTGCAGATGATACAAACCTTGCGAGAAACGGCCTTCGTGCTCATAGCGCTCCATGGTTGACGCTCGCACTAGCTCGAACCACTGGATGTACATCGTGCCGATGCCGTCACGGAGCGGCGCTGCCCACTTGTGCATCGAGTGCTGACGGCGGACGGGGTCGTGCGTGCGCTGGCAGCGGACCTCGCGGGTGCCGACGCGGAGCACTGCCGGGCAGGGGAGCTTGTCAGTCACTTTTTGAGCGCCCAATCAACTGCTTTGGCCCAGGCCAGCGCATAGGCGAATACGGACAATATGAATCCAATCGCTGAAACAGGTGCCAGCCAAGGATTGACGACACCGAGCCATATGCCGCCGATGAGCACACTGCCCACCATGATCAGTCCCCCTACCCAAACCGTCATGGCTATGGCGAATCGCAGATTCTCCCTCACTTCGCCCCCTTGTACGCGCCCGTCCGGTGCCCCATCCGGACACCATGCGTGCCGCCGTAGACCGCGCAGTGGCAGGCGTGCAGGCCTCGGTGCGCGATAGGCCGCCAGCAGATGCAGCGGCCGCCCAGGGGTTGGTTACAGTGGCTCACGGCGTCCCCCCCTTCGCCAGTTCAGTTCGGCCTTCGACGTGCACACTCTGCACCAGCGCTCCGGTTTCGCGAAGTACGCTTCCTCGCAGTTCGGAGAGTCACCTGCCGGATCGCCGTGATGCAGCAGTTCAAGTTGACAACGCATCTTCCCTACAGCCTCCAGCGCCACGAGACGGGCGTAGTGGTCGAGGGCGATTTGCAGATCATCGATACACTCACGATCGTCAAAATAGAGGAGCCCCGCCCCAACATTCTTGACCTTCTCATCCTTCCATGCAGCCGCAGCCACGATCACCGCCTGCCGTGCCACCGCTACCGCCGGATGCGCGTCCATACAGTCCTCCCCACAGTCGAAATGCGCGAATGGCCCGGACTTCACAAGGCTCATCGCTCCTCCTTCGCCGCGAGTTCGGGGATGCAGGAGTAGACCTCAGGTAACACAGCCTGCGCGAGACGCCGTACCGCCATCTCGCAAAACTCCTCGTTGAGTTCGACCCCGATCGCTCTCCGTCCGAGGTCTTTCGCCGCTCGCAGTGTCGTGCCGCTGCCAGCGAACGGGTCAATGATCGTGTCGCCCGGCACGGTGAAGAAGCGCACGAGACGGCGCATCAGTTCTTCCGGCTTCTGCGTCGGATGCGAGCACGCTTCGTTGTGGCCGGGTATGATGCGGGACACATCGATGCAGTCAGGGAGGTACTGCCACTCGCCTTGGCGCGTCGTCTTCTTCCCCTTCTCCAGCCAGAACCACGGCTCAAAGCGCCGCGCAAGCCCGTTGCCGCTCGGCCCAGCACCGTTGGCCTTGTACCAGATGCCCAGGTGGTGGATACGCCAGCCGGAGCGCTTTACCGCGCGCTGGAAGGCTTCGAGGCGCGCGATGGAACCTGACCAGAAGACGAGGCCGTTGCGTTCGACCTGGACGGCGCGGAGTGCGGTTGAGAGCAGCCGGTCAGCGCGCCGTGCGGACTGTACAGGCTTGTGATTGAGCGCGCTCGAGCTGCCGCGTCGCGCGCTCGGTGGTGAAGCTAACGCCACACCCGACGCTCGCCTGTCGAACAGCACGCCGACGCCGTAATCCGGGTCGGTCATCAGCACGTCGCCCCGGATGCGCGGCAGCACGTCGCGACAGTCGCCGCAGTAGAGCGTAATGCCGTCGCGCTCGTAGTACGGCTGCGGAGCGTCAGCCGTCATCGGCTCGTGCTCTCCTCGCGCAGTTCTGCCACCCATTCGTTGCCGCCGCTCACACCGCATTTCCAATCAAGTGCAATCTCGTCGTATGTCTCCGGCGTCGGAAGGTAGATGCCGATGCCAAGCCGCCGCGCCTCACTGATCTCCGCTTTCGTCCCAGCGCTGCGCTCCCAGCCACCCAGCACAAGCAGCCCCCAAGCATGCTTGACGAAGCCCAATCCCATCGCCGTCCAAAACTTTATCGGCGCTTGTGACACGATCACTTCGAAGTGTGCGCAGTTCAAATGCGGCGCATAGTACGGGATGCCGCGGCGTGCGAGCTCACTCGCGGCATAGCGGGCGCGGTTAATGCGTTCCTCAATGACGCAGTACGGATCTTTGTCTCCATACGGGCCAGCGATGTAGACGTACGTCTTTTGGCTCACGTTAGTCCGCCCTCCCTCTCCGCGTCCGCCGGTTGCGCACATGCACGAGCGCGCCGTTCACAGCCGCGTCAGCTCCACCACCACGCCTTCTTCCTTCCGGCTCCGCACCTTCTCCGTCACGCAGCGTATCGACAGATGCGCCGGCGAATCATCCACCACCAGCGAGAGCGGCCGGGCGCCGCGACTGTGCAGCACGTCGATCAGTGGCTTCAGGCTGGCCAGCGCATTGTCTTCGTCCGGCGCCACCCCCGCGTGCCGCCACGTCAGCAGCAGCGCCGCGCGCTCCCATGGGAGATCATCTTGCCAGAAGCCGGGAAGCGCGACTGTAAGGTGTCCCAAAGAGCTTGGGCCGACCATATGTCCGGCGCACCAGACCTGTTCCTGGTACTCCCGCGCGAGCTTGGCGCGTATCCCGTGCGTCTGTTTCTGTGAGTCGCGACGCAGGGCCAGCGAATTGCGGCGGAGCCCGCGGGGCGGAAGCGGACACTCGAACCTGATCGTCTCACTCACGGCTTGACCTTCAGCCATTCCCGCGCCAGCCGCTGTGAATCATGCACGCGTGTGCACAGCTCACAGGTAGGAAAACCACAACGCGGGCAATCTCGCAACCAGCCCTCAATGCCGCACCAGCGGCATATCTTGCCGCCTGGACGAATCGCCTTATGGCTCCCTCCGCACGCGTCCGTGAGGTAGTGCCTGATCGTCTCCGGCGCTTCCGTGCGGCGCGTCATGCGCTGATCTCCGTGGCGCGCTGCGTGCGGATCGTCTCCATCGCCGCATTCAGTTCCTTCATCAGGTCGTCGCTTCCGCCCGCATCTGGGTGCGCACGCTTCGCCTTGAGCTTGTACACGTCCTCGATGAAGTCCAGCGTTTCATCAGGGCGCACGCCCAGCACCTCGTACGGGTCACGCTGGAACGCCGGCGCCGCAAGCTGCATGTACGCTGTGCGTACCATGTTTTCCAGACCCCGCCGGTAGATGTTGCGCATCTCGTGGAGGCCGAGCCGCAGTTGTTGGATGTTGTCGATGGCGCGAGGTTGCGAGTCCATCTTCATCTGGACCGTCTGCCCCTCAGGGTGCGCGAACTTCACGTACACCGCGCGTTGCTGTTTCGTCTGGTAGGAGTTCTCAGACTTCTGCCCGAAGAACGCGCAATGGACTTCCCACTGGCGCACGCCCCAGAGGTCGAAGATTTTGGCGATCTCGTCGCGCTCCTGCGCCCAGCTATAGCGGTTCGCCATCAGATTTCCTCTCCGGTGCCGAGAAGCATCTTCGTCATCGTGACCTTGCCTGCTCCGACAACTGCGCGATCCTCCGCACCTGTACCGGCGTCAGCAATATGACATCGACTGGATTGCCCCCCTGTTGGATCCGGACAACGCCATCGTCAAAGACTTCGACCTCCGAAGTACGCTGCCAGTTCCATCTATTGCCCGGCAGACTCACCCTCTTGAATATGTCGCTCATCGCTTCCGGTGCTCCTTCGCGGACTCACACGCCGCGATGAACGTCTGGGTATTCGCCCCTTCGCCAACGGCAAACTCTCCACCTAACGGCTGGATGATGCCCGCCGGCCAACCGTTGTACTCGACGTAGGCCGAGAAGGGAGGCACGGTCAGTCCGCGCGAACTCCGGACATCCTCTAGATGCGGGTTCACGGCGACCCACCATTGATCGTCGATCTGGTGCTCCCAGCAACCCGGCAGTTTGTCGATGCCTGTGACGCCGAGCCGCGCGCACATCAGCACGATCGCCTCGAACGGGTGCTCCGTCACTATCATCATCGCTTCCTCTCGCGGCGTTCCATCACTTCTCCTCCCGCAGCGCCGCCCGGCAGCGCTCGATGTCTTCACGCGTCTCCGGCCGCGTCGCAAGCTCGCCCTCGATGCGCTTGATGCCGGCCAGCACGGTTGAATGGTCGCGGCCCATCATCCGGCCAATCATCACGACGCTAACCTGCCCGTCGTGGGCAAGGAGGTACATCGCAACATGCCGGGCGTACGTCACCTCACGGCTCTGGCCTTCGCCAACGATCCGATCCCACAAGTAACCCAACATCGTCGCGACGGCGTCGCAGATCCTCTCCGCTGACGCCACCGGCTCGGGCGGTGGTGGCAGGATGATCGCGTCGATGCCGTGACGCCAGTCGGCCAACACGACCCGCACTTCGTCCGCCGTCCCTTCGACGATCGCCACCCTCATGCCGTCCACCACGCCGGTTGCTCCTCGCGCTGGTTGATGTCTTCAACCGTCGCCGTCGGATCGCGCATCCGTGCGTACGCGACTCCCGTAGGCCCGTTGCGGTGCTTCGCCACGATCAGCCGCACAACGCCAGCCGGGTACGTCCCCTGAAAGCGCCGCTCCCAATCCTCACGCGTGAAGTGCTTGTCTTCCCGGTACAGAAACATCACGACGTCCGCGTCCTGTTCGATCGCTCCCGACTCCCGCAGATCGCTGAGCCGCGGGATCGGCGGCTCACGCCGGTCAACTTCGCGCGAGAGCTGCGCCGCGGCGATGATCGGCACGTCCATCTCACGGGCCAACAACTTGAGGCCGCGCGAGATCGCCCCGACTTCCAGCGCCCGCGAGTCGTAGCGGCGCGGGTTGCCCATGAGCTGCAGGTAGTCCACGAGCACGAGGTCGAGCCCGCCGAGCCGCGCACGCAGCCGGCGCAATTTCGTCCGCATCTGCTCGACCGTCAGCGATGCCCGGTCGTCGATCTCGACCGCCAACTGCGACAGTTCGCCCGTCGCCGCCATAGCGCTGCGTTCTTCGGCCTCGGACATCGCACCGAGCTTGAGACGGTCGATCGCGATGCCCGACTCGCGCGCCAGCAGTCGGCGCTCCCACTCTTCGCGGCTCATCTCCAACGAGAAGATCGCGACGCGGAAGTTCTGTGCCCTAGCGGCGTTGCGAGCGATGTTCAGCAGCAAGGACGATTTGCCGACACCCGTCTGCGCCGCGACCACGACGAGATTGCCTGGCACGATGCCGCCCAAGAGCTTATCCAGATCCGTGAGTCCGGTCCGCACAAGCAGCGTGGCCCGCTCGGCGATGCCGCCCCGCTCCCAGAACTCATCGAGCAGCGCCGAGAGCGGCGTGAACTCGCGGCCCTGTTCGGCGTCGGCGACTGATGCGATCAGTTGCTCGCAACGGCGCATCGCGGCATCGAGGTCGGGCGCCGCCTGATAGCCCAGCCGGACGATCTCCGCGCCGGCCTGGATCAGCCGCCGGTATGCCGCATCCCTGCGTACGATACCGGCATAATGCTCGACACCGACCGGAGTCGGGAGGTCGCCGACGATGCGCGACAGGTACGCGATGCCACCGCATACCGTGAGGTTTTCTTCGCCGAGCTCGTGCGCAACCGTGACCTGATTAATCGTCTCACCCCGCGTCCAGAGCGCCTTTTCCGCCGTGAAGATCGGGGCGTGCGCAGGCAGAAAGTCGCCAGCGTTGACGACGTCTTCGATGCGGTCGAATGCGGTGTCATCGACCATCACGGCGGCCAGGAGGGACGCGACGGCGTCGCTGTCGTAGGGAGGTGCTTTGTCGTTCATCGGCCCCTGTCCGCCGCTGCGCTCATCTCGGCGGCGATGCGCCCGGTCTCTCCGTCGTCCGGGCGATTTCCGTGGCCTCTCCTGTCGGCCTTGAAGCCGTCCCGCCCCCAGCGTTTCAGGATCGCCGAGACGTACTTCCAGTTCCGGGCGTTGTTCAGCGCCGCCTCTTCGCATGCCGCCTCGATCCATCGCGGCAACACGCCGTCGTCCAGCGCTTCGATGATGGCGTCGGCGACGGTCTTCGGCGCCAGTCCGGCGAGGTTTTCATAGGCCGTGAAAGCTCGGGCGACGGCCGGATCGGTTTCCCTCAGCGGCGGTGGTTGCCGTTCCTGTTCCCCTATCTGTATCTGTTCCCTTATCTGTTCTGGCGGTTCGTGCCGTGCCTGGGGTTGTGATAAGGCATCACCTAGGCCAGTATCCGCAGCTTCACAAGCTTCATGTATGCCTAGGTAGGGCTGGGTAGGTGCTGGGTAGGTGCTGGGCACTTCCCTGGTATGCGGCCTTTGATGCCTTAGGAAGTGCCGGATTTGGATGTACTTTTCGCCTTCGATCTCATAGCGGACGATCATTTCAGCCTCCGCTAACGAGACGAGGAGCTTGTCGGCATCGCAGTTGTCATACCCCAGGATGGTGTTCTTGAGCCGCGTCGGCTGATCCTTCAGGCGGCCTTCGCGGTCGGCCCAGCACCACAGGCCAGCGAACATCAGCCGGGCCAAGGGCTTGAGCTGGCACAATTCCTCGTCGTCAAAGAACTCGGGCTTGAGGTAGCGGATCCGTGGCACTATGCGCCTCCCTGCGCTAGAGCGGGAGGCACGAACAAGCCCCCGCCGGGTGAGCCGAGATCGTTGCTAACGCGATCGCGGTGGTGCCCGACGAGGGCCTGACATGCTATCAGTTTGGGGCGGCTCGCTGAACCACCGTACGATCGCGTTAGCACGGGCACTATAGCACGGATCGCGCTCACGACGCGCTCGATTCAGCGCACCAGCGGTGGACGCGCAGCCAGCACATGCGGCTCATCGGTGTGTCGCCTTCTTGTGATCGCGGGCCCAAAGCCGCGCATACTCGCGCGTGCGGGCGGGTACGCCATACTTCGACGGCAATGGACAACTGCGATGGCGTGTCGTGTGTAAATAGCTAAGAGGCTTGCTGCAGATAAAACAGAGCGGCCGCGGCCAAGGTCTCCGTATCCCGCCTAGTTTCCTCGGCATGTTCAGTCCGAGTTCGATCCGCAACTGACGCACACGCTCCCGTGTAATGCCAAGGGCTCGCGCATGCGCGGACGCGTGCCAATCGGGGTGCGCCGCTACCGACTCGACGAGCGCCGATGCTGTTTCGTTCATCGCTGCGTCGCCGCCCGCCCCTGCGTCAAGATGGCGAGACATGCTGGACAGAGATCCAGCTTCACGCGCTTGCCTCCAGCCCGAATGACGATGCGCTGACGCCAACCAAGTACGAACATCGCGGCGCGTAATGACACTACGTTGCCCTTGGCATTCGGCGTGGTTGTGCGTTCTTCACGACACCGTAGGCCGTCGCAAATGATGATGGGCGGGCGAACTCGTAGGCTCACGTGCCCTCCTCGTGGCTGTTCGCCGCCCACCACAGCCGTTGCGCGGCGTCATCGCGCGTCAGCACCACCACGAGCTGCACCGTGTACGCGACCTCGCATTCGTCGCAGACCGCGACGCCCGTAGCACGCACGAAGACGAGCGCATCGCACGCCGGGCAATTACCGATGGGCTCGCCTTCGCAGATGCGCACCTGTGGCATCGCGTCTCCTTTGGCATCGCGTCTCCTTTCGCTGCACTACCCGCCAGCTTCTACCAACCTCGGCCGTCGCCGTAGCCGTCGCCGTCGCCGTAGCCGTCGCCGTAGCCGTAGCCGTCGCCGTCGCCGTAGCCGTCGCCGTCGCCGTAGCCGGAGCCGTCGCCGGAGCCGTCGCCGGAGCCGTAGCCGTAGCCGTAGCCGTAGCCGGAGCCGTCGCCGGAGCCGTCGCCGGAGCCGTCGCCGGAGCCGTCGCCGGAGCCGTAGCCGTAGCCGTAGCCGGAGCCGTCGCCGGAGCCGTCGCCGGAGCCGTAGCCGTCGCCGGAGCCGTAGCCGGAGCTGATGACCGAGTGCGCGTCCTCTAGCTCGGCCATGCGCCTGCCTCGCAGATCATCCGCAGCACGATCGCCTGCGGATGCGCCTCCACGGTGCCGCATGGGTCGAGGACAGTTGCCTTCTGTGCTCCCTTGAGTGCGAGCTCGCCGAGACCTTTCGTTGTGCCCCAGCGCCGGATCACGCTCGCGCCTGTCAGTTTGACGACCGCATCACTCTCTGATTCGAGATCCCCCACAACCACCCACCCCCGTTGTAGTACCAGGATGACTTTCATTCACGTCCTTTCTGCGATTCAGCATCTACCCGCCAGCGGCCACGACGGAACGGGACGGGCCGCTCTCGTCGAGCCCGCCGGCGGGTCGGGAATGTTCCTCCCGCCAGCGTTCCTGCGTATTCCTCTCTTATCGATTGCTCACTCGACTGTGCGAGCACCTCCTTTCGTACTCGGCCGGTTCACGCACCCAGCTCGCCCTGGCGAGCGTCGGCGGCGTCTTGCGGCGGGCGCAGCCTGAGCAGGTCCGCATAGATTGGCTCGCACTCGGCATCCGTCAACCTGCCGAGAATCGTCGCGCCCTCCTTCGTGAACTTCCCCGGATGGGCAGCCTGTACGTCCTGGATGACGCGCGCGAAGTCCACGGGCGCCAGCGTGTCCTTCAGCTCGCGCATGAAGATGCCGATGCATTCGCGGACTGACGGCATGCGCCCGACGTGCGCCGGTGGTTCAGGTGGCGGCGGCGCGGTATCGGAAGCGGGCGCGGACTGCGGGCGGCTTGCTTGTTTCGGTGGCGCACTCACTGCGGCACCATCCCCGGCCGCGATCCATTCGTCCAAGTCCTCAACGTCCTGCGTGAAGATGCCCGAGGATCGCGTCGCCGAGAGCGTCGCATCGACGAGCGCACGCTTTTTGGCCATCTTGAGCACCGTGTTCCAGAGCGTCCACGGATCATCGTTCTCCACGCGCCCCATCGGCTGTGACGTGATCGCGGTGTCGTTGTCGCGGAACTTCTCGCCACACCCTGACTGCTTCTTGAAGCACACCCAGCCGCCGCCATACTCCGCCTTGCCTTTGATGATCGCCCCAGCGCCGCACTTCGGACAGATGCGCTTCCCCTCGCGCCAGCGATAGCGGGCCTCCATCGTGTTCGCCTCGCCGACGCCGACGGCCACACCGGAACCATCGCGGCGGCGGAGAGGGATCATTGCGCGGACGCGGCAGAATCCCGATTCGACATTGACCGTCTCAACGATGGTCGGTTCGCCGATCTCGTAGCCGTACAACTCGCAGAGTTTTTCGGCTCCGGGTTTGTATAACGTCGGTTTCAGCGTGCCGGGAATGACGCCGAAATCCTCATCCTTCACCATCACGTCTTTGAAGAACTGCTGGACGATCGCGAGCCGTTGCTTCGTGTCCTCAAGGCGGACGGCCATCTCGCCAGATGTGCGGCCGTTGCTTATGGCGACGGCGGTTGTTGGTTCACTCGTCATGTATTCCTCCAAGAGTTTGATGTGCCAGCACGTCCGCGGACGCGCTTCGCATCGCTCATCACCCGCATGCTGCCAGTGAGTGCCGAATCGCCTCATCTCGTAGCGCACGCCGGGGCGGCTCCGGGACGGCAACCAAACGCGCGACAATACGCCGTCGTCATCGAGCTGCGTCGCCACGCCGGAGACGATCGCCGTCATCGCAGCCGCCCGCCGCGTAACTTGAATTCCTCAACTGCCGCAGACTCCATCCTTGCGAACGCCGCATCCATCGCCGCCTGCCATTCAGGCGAGTAGCCGATGGCCGTGCGAATCAGCCCCAGATCGGGGTTGGCGTACATCGGATTGCCGCCCGGCGCCGGCGTGTACGCGCGGTCGAGATTGTAGATGGCGTAGGAGTCCGCGGCCGTTACGAAACCTTCGGCGTAGGCGAGCGCCTCCTTGTCGGACGCAGACTGGAAGTCGCGTCCGCCGCCCTCGATGGGCGTGTGCGGGTTCAGCGGCGTGATGTCGTTGCGGAAACGGACGAGCCGGTAGTGCATCATGCCATCACGTCCTTTCAGGCTTCAGGGGCGGCGCTTCCTCCCCCGAGGGCGCCGCCCCCTCCACCAGTGCGGGCAGTCATGGTTTCGCCGTTTTCTTCGCCGCTTTCTTTGCGGGCGCCTGCACCGTGAAATAGTGCGGCCTTGTGCGGACGCTCCTGCCGCCTCCGTACTCTGCAACACAGCGGAATACCGGCTCCTGCAATGAATTCATCGCCACGAAGTCTGCGGAGACAAGTTGGTGCCCGGGGCAGAGAGCTTGCATGGGTTGCTTCACGGCACCACCATCTGCACTTTGCAGTACCAGCACTCCCGCCAGCGCGGGTGCAATATCCACGGCATGCGCATCTCGCAGCCGAACTCGATGCAGTGCGGGTGCCC
This sequence comes from uncultured Dehalococcoidia bacterium, assembly GCA_964418365.1. GTDB lineage: Bacteria > Chloroflexota > Dehalococcoidia > DSTF01 > RBG-16-68-14 > JBBDXS01. Next base: position 10,828 of record CAYQLM010000010.1, read on the forward strand.
CCGCGCCTTCTCGCGCTCCCGGCGTTCGTACAGCGCGTCCGTCTCGCGCGTGCGTTCGGCTGTGGTGAGGGCGTCGAGGTCGGTCATCGCCCTGGCCTCGGATAGTTGGCCGGGTTAGGTTGGTTCTCGCGACATCGACACATCGGCTCGATAGGCCATGCGCCATCGCCGACGTAGGATGGGCTTACAATGTTGCCGCCGCAGCGCGCGCACCGGCTGATGGTGCTCATGGCCGCCACGCCCTTCTCTCCGACGGGAGCCACGCATCATCGAGCGGTTCCAGATCATCGATGCCGAAGTCGCCGGAGTAGAACTGCCGCAGGAGGATGACACCGGCGCTGAGCACGCCGACGATCAGCACCGCGTAATAGATCACGTCCAGCATCACAACGTCGCATCCAGCGCCCGCACGTCGCCGGCCGAGAACTCGTGCGTGAGCGCGTCACGGATGACGCCGATCAGCCAGTTGCGGGCGAAGTAGCTCACGCCGCTTGCACCGACCGCGCGTTCCGTCATCACTTCGGCCAGCCGGTACGTTGCTTGTTCCTGCGCCCGCAGCCGCGCGTGCATCTCCTGTAGCGCGGCATCGAGTTCGGGGTCCGGGTGCGGCGTCGGGAAGCCCGACGTGTGCGGCGTCTCCGTCTGCGGTAGAGTTTTGTCGGTGGTCATGAGACAACTCCTCGTGACTACTTCCGAGCCACCCGCCCCATACAGGCGGGTGTTCTCGTCTCTGGGGGCGTCGCAGGGATCAGATTCCGGGCAGATGGGCGAGAACATCCCGGAAACGTAGCCCCTACGACGCGGTGGCCTCCTGGCCCTGCTCACGTCGCTCGCGATTCCAGTACGGCGATTTACATTTCGGGCACACCCGCGGCGGAAGATCGCGGCGCGGAACCCATTGATGGGCGCACCGGGTGCAGGTGTAGCGCGGAAGCGTGGTCGTCGTCATGGAGCCTACTCTATACCTATCCGGGGTGGCCACTGTCAAGCCGGCATGCGCCCGCACGCGAGGCAGTGGAGCGCTATCGCTACCCCATGCTGACAGTGCGTGAGCGGCGGCGCCGAGGCCTCCCATTCCGCCTCCTGCCGTCGTAGCCGATCTGCCCGCAGTGCCGCTCCCGTGCGATTGGCACGATCAAAACTGCGTTTTCCGCTCGAAGGCTTGATATTCTGCTCCACGTCATTCGCCTCCTTGGCCTGTCTCTGCCTGCCTGTACCCATACTATACACCTATTGGTACAGCCTGTCAACCCCCTCCGGAGATTACCAACCCCAGACTTCGCTTATTCGCCGAGTAACACCGCCCGCTTGAAGATGCGCGCCGTTATGTGGCGTACTACAGATCAACCCCGTTCTTGACAACCCCGTCAGGCAGGCAGGCGTCATTATGTACGATGACAGCGGAGCGCACGACGCGCTCCTCACGTCGCTCGTACGTGAGGGTACGTGTACGAGCGGCTGCCGACACTGGCCGGGGCGCTTGACGCCTTCCTCGACGATCTGGCCCTGCTAGACCGCTCGCCGCTGACTGTGAAGACATACCGGCACCATCTCGCACCGCTGGCCGTCCCGGGACCCGTCGCCGCCTTCGACGCCGCGCGCTGTCGCAGCCTCATCGCCGCCCGCATGCGCGCCGGCAGTGCGGGGACGGCGCGGACGCTGGCGATCGCCCTCGGATCGTTCGGCTCCTACTGCGTCGCCCAGGGCTGGCTCCCGCACCGGCCGATGGACGGCGTGCCGCGCCCGAAGCCCCCGGAGCGGCCGCACCGCTATCTGACGGCGGATCAGGTGCGCGCGTTGTGGGCGGCATGCTCCGCGTCGTCACCGCGTTACCGCGCCGAGAATCAACTGATCCTGCTGTTGCTCTTGGAGGGGTTGAGGCGGGCTGAAGTGCTCGGGCTGCGCTGGGTCGACTACCGTGCCGAGACGTTGGCCGTCATGGGCAAGGGGCGCCGCCCGCGGGTGGTCGCCGTCGGCCCGCTGCTGGCCGCCGCACTGGCCGCTGTGCCACGATCCCGGGCACAAATCGTATCTGTACGGCCGTCGGCCTTCGACAGTCGCGTGAAGACGCTCGGCAAGCGCGCGGGCATCCCCGGCATCCATCCCCACCTCTTTCGTCACTCATGGGCATCGAATTGGCTACTGGAGGGCGGCAGCACCACAGCGCTGATGCAGCTCGGGGGCTGGACGACGGACAAGATGATCCGCAGCGTCTACGCGCGCTCGGTGCTGTCCGACGTCGCCTTGCGGGAGAGCCGCGCGCTGGGACTCACGGAGCGGCTGCTCAGCCCGCCAGAAGCCCCGCAGCGGCACGAATGAGCCGAAGGTGTGTCCCGGAGCCTTGAGTTGGCCGGAGGGGCCGCCAGCCTCCACGCAGGGCAGCCGTGAGCGGGGAAACAACGATGCCCGCCGCGGTGGACGTGGTCAGTTTACCACCTCATGCCTCCAGCCGCCGCAGCTTCGTCCTGATGTACGTGATGCGCTGATGGGAGACCGTCGAGCGCCCCATGATGGCGTTCGAGAGCAAACGCCGTTGGCAGCGCGTCAGCCGCGCCCACGCCCGCTGCGCGTCCACGATCCGGTCGGACAGCGCGCTGAAGTCCGGAATCGCGAGGTTCGGACTCAGCTCGACGGACTCAGGGCGTTGCCGCTTCCGGCCGCTCCCGTAATATCGCGCGGCGCTAACCGCGCGCCGATAGACGACGATGCTGCGTCCGTCACCGGCGAGCCACACCGCGAGCGCGATATCTTGGGCGGCATCATCGCACCATAGCTCCGGTACGCCCTCGCGACGCGCGGCGGCCGCGTAGTACGGCAGGTAGTCCGTCAGGGACATACCCAAAAGTTTACGGGCGTGCCCGCCATGAACGCCGCGTACTGCGGATGCTCGGGCGGGATCTCGAGCTGCGTCGCGAGGTTGCTGTAGAACACGCCACCAGCATCGTAGAGGGCTACAGGCGTGGCGTATCGCAGCAGCGGCACGCACGGATTGTCGCCCACCGGCCCGAAGTGCATCGCCACGTCCATCAGGTCGAGCGAGTTCACGTAGCCGTCGCGGTTCACGTCCAGATCGAGTGTTGGTATCTCGTCGCCAGGCCGCTGCGCCACGACGATCGCGACGAACGCGACCGCCGCGACGATGCCGAGCGGGAGCGCCATGCGGAGGTTCATCGCTTCGCCCACGGCTCGAACATCGTCTCACCGCAGATCATTCTTCCGCACGTCTTCGGGGGGATCCTGATCAGCCCGAGCGCGAAGATCATCGGCCGGTGACAGCTCAGGCAGAGCCCGTACGCGAGGTTGAAGGCCCGCGCGTGCTCCTTCGCCATGATCAGCGTCCATGTGTCTTCGTTGACGCGTGGCTCGGCGCAACTCACGGCTTCTGCTCCAATGCCGTCATACGCGGCGCGACGTTATTTACGACCTCAATCAGGAAATCCACGCTCGTCTGGAGTGCGTCGAGTTTCTTGTTCGCCTCCACGATGGCGCCCAACAGAGCCCGAATCTTCGCGTCGACTTCCCCATCGGTATACATGCGTCTCCCTTCCGTGTAGAACTCCCACGGGATGCGGCCGCTCGGACAGGCCGTCGGCGTGTCACTTACCTCCCGATGCTCCCAAAGTCCGTTGCCACGCACGAGTGGGAAGCCGTGTGCTTGCGAGAGCCAGCGCACGAGCGCCACGGAGGCGTCACGCTGCGCGTCCGTCAGCGGCTCATCCTCCGGGCTGAAGCCGCCCTCGTGCTCGATCCCGATCGTCGAGTTGTTGTACGCCGAACCAGCGTGCCAGGTCTGCGCTTCATCGGCGTAGTGGGCGTAGACATCGCCATTCTGGAGCACGCTGTAATGCCAACTCGCGCGGCGGCTCAGCTTGTCCAACTCACCCATCGCCGCGCCGAATGATCCCACCATCGAATGACAGACCACGCCCTGGATCGTGTTCACGCCGCCGTTGACTTTCGACTGCGGCCCCGGTCTCCAGATGCTTTGCGGATAACTGCTCATCGATCGTCCTATCAGATGCTCCAGCGCCGCGCTGCGATCAAGCGGAAGCACATCAGCAGCACGACTCCGGCTGATTGTCCAGCGGCTTCGGTTGCAACGCCTCAAGCGCCTGTGTAACACCGAGACTCAATGTCTGCTTCTCGCTGCATTTGTGGCACGTCATCCGCATGGCCTTCAACGCATCGACGAGGGCGTTGAACTTCGCGACGAGCGCCACAACCTCGTCGGAATCCATGAGCGTGACGGATAAGCTCATTTCATTAGATGGCATCAGTCCTCCGCCAGCAGCGCATCGATCTCGTCGTCGGTGAGCTTCGCGTACTTCCCGTGCTCACCCTTCGGCCACGGTTGGTTGAACTTCTCATAGCGTGCCAGCGCCAACGCGATCGCTCTGCCCGCGCCCTCGGTCTCTCGCTGCTCCTTGTGCGTCTTCGGTTCCATCACGGCCCCCAGCAGCCCACCGAACCGATCCACGGCCAGTACTGTGAACGCTGCCACTTCTCGTGCGCGCGTTCGATGTTGTAGGCGAGGTCGAGCGCTTCCGGCTCTCCATGGATTTGAAAGAGACCGTAGTTGCGGAGCCCGTCGTAGTCCGGTGCACTCACAGCGTCCGGGTCCCCGCCGCTTTCGCAGTCGATGATGCGCAGCATTAGTTCTGGTGACCAGTCGGAGAAGTGTCCAACGATCCATTCCCAACGCCGATCATCAGCCGACACGCCATCTGATGCTGGTGGTGGTTTTCGTAAGCGAGCCCCATTCGCCACAGCGTTGAGCATGTACACGTTATCCGTGTATGGACGGCTGAGTACGCTGCCGACGGCCCAGAGTGCGGCGGGATCGGCTTGATCAGCCAGTTCGCGAGCTTCAGGAGTTGCAGCGCGCACCACACGCGCACCATTTTGCGGATCACCCACACTCCTCCGCGGGGTTGTCGTCCCGCAACCGACACCGAGCAGTGCGACTGATATCACCAGTCCGCAGCCGACTGCCCTTTTCCACCTTACGCGCGCCTCTCAGTCAGACTCATCGATACTCTCCTATTCGGGCATCATCACGGCGCACCCGGCGGCAGTACGACCGGCCCGGCGCTGGGAAGCGTCGGCGTCTCGGGGTCGCCGATCTGCCTGATCGCTACGATGACGAGATTGATCACCGCGAACAGCAGCGTCGCCTGCACCGTCGGGTCGGTGAGGTCGCCGGCGTTCTGGACGAGCACCACCGCCGAGCCAACAGCACTGGCGATCACCAGCGCGACGCGGTAAAGCCGTGTTTTCATCTCATCCTCCTTTCAGTCCGATCATCAGCAGCGCGGCCGTCTGCCCCAGCAGGGCAAGTATTCCGGCCGCGCCCACCCACTTTCCGACGCTCCATGCTGTCCACATCTCATTGATCTGTTCGATCAACCGTGCCGACGCCGCATGGTCAATGCCGGAATGAGGGACAGTGTTGTGCGCGGCCAGTTCCTGATCATGCAGCCGCACCTTCCCGTTGATCTCCTTGGCGACCGTCTCGATCCGCGTGTCACGCTCCACCGAAGCGATGTTGTGCGCCTCGACAGTCAGCCGCAGCCCGACCACTTCGGCACGGAGCGCGATTAGCAGATCGTGATCGACATCGTTCATCAGTCCGCGTCCGCCGCGTCCCTCGCGCCCTCGATCAGCCGCTCCGCACGCCGCAGCGGCGCGAAGACCTCATCGAGCTTCGCCAGCGTCTCGTCCGCCGCCACTGCCCCCGTACCGTTCGCGGCGAGCTGCTGCGTCTGCTGCAGGACGGCGATCGCCTGCGAGAGTTGGCCATTGATCCCGCTGATGTTCGGCAGTGTCATGCTGATTCTCCCTGAAAACGAAAAGAGGACGGCGCCACCAGTGCCCGGTTTCCCGGACGGCGGTGGCGCCGCCTCAATGCCGTATGTCCGTGCCGCGCTGCGCGGCGGGTTAGCTGCTCTTCTTGAACGTCTCCGTGAAGAATGCCTCTACGCCCGCCGCCGTTAGTTCCAATGCCTGCTCTCCGGTCAATCCCTCACTCCGCAACTGACGATAGAACGCCGCGAATGAGGTCGCTATCGTGGCGAATGCAGCAGCCGATTGGTCACTCGGCCCGACGAGTTTGCCGATCTCATCCTCGATGCTCATCTCGCCACCAGTGTACCCCGCCGGTCAAGCGCCGTCGCGGGCTCCAGATAGACGATCTCGCGGCAGGTGCTCCGCTGGTGTACCCAGAGCGTCACCGGCACCAGCCGCCCGCGGCCGTGGTGCGCCTTCCGCCGCATCCGCCGGAACTCGGCATCGGGCCGGGGGCCGCAGATCGGGCAGCGCATCATCGGACACCCGCCCGCTCGCGTTCGTTGCGGATGACGCGAAATCCGGCGCGCTGGTACTCCTCCAGCACCGTCCCGCGCGTGGCCCGCCGCAGGTGGTCGGCCTGGTAGCGCATCACTGGCCCCTTGCCGCCTCCCACCTGCACCGGCACATCCGTCGAAGGCGCCACGATGGTGTCCTTCCCCCAAAGCGTCTCGAGATGGATCGTGCTGATGCGCCAATCCTCCGTATTGGGGCTGTCGGGCATCGATATGCCCGTCTCGATGTGCTCGAGTTCGGTGGTGGTGATGTTGACGCCGACGGTCGCACCCTCCCAGAAGTAGCGGCGGTTCGGGCCGTAGGCCGTGTTGGCAGCGTAGTGAGGTATTTGGTCGTTCGGCGCGGCTCCGTCATTGGCGCTGAACGTCCGCGAGATTCCGTTGAACCAGAAGCGCGGGTACTTGTTATTGTCGTACTTCGGCGCGGCGGCGTCGGTGCGGTGCCAGATCGTCTGCCCCCAGCCCAGCGGCTGATTATAATTCGCGGGCCGCGCGGGGTTGTCCATGAGGAAGACACTGTGCTTGCTCCCCGTACCTGGGCTCGTGCCCTTGATGTAGTCAACGTCCCCTGCACCTGCGCCGTTCTGGGGATTTTCGTCGATCGCCTGGAACTGGAACGTGTCGCCGCCGGTATTGATCGTCGTGAACTGCGTCTCGGTGCCGTTCGCGACGGGCTTCGCCCACATCACGACCGCGGCAATCTCCGCCGTGATGTCCTTCCAGCTATGGATGTGCGCATAGTGCGCGCTGGCGTCCACTGCTGTATCCGTACGCGCTCCCATATACCACGTGACGATCGTGGCGCTGTTGTTGGCCTTCGTCGCCGCGGCGTCCGCTATGCCGTCGACGTAGACCGTCAAGGTCATGTTATTGGTACCGGTCGCGAGCTGGATATCGACCCACAGCCTGTACCATGTCGCGTTGGAAAGGACGATCGTCCCCGTCGAGCCGATGTCGCTGCCACGGCCTTCCAGCACTCCGATCGCTGTCGCCGCCCATTGCAACTGGCCGGCGTTTCCACCCGAGCGGATGCGCACGAGGTTGACGTGAAACGGACCGCCAGCACCGCCGACCATTTCAAGATGACAGATTTGGAAATCCTCAGTAGTCGGTTGGGCGTCGGGTCGCCAGTAGAATCCGAAACCGATGCGCCGCGTGAAGTCGAGCTTTTCATCGGCGATCGTGAAATTGACGAAAACGCTATGGGCCTGATTCTCATCGATCTTGATGCTCTGTAACCCCGTGAGTGGCGGCGCGAGTCCGGCATCGATGGAGACGCCGGTCAGTGCAGTCCAATTGTAGAGGTCTTTCGACAACCCGCCGCCAGCGACATAGACAAGCGCTGGCATCAGAGTGTGTACAGGTTCGCGCGCGACGCGGCGTCGAGCGCGGCCTTGATGGCAAGTAGGTCGAACGTGTACGTGACGATGTCATTGCCGACCGCATCCTGCGCCACGACGACGCGCGACGTAAACGGCAGCGTGTTGATGTACTGATCGACCGGACTTCCCGCGACGATGGTCTTCGCCACAGCGGACGGGTGGCCCGTGGCGGAACGATCATCAAGAAGCCGCCGCAAGAGTTCGTCCGCGATGCGGATGCGGGCTCCCCGTTGCGTCTGCGGGATCAGCGCTGGGTCGATCGCCAGCAGGTCGATGCTCGCCGCCCGCGTCGCCGTCCGCCGGCGGATCTTGGCGAAGGCGACGATGCGCGGGCTGTTGATGCCGCGCTCCGGCCACGTCGCCTCCACGAGCACGAGGTGAAACTGCGGGTCGAGCACGTAGGCGCGGGCGCCGTTCACGTCCCACCCCGTGCCCGCGAGCTTCGCGCCCGCAACACAGGCATCAAGGTCGGCATCGGACGTGGTGGCCGCGCGGCGGGTCACGGTCAGTGCCATCAGTACCGCTCCGCTTTCCGCATCTCGTAAGCCTGCTCTAGCAACTCACGCAGCACCTTGCCCTCGACGGCACGCGCAATCAGCAGGTGATCCGGGAGCTTCGGCAGCGCGCTCGGCTTCTGTGGGTTGTTCATGCAATCACCTCCGCCGTTACAGGATGCTGCTTGCGCTCCGGGTCGTATGAGATGCCCGTGATCCTAACGATGGGCTCGCGCGGCAGACCGAGATCGGTATCGAGCATTCTCACGGTGACGATATCACCGATATCGAAGAGACGCATATCGACGATCTGCACGCCCTTCTCGTCGTACTCCACGACCGTAAAGGCGATCTGCTCTGTCGCGAAGCCGGGCGCGTCATGGAAACGCTGCGCGCCCCGCCGAAGCGCCAACTCGTCCGTCACCTGCTGCTCGACGAGCACGCGCGTGCCGCCGAGCCGGTGACGGCGCGAGACCTGGGCGGCTCTCATGTCCACGTCGGGCGCCCGCCCCGTCTTACTGGCACCGACCACTCGGCGTCCCGCGAGGTTGCCGCTACCGCCAATGACGACGGACGCGTCGATGCCCGCCTCGTAATCGATGACGTATTCGATGTCCGTGACGTGCCGCGATTCCTCGAAGACGACCGTATCGCGGCGGTCGAGGCCGATGCTATCCTGCCAGAGCAGCGACGTAACCACCTCGTCGGCCGTGATGCTGTAGCCGAAGCCCCATTCCCAGCCGGAAGCATCCACCATCTGTCGCAGGAAGTCATGTCCATACTGCGCGCGATAGGCATAGTCCGTCGCTGGGCCTTGCTGCACCTGCCCGAGCTGCACGTAGAGCGGCGGTTCGCCGCGCGTCTCCATGTCGCGCACCGTGTTCGTGATGATCGCCCCGGTTGAACCACTCACGGTGCCGCTGATCTTCGTGCGCGCCTTGCGGAATCGCGCCATATGGTCGGCCAGCTCGAACGTCACCAGCGAGTCCGATTTTCGCGCGCTATAGCGACGCAGGAAGCCCACCCACGGGTGGGCCTTGTCGGAGCGCTCGATCGTGTACATTGGCGGCCGCTCGGGGTGGAACTCCTGCGCAAACAGCAGCAGGTTCGGGTCTGAGCGGGGCAGCCGGAACGTCGCCCGCTGCTCCTGCATCAGCAGCCGGGCGTAACTCACCTGCGCAGCCCGGAACTCCAGCACCGTCTCATGCGGCGGCTCCGGCCGGCGTAACTTCATCGTCACGGTGTCCATGTCGCCGGGCAGCGTGTAGTAGACCGTGATCGTGATCACGTCAATCTGCGCCGTGGAGGCGGCGGACGTGACGTGTCGCGCGGAATAGGCGACGCCGAAGGTCGCGCCGTTGATGATCGCCGGCGTCAGTGCGGCGCCCCACGCGTCGGTCGGGCCACCATACGTGAGCACTTCATCCGTTGCGGCGTAGACGGCGGGCGAGTTCTTGCCGTTCGCCTGCGGCTGGATGACACCGCCCAGCACGAGCACCACACCGAGCCCGGCGATGTTGTCCTGCCAGTTCGAGCCCGCGACGGTCTGACTGCGTTCGATGCGGATCTCTACGCCGTCAATCCGCGCGTGCGCCGGGATGGTGAAGCCGTAGCCGGTGAGCTTCAGGTAGTGCGTGTTCTGCGTCGTGGAACTGTTCGCGTTGGCGTAGACGTTATCGGAGAGCAGCGCGTTGTTCGGCGCCGTCCAGGCGAGCGTTCCGGTCGATGCATCGTCTGCGGCGACGGTGGGGAGATTCGGGCCGACCTTGACGGACATGTCAGACTTTTTGTCCTCTGAACGTGGTTGTCAGGTCGGTGCTCACCATCGTACGTTCGGTGTAGGCCATCGCGTTGCCGGCGGGCGCATCGAGTGCGTTCAGCAGCCCGATCCACTGCACCGGGTCGGATGGCTCGATCGCACGCGGACAGGGCAGCGAGACGCCGCCCTCGGTGTAGACGACGGTGTGGTTCTCGCAGTCGATCTCCAGCGTCGAGCCGGTCGTCATCCACTTGTCGATGTCGATGAACTCGCCGGTCGTGTTATTCCGAATCTGACCGGTGCAGTGATAGAGGCCGTTCGTGAAGCCTGCGACGCGATGCACGAGCGGCGGCAGCGCAACGGCGGCGTTAGTGCTGAAGATCAGGATCGTCTTGTCGAAGGAGGCCACGATAGTGGTACGGAAACCGGCTAGTGTCGCATCGTTGTTGATGCGCATCGGCATCTCGGGCTGGATCGGCGCGTTGTATTCCGCGTCATATGCCGAGCAGATCTGGTGGGCCTTCTCTTGCGCCGCCCCAATGACCCATGCGCCAGCCGTGTACGTGCCGCCCTGACGGTCGAGCTGAAGCGCCATAGCCGCGGTGCCGACGCCCAGCCAACGCACAGTCTGCGAAGCACCAGTGATCCGCGCTAGGACGATCCAATACGTGCCCGCCGCCAGATAGATTTGGCCCGTCCGGAGGAGTTGAAAAACGGCCGGTGTTGTGCTCGTAACGGTGTTCGTCTTGAAATCGACGAGCGAAGCGGAGGTCGCAGTGGCGGGCTTATTGCCATCATCCGTATAGAGCCCGCCGCCAATGTCCTGCGATCCCGCGGCGTTCAACGCGAGCTTCACCAAGATTGATTCGATCAACGTCGCCTGGTTCAGTACGAACTTGACGCAGACATTGCCGTTTTGAGGTGTCGCGCCGATCGCGTTGTCGATGATCGTGTACAGCGTCACGTCGGTAGCGTAGAGTCCCGTGACGGCGTTCATCCGGCCCTTGAGCTTCACCGCGAAGGCTTCCGCCGCGAGCACGGCGGGCAGGTTACGATTCGCGGCGGCCGCCCCCGTCTGCAATTGGTCTTGCAGTTTCGGCGTGCCGTTGATGTCTCGCGTCCAGAGCTCGGGGTTAAGAACCTCAGCGGGCGACGTCCATGTGTTCTGAATCGCCGTCGCGTCGGACTTTTTGATGCCCTGCGGGAAGTACTGCTCGACGTAGTTGTAGGGCGGCGACCCATCGCCAGGCACATCGTCCTTGAACGTCAGTATGTTTCCCGACGCCGAAAGCTGCATCAGCGGCGAGACGGTATTGCCATCGCTGTCGAAGCCCGGTGTCCATTGTGCCGTGCGGTCTGGCTGCGTCGGGTCGTAGTAGATCGTGCTGGCGTCGCTGGCCTGGTCGCCCCATCTCCACCCGAGGTTATTCGATGCCGGCAGGTCAATCGCGGGGCGCTTGTTCGTCGGCGACGGCGGAGCGCCCGCCTTCCCCTTGCCGATGCCGACCGTGTACAGCAGCGGGTTCGCGTAGACCGGCTGTGCGACGGTGTGCGCCGCCGCCGTAGTGCTCCAGAACCCGCGCACGAGGCCGGAGACGCCCAGCGCCGTCTTCGCGCTGTAATACATCACCTCGGTCTCGCAGACGAGGTAGCCGGTGTCTTCAAGCTGCGCGACGCCCTCAACGAAGTCGATACTCGTCGATGACGCGGTGAGGGCCGCCGCGAGCGTCAGCTTGACCATTCCGGGCAGGGTGACGTTCGTCACGCCGTCCGCGAGCGTCGACTGGCCGAACCATGCCGCGCCGTTCGAGACGAGCCAGCGGTTGTACACAACGTCGTTGATCCAATACCGGCAATCATCGCCGTTGGCGAGGATCTCCGCTTTCTTCACGCTGTCGCCGGCGTTGTGCGCCGCCGCCACCGTGCCGCCAATGCCGCGCACGCAGCCATTGAGCTGTGGCGCCGTGGACGCGTTGTTGGTAACGCTCGTGTAGTAGATCTCCTCGATGACACCGCCCGTGACGACGGTGATCATGCCTTTCGTCGGCACCGTCAAAGCGGACCCGGCCGCCAGTACGAGCGTCGTGGCGCTGTTCGTCCAGCCGCCGGCCGCCACGGTCGCCACGGGCGCGAAAGCGACATCGAAGAGCGTGGCGAGGCTGACGCGCGCGGCCGCGCCCGCCTGGTCGAACATGTACAGCGGCAGGTTGTTGTACACGAATGGCGACCGCTCGACGCAGAAGCCCCGGAACGAATACACGTAGTCTTCGAGCGGGTCGGTCTTCACGCTGTCCGGCGAGATCGTGAACTTCGGGTAACACTTCCGGTTGCCGTTGTTCGTCTCCGTCCACGAGAACGATGTGCCGCTCTTGTTCAGTTGTGGGTTGGCCGCTTGCAGCGTGTCCTCTTCCCAGATCGGGTTGGGGACCCAGAATGCGCCTCGAAAGAGGCCGGAAGTGCCGAAGACGGCGGCGGGCGGGCTGATGATCCGTGCAGATGTGCGCCAGAGGACACCGGAGCCGTCGGTGGCGCGGATGTACTGCAAGCCGTTTCGTTCGTTGAAGACTTGCAACATGCTTTGGACGTTGGTTTCATCCTGCGCGGCGAGCTGGATCTGATATTCCCAGACGGCGGCCTTTGGCTGTCCGCGAACGTCACGCGTACCGAGCCCGGCGATCTCCGCCGACACGACATCCATGCCGCCCGGCGCGTACGGGCTGTTGTCCCCGCCGGTGAACTGTGCGGTGATGTTCGAGGCGCCACCGGCGACGGCCTGTCCGGCATAGCTGACGATGGTGAAGGCCTGGCGTGCCATCAGATGCTCACCCCAAGCGCGGCCAGCCCCGCCGCCGCGTCGCCTTCAAGGATCATCTTGTCGATGTAGTTGTTGACCGTCCGGTGGTGGATCTCCGTCACCGTCGGCGCGCCGGACGCAGCGGACATGATCTTCGTGTTGCGCGGCATGTAGGCGTCGATGCCGCTTTCACCAAGCGGCGTCACGCGTGAGCCGCGCGGCAGGTTCAGCAGCTCCGGCCCCTTCTCGCCGACGAGCGCCGGGCCGCCGCGCCAGTAATCCGTGCCGCCCGCGAGTTTGCCCTGGTTCGCCAACGCTTCCAGGAGCTTCGCCAGCGCCAGCCGGTCGGCGTCGGGCAGGGAGTTGAAGAAGTCGAGATTGGATTGCTGTGGCGAGATCCCCGCCTGGGCGTTGTTCGCGTCCGCCGCCGACAGCATCGAGTCGATGAGGTGCTGTCGTGCGAGCGCCTCAAGCCCCGCCTGGTCGGTGAGACTCTTCAGCGCGCCCGTCTGATCGCCGAGCGCGATCGTGTAGAGCTTCGCGGCGAAATCGCGCTGATTCTCCGTCAGCAGGGTCTGGTCGGCTTGGTCGTTCTGTGCCTTCAGCAGGTCGGCATGCTTGTCCAGCACGTCGCGTTGACGACGCAAGGCATCGATGTGATCGTCGAGCGCCTTCAGCTCTTCGTCGTCGGCACCTGCCGCGCGCCGCTTCGCGCGCTCGAACTCCAGCTCGGCGATGCGCGCGTTAAGGTCAGCTTGTTCCTTTGTCGGCCGGCCGAAGAGGCCGCCGAATGCGGAGCGCAGCGCATCGACGGCCCCACGCAAACCCTCGATCGTCTTCTCGCGGATCACCCGCATCAGGTCGGAGTAGGAGCCGCCCGCCTTCACCATCTCCAGCCCGAGCTTGAGCAGCGCGAGCCGGTTGTTCTCGGTGGAGTTCGCCGCTTTCGCCAACTCGACATTGTGCGCGAACGTCGCATCCGTGATCTGCTTCTGTAGCGATGCCTCTTCTTCCGACTGCGCGATCAGCGCGGCGAACTGCGCCTCCGTCCCGCCTGTGGCGCGTTGGAACTCTCCGAACGCCGCACTCAGGCCGATGAGGCCCGCTTCGCTTTCCTGTTCGGCTTTCGATGCGCCGCCCGTCGATTTCGCGAAGTTGTCAGCAGTGTCGGCGCCGGCCGTAAGCGATGCGTTGATGGCATCGATCTCTTCGCGGAACCGCTTGCCTGCAGCATCCTCCACGGGCGGAGCGTTCAAGTCGAAACCGGACTTCTCCGAGAGTGACTCCAACTGACGGATGCGCAGGAATGAGGGCTTGTCCTTCAGCAGTTCGTTCGCGCGCCCCTCGATGGCGACGGCGATCGGGATCGTCACGCCTTGCGCCAGCAGCCGCAGGATGACGAGCATCCGGTTCAGGTCGTTGAGCGGTAGCTTGGTGATGATCTCGATCTGCTGTTCGCGCGGTAACCCCTGCAAGGAATTGCCGAGCGCCGCGATGCCTTCTTTCGCGCGATCCGCACCGCCGGCCGTCTGCGACATCGCGTCGAAGGCCGCGGCGCCGAACGCGCGGATCTTCGCGTCGGCGATCTCCGCAGACGAATTGCTCTGGTCAAGTTGGTTGCGCAGCGAGGCGATCTGCGCGTCGAGTCCGGCCGTGCTCTGCCCCGATGCCTCCATGCCGCGCCGCTGCTGCTCGAGGATCAGCACTTGCGCCTTCAGCGCTTCAGTCAACGGATTCAGTCGGCTCGACAGCGATGCCGTTTGGTTCAGCTCTTTGCCAAAGTCCGCGATCGCCTTCCGGGATGCGTCGGCCGACTCCGCGGCTTGACTCTGCGCCGTGGTAGCGGCATCCGCGCCAGAAGCGAGAAGGCGCCAGCCGATCTCACCACTGCCTGCTTGCATCGCCGCCCGGAACGACTTCGTGCCGGCATCCTCCGCGGCCAATGCGGCATCGCTGTACTGATTGACGAGCTTCTGTAAGGCGGGCTCGATGCGGGCGAGCACGTCGGGTTGCTTCGCGAGGCTTTGTCGCAGTTCCTCCAACGCTGCGATCGGATCTTTCTGCGCGGCAGCAAATACCGGCAGTTGTTTGATCAGCGCGTCGATCTCACCCCTGAACTGAGCCGCGGCTTCCCTCGCCTTGATGGTAGGCCCCGCGAACAATCCAAACGTGGAGCCGGAGAGTACGTCCTTTGCGGTGTCGAGGCCACCAAAGGATGGCGGGTGCTTAAGCCTAAAGTTGAACTTGTCTAGTTGTTCATTTGCATGCGTCAGTTCAACGACGAATGCGCTCACGCTGGAAGTCTGAAATGCCGCCGAACCAGCGACATTGGATTTCGCGACGATCTCCTGCGCGGCCGCGAATTCCTTCACTGCCTTGGCCGCGCCTCGTGCCTTTTCGTCCGTCGTAGTGAACAATTCGATGAGGGATTGGCCACGGAACTTTTGCGCAGCGAGATCCAGAGCGACAAATCCAACTGCTAGAAGACCCACCCCAACTGCGGTTGAATGGAGCGTGCCGGAGAGACCAAGCGTTGCTGCGCGTGCCAGTGTCAGGTTGTTGATGAAGCCAGTGAGCTTGATTGCCGCTATACCAAGGCCGAACAGGACCGCTGCCTCTGCCGCGAGCTTCAGTGCCGGCGCCATCGGTCTCGTCGCCTCGGTAAAGGCGACGAGCGCAGATGATGACTTCGCGAGCGGTGGCAGGAACGTATCGCCGATGCTGATGCCCAGATCTATGAAGTTGTTTTTCATGATCGTAAGCCGCGAGCCGACGGTTGCGTACCGTTTCTCCGCCTCTGTCGCGAGCGCGGTGTTCTGTGCGAACGCCGTCGTCCCCGTCTCGATCGAGCGCCGCAACAGATCTCCCGCTTGCGCCGTCGCGAGGAACGAACGGATCAGCCGCTGGTCTTCGAGCCCCAGGCCTTCGAGAATCTTGAAAGCCTGATCGCCCGCCTTGCCCAGCCCTTCGACAAAGCGTGTGAACGCCTCCGCCGGGTTGCTCTTTGCGAGGTCGCGGAACTGCGCGATCGTCAGCCCCGCGGTCTTCGCGAAGATGGCCAGCTTGTCGCCGCCCTCCGCTACGGACTTTGTCAGTTCGATCAGCACTTTCTGGATCGCCGTACCGCCTGCCTCTGCTTCGATGCCGACGGACGCGAACGCCGAGCTGATGCCGGCGATCTGCGCGACTGTTAGCCCAGCGATCTTGCCGGCACCCGCGATGCGCTGCGAGAAGTCGATGATGCCTTTCTCGGTCGATGCGCCCTTGTTACCGAGATCGACGACAGCCGCGCCGAGACGGTCGATCTGCGAGATCGGCAACTGCATGACGTTCGCGATCTGCGCGAACGCCGTCGCCGCTTCGTCAGCCGTGAGGTTCGTCGTGTTCGCGATGTCGGCGATCGTGCGCTCGAACTTCGTGATGTTATCGATGCCACTGATGCCGAGCTGTCCCGCCGCCTCGCCAATGCGGTTGATCTCGTTGACGCTGATCGGCAGCGACTTCGCCATGCTGCGGTTCGCCGCTTCCAGCTTCTTGAAGTCCGCCTCGGTGCCATCTACGGTCTTGCGGATGCCCGCGAAGCTCGACTCGAAGTCGATCGCCGTCTTGATCGACGCACCGATGCCGCCCGCAATGGCTCCGAAGCCCACAGCGGCGGCCGCCGCCGCGAGGCCCACCGTCTGGGAGGCCGTGGTGAGGATCGACATCTCGGAGGTGAGGATGCCGGACTGCCCGGCCGCGTAGGCGAAGCCGCGCCCGAGCGCGCTGATGCCTGAAGCCTGCTGACGGCTGATGCCAGCGCTGGCCGCCCCGAAGGCCGTCACGCGCTTCTCGGCCACGCTCAGGGCAGAGACGAGCTGCTGAGTGTCTCCGGTTATGCGGACATTGAGGTTGGCTAACGTAGTTATGGCACGTGTCTCCAAGTGTCGCGATCAAGGACTCGCTGTACGGTCGTACGTCCCACATCGAACTCGCGTGCGAGCGCAGAAACCGATTGCCCAGAGCGCGAGCGAATCGCTAAGACATCAGCCTCGCAGAGTCGCGACATCGGGTGCTGTTCTCCGCGTAAACGCTTCTCGGGATGTCTTCGGCTTCCATTGCGGTCGCCCCGCGCTAAGCGTTCGGGGCACACGGCGCCAACGTGCCTCCGCTTTGAAACGCAATCACGCATGTTGTCCGACCGAGTACCAGCGAAAAGATGGCGCGGGTTACAGCACGGCGGATTATCGCAGTGATGACAGATGTGGGGCTTATCGAGCGGGATCGCTCCGTTAGCTATTTCATAAGCAACACGGTGCGCGAGCAACATCGACTCATCGCGGCTACCAGCGCCGATCGTCCCATAGCCTCGTGGATTCCGATATCCTTGCCATTCCCAGCAAGCGTCCGGATCCATCGTCCGTCGCACTTTGGGCCAAAATCGGGCTTCAAGGCCCTTCGGCTTCGGCCCCGTCTTGACGTTCAGATTCGCCAGGGTGGCCATTTAGCTTGACGCCCCCTGTTGCATTCCCGAACGGACAGGCGTACGCTCGATGCTGTGAAATGCATTCTTCTCGCCATAGTCGCCGCGATCTTCGCATCTGCTTGCGACGGATCGTCTAGCGGGCGACCTACTCCATCTCCGGGGCACTGTGGTGGCGCAGACGCAACTGCCGCTCTCGCGGCACTTCAGCCCTATATGAGCGATCTCAGCGACCAATTCGAACGCGGCGGAGCGACTAGTCGAATTGCCCTTACCAGCGTCATCGCCGATATGCAGGAATCGCGACAAGCCGTTCAGAACGCGAAGGTTCCCGAGTGCGCGATGGTGGCGAAGATAAATCTGGTGACTGCATTCAATCGAATGCTCGATGGATTTTTGGCCTTCGCTCGGGAGGAGGACGATCATACGATTAAACTCGAATTCACTCAAGCAAAAGATGCATTGGCCGCCGCTAACGATGCCGTGATTAGACTGACGTACGACGCCCTCAACCCTTAACTCCCCTCCGCCATCTGTTCCATCGCGAACAGGAAACGCATCTGATGGCCGCTGAGCTTCGCGCCTGATGCCTCCATCGACGAGAGTTCCGCGTACTGCCGCATCACGATGATGTCCATGCACAGCCTCACGTCCTGTCGCATCGCCACGTCCGGCGGGCAGCCGAACGCCTCGCAGATTTGCGAGATCACCCACTCGGCGGGTCGCTCGTAACGGTGCCTCTCTTCCCCTTCGGCGCCGTACCAGCGGACGAAGGGGCCGATTCGTTTGGGACTTCCTCTTTCGCGTCGCCGGCGACGATCGCCTGCGCGAGCGTGAAGGTATCCTCTTCGGACAGACCATCCACGAGGTCCTGCGTCACCGGCCCGAGGCTCCACTGCACGATCTTCGTTTTGAAGCTCGCCAGCGTGTCGAGAAACAGATCGAACTCGCGACGCTCACGCACGCGCGCCAGTTGCGTCGCATAGAGATCAGCCGCGCTCACGTTCAGCCGGATCTCCGCCCACTGCCCGTTGCTCAACTCGACGCGCTTCACCGGCGCTCTCACTACGTCATCAGGCATTCCGCCTCTCCTCTCTCGCTACACGCGCGCTGTTTCCAGGCGCAGCGAGGTGCCCACGATGGACACCTCGCTGTACCTGATTTCCCCTTCGCACACCGGGTTGAGCACGTGCCCCCGGCCGATGAACGACACGGCCTCGGAACTCTTCGACGTGATGAAGAACCGCAGCTCCACCTCGTCGCCGTCGAAGTCCGGCTCGAACCGCGACTTCACCGCGCTCGCCTTCCACGCGCCATCGAAGCCCGTCAGCGTCCAGCGGAAGACGACACCGACCTTGCGGCCGTGTTGCCAGACCTCCGCCACGTCGCCAGGCACGGCGCGCAGCCCGCCATCCTTCGACCTCACCGGCCCTCCGCTCTCGGCCTATCCGCCGATCTGGTAGTTGCTCACCGTTCCGAGCGACTTGATCGCGAAGTTGAACGTCGACATGTCATCGAACGGTGCGCCGTACTCGTTGACGCTGACGTAGCCCGAACCCGTGATGTACCGGCTGATGTTGCCCATATAGAGCGACCAGGTGCCGGACTGTCCCGCCAGCGCGTCATCGATGATCTGCTTCGACCCCGTCGTCGCCGCGGTCGCGGTGTCGTACAGGCCCGTCACGGTCGCGCCGAATGACGGGAACGTCGGCTGGAACGTGCGCACCTGCGACCCGTGGACGGTGTCGTCCACGAAGTCAGTGCCCATATCGATCGAGATGTTGCGCGTCTTGTCGATGCGCCGCGGGGCGACGGCGGCTGAACCCCAATATACGGATGAGTGCTTTCCTGCGAGGCTACTCACTGGCGATCTCCTTCCCTATGCGACGGCCTCCATGACCGTCGCCATGCGCTGCTGACAGGTGTAGGGACGGATCGCCTCCGCTTGTTTGCGCGCCATGTTCTTGCGCCATGCCGGGTCCTCGACCGCCCGGCGCAGTTCCGCTTCCAGCTCGCGCGGTGTCGAGTAGAACCGCACCGACTCGCCGAAGATCTCCTCAATCTCCCGGCGGTAATCGCTCACCTGATAGATGCCGCAGGCCGCCGCCTCGTATGTGCGCGGGCCGGCGCTGAACGCTTCGTTCTCATCGATCACTTGGCCCGCATCGACCCAGCGTTGCGTGCGGTGGATCGAGATCGTCGTGCCGGCGTGCCGGTACATCTCCGCCACGTTCTCGTTCGGCTGCACGTCGCCGCGGACGAACGGCCGGAGCTTCGAGCGCGACGGCATCCACCACATGCCGTACAAGTCGAGCTTGATCCCTGTCCAATCGATCTTCTGGAAGAACTGCCGGCGGTTCGCATAGCCCGTGCCGACGAAGAGCACGTTGTCGTCTCGCTCCTCATCGCCCACGGCATTGTGGACGTCGGGGTCGTACGAATGCGGCAGGTACCAGCAGCCCTTCCGGGCGAAGGACTGGAACAGCCCGACGGAGTTGCGGTCGTTGACGAACACGTAATCGAAATGCGAGGCCTGCATCGGCGCGGGCAGCGAGTCTTCGTACGGACACTCCGTGAAGTAGGCGATTGTCTTGAAGCCATCTTTGCGCAGCATGTCGATGATCGTCATCGGGAAATACTGCGGCGAGGTGACCATCACGGCGTCGACGTCGTAGGCGTGCGCGGCGCCGAACACAGGCTCGCAGGCCAGCAAGTTGATCTTGAAGGCCTCGGGCAGTTCGAACTCTTCCTTCTCCGCGAACTGGATCAGATTGTCGTAGATGTTGTAGCGGGGCAGCAGGTCGAACGGGATCACGTCGGCGCCGTTCAGCCGCAGTCCCTTCATCACCTTCTGCCAGCAGTCCCTCGTCGTGTAGGCATGCGGCGACGAGACGCAGAGGATCTTCACGCGTCCACCTTCTCCATCTCGATGCGTTCGATCTCGCCCGTCCCGAAGCGCATCCGCCGCACCAGCTCCCACGGCCGGATGCCGTAGAGCATCATGTGCTCTCGGCGTTCCTTGACGATGAAGTCGTAGTTCTTCTGGTCGCGCTTGTACTCCAGGTCGGGATTCGTGCAGAAGTAGTCGAACGTCTGCGACACGAAGAAGCTGACGTGCGTCGGGTCGGCGATCGCCTGCCAGAACGGGAACAACGGCACTTCGATCTCGGCAATACCGCCCGGCTTCAGCACGCGGTGCATCTCGTTCATTGCCGGGATCAGGTCTTTTCGTTCGAGGTGCTCCAGCACGTGATGGCAGATGATCTGATCGACGGAATCGCGGGCGAAGGGCAGCGTCGTCAACGCCGCCATCAACTCCGGCCGAAAATACGGCACCACATCGAGGCGGATGTAACCCTCATTCGTCCGCGCGCCGGCGCCGATGTCAATCTTGACCTTGGATTCGTCATCGTTTCGTTCGATGACCACCAGCCCGTTCCGTTTGCCGTTCACGCGAGTCCCCTTCTTACTCCAGTGCGGGCACATGCCGATGAGGTTGTGCGTACATGCCCGGCACTTCCGTCGTCGCGCCGTAACCACTTACTTCGTCGCCACGCCGTACGCGTGCGCCTCGTCCATCTCCGCTATCAGCGTCTTCAACCCGGCATAACCGAATAGGTACGCGATCGCCTGGTCCGTGAACCGCCAGTAGTCGCGCGGGTGGTTGCACAACCCGTGCATGAAGGGCGCGGCGATGATCAGGTGCCCGCCGGGCCGCAGCCAGCGGCCCATGCGCGCCAGCGCCGTCCAGGGCTCCGTGACGTGCTCCAGCGTCTCCACGGAGACGATCGTGGCGAACTCTTCGCCGAAATGGTGCGTCAGCACGTCGCCCACGACGTCGACGCCCTCGCCGGCCTCGGCATCCAGCCCCGTGTACGGCACCGGGAAGAGGTCGCGCACCGTGCCGTTGATGTTGTGCGCGCCGACTTCCAGCACGGGAGCACACGGCCGGTACTCGCCGACGATGCGCTCCACCCAGGCCCGCACCTGTCCGGTCATGCCGTCGTTTCCTCCAGCGCGGCTGCTACGTCCACGATCACCCGGCCTGTCCCGCAGTACATGCACAGCTCAGCACGCTGTCCAACGTTCGCGCCGTGCAGGGTCACGTTGATCCAATCGTGCTCGCAAGCCTTCTCGTCGTCTGCGGGCTCCATCCGGTCGAACCCGCAGGCCCGGCACACGAGATGCCGGAAGCTCACCGGCGTATCGTGTGCCGTGCCGTCCATGTTGTCCTCGTGCATGCAGCCCCCGCCGCCGGACGACTGCACGCCGCGGACTTTCTCCTCTGCGCATGATCGCGAGCAGAAGTCGAGCGCGGAGCGGTCGATCTTAGCGATCGCTCCCATCACTCGCGCACCGCAATTGTCGCAGAGGATGATCCGCATCTACGGGACGATCCCTTCGATCTTCGCCTTGAGCGCGTCCAGCCGCGCGATCTGCGCGTCAAGCGCGGGATCCGGTGCGTCGGCCTGATGCGCCCGCAGCTCTTCCAGTACCGCCGTGATCTGCGCTTCTTCCGCCGTCTCGGCCGTCTCCAGTTCGTCCACCTTCGCCGTCAGGGCCGCTACCTGTTCCGCTGTTGCCATCTTCGCCATTCTCCTGTTGAGCTTTTTCAGCTCACTGATCACGACCGCGAGTTCGCGGGCGATGATTCCGTTTTGCCAGACTAGTGCATCGAACGCGTCGAGCACCGCCGCTTGATAGAGCGTGACGCGGAAGCTGCCGTCATTTCTGCTCACGCGACCGCCTCCTCGTGCGCGACGAAGAAGTCCAGCGCGACGCCGTATCGTTTCGTGTCCGGCTCGTAGATGTGCGTCTCGCCGGCGTTGTACGTGCCCTTGATCGTCACGCTGGCGACCGACGCGGCCATCGACATGACGGCGAGCCGTACCTGCGTGGCCACGGCCGCCACAGCCGCTTGTGTGGCCGCCCAGCACGTGATCTGGAAGCGCGGCCGCGCGTCGCCGGTCTGCCCGCCGTGCAACTCCTCGCGTTCGTTGCTGATTATCTGGTAGACGACGGCCGGCAGCGTCGGATTCTGCGGCAGCATCAGCGGGTACGCGCGGGCGGCGATCAGCGCGGACAAGCCGGCGAAATTCGTCAACTGTGAGAAGATCGCTTGCTGTATGTCCGGCATCAGAGTCCCGCCCTGCTCGCCACACGATCGATCTGCTCCACTAATTCGCGGCCGAGCACCTGCACCGCCTCATCTCCCGCACTGTCGAGCGCTGGCCGCAGGAACGGCCGGCCGGGCATCTTCGATGTCCCGAGCTCGACGAACTGGCCGTAATAGCTGCGCTTGCGGAAGCCGATCAGCGCCTCCGCGTTCGTCGCCTGCTTGACGGACACGCTGATCGCGATATCGCTCCTCAGTTGGCCGGTATCCACCGCGACGCGGGCTTTCGCTTCGTTCATCACAGGCCGTGCGGCTGCCCTCAGGGCCGTGCGTAGCACTTCCCGCTGCATCTTCTGGGTGAGCAGCGAGAAGCGGCGCTGTGCCTCCGCCAAGCCTTCGATCGTCACGCTCACGCCGTCACCAATGCCCGCGCGGTCACCGCGAGCCCTTCTCTGCGGCCAATCTCTTCGATCGACTCGATCCCGTACGTCTCAGCGTCGAAGATGATTCGCATCGTCTCGTCGAGGTCGCTCCGATAGCGCATGGTGAATACCGTCGCGCGCTGCGCGTTCGGTTGCTGCCCCTGGAAGGGCTCCGCTGCGCGCAAGAACCGCACGCCCGCCCAGACCGTATCCAGCACGCCCCAGGACGGCACGGGCTCGCCGAAGCTGTCCTGGGCGAACGTCGGCGTCTCAATGCGCACCCGCCTGTCCATGTCGCCTGCGTTCACCTATGACTCCTTATCTCTGACGTAGTAGAGATCTTTCAGCTTCTGGAGGTTCAATTCCATCTGGCGAAACTCAAGGTTTCCCTCAAGGTTTCCCTCAACCGTCCAGTAGGCATTGACTTCATCCCGGCGATCAGAATGCCCGGTTAGCTGACGCCAGATTCGTCGGAGCATGTTCATACCGCGAACCTCGAAGCGTCGAAGGGCGCAAGCAGCGCCGCCGCCGCCTGCGGCAGCTCCACGGCCATCTCGCCGCGGCCGGTGATCACCACGCCTTCGCGGTGCTCGTACCAGTGCCCGAGCATCAGCTTCATTGCCGCCTTGATCTGTTCTGGCACCGCGGATGCGGCCCCGTACCCGGCGACGAAACGGATCACCACGGCGTTGAAGGTCTGATAGCGCGTCACCGGGAAGATCTGCTGATAGCGCACCGCCACGCGTCCGTGCTCGGCGTAGGTGCCCGCCGGCGCATCGACCTGATAGCCTGTCGTCGCGCTCCACGTCTGCGAAGCATTGTCCGGGTCGATGTAGGTGATGCTCGTCACCGACTGCAACGGCGGCAGCGGCAACACGATCTGCGCCCGACAGTCGATCAGCTCATCGAAGCTGTCGCCCTTGAGATCCCACGTCTGCGTAACAAGCGCGCGTTTCGTGTGCGTCTCGACGTATTGTCTCGCCGCCGTGATCAGCGAGTTGACGATCGGGTCGGCCGTTGTGTTCGTCGCCGGTACGGCCGCGCCGAGCGACCCGTCTGCAATGTTGTCCGTATATGTCGTGGCGCTGTTGTTGGCGATTGTCGCCAGAAACAGATACGTCGATCCGCCGGCGGCGGTGCGGTAGAGCTTGCGCGATGTCACCGCCGAGCCGCCGAGCGGGATCGCGCTGACGGCGACCTGCCCATCGACCGCAAGATTGGCGACGGTGACGATCGCAGAGATCGCGCCCCCGTCCGTCTCACCGTCCGCCGTGACGAATGTCACCCGATAGCGGTGGGCGCCGTTGTTGACGTTGCCGGCGCCAAGGCCCGCGAGCGCCACGGTCGGCGCCGTCGGCGCTGGTTCGCCCGCGGCGGAGTCGAGCCGCAGATGCGCCTTTGCTTCGGCGAGCGTGATTGGCTCCGTCGCCGGCGCCGTGACGAGGCTCAGCACTGGAGCACCTCGATGCAGGAGAGGGAGCGCCGCGGGGCCGTGCGGCGCTCCCTCATGGCTGCTGTCGTCATGCGAGGCTGCCCCCCTCGATGATCGAGTCGTAATACGCGAATACCAGGAGCGCGCCGCCAGTGATGTCGGCGATGGTCACCGTCACGGTGACCGGAGCGAAGATCAGGACATCCTTCATGGACGCCGGGATCGCCGCCGCCGCCTGGCTATTCCCCGTCGTGGCCGTCCAGAAGGTTGCAGTCGTCTGCAATTGCGACGCGAGCGTATCACCGATGAAGCTGTAGGCAGCTCCCACGCCGAGCGAGAGCTTCGCGCCGGCGCCGAATGCCAGGCCGCCTGCAGCACTCATCACGACAAGAGTCCGGATAATGAGATAGCTGGTCGGCGAGAGGAGCGTTACGTCCGAGCCCGCCTGCCCGTGGTTTGCCGTACCGTCGAACGTGATCGTCGTGATCACGTTCTTCTGGTGCTGGTCGCCCGATGATGGTGCAACAGTCATATCGTCCTCCTACACCACGAGTCCGTCAGACGAGAGCGGCGTCCAGTAGACGTCCCAGCGGATCGCGCCGCCGTTGACCGCCTGTGCGGCCACCGTGCCGACGATGTTGTCCGTGATCACGATGTCCTTGAGCGCCGCCGGCAATGCGACGCCGTTCGCGACCGGTGTCGTCGTCGTCCAGAACTTCCCAGCGGTGATTAGCGTCGCCGTCGTCGCCGCGATGAACAGCGATGTGCTGCCCGTCACGCCGAGCGCGATCGTCGCCGTCGGCGCGGCCTCGGTGAGCGTGACCGTGCCCGTCGGCGTCAGATAGAGGATCAGCACTTCACCGGTAACGGTGAAGATCGGCACGTTGCCCACCGCGCCGAGGTTCGCGGCGCCCGTGAATGTCACCGTCTTCGTCGCGAGGAAGCCGAGGTTCGCCGAACTCGTCTTGAGCTTCCACGCCGCGCCGTCGTAGATGTACGTGGCGCCAGTGTTCGTCTCATAGAACAGCGAGCCGGCGCCGCTGTCCGTGGGCTTCACGTCGCCCGAAACCCCGATGAAATTATCGACGTTGTTGAAGAGCGCGACTGTCATGTCTCTCCCAACCGCACCTTCCAGACCGCGCCGTCAAAAACGTGGTACAGGCGGGTGTCCGTCTCGTAGAACGTAGCCCCCGTGCGGGGCGCCGCCGGTTTGGTATCCGACGACGCCCCCACGTAGGCTTGCGTTTCCCCTGCTATCAGCACGACCGTCACGCTTACGCCGCCGCCACGGATGCGCCATCATCCAAAGGAATGTACGTCATCACCCACTTCGTAGCGCCGGTGTTCGTCGCCGCCGTGTTCAGGTTGATCGTGCCGGTCGGCAAGATCAGACTCTTCAGCATCGCCGGCGTCAGGCCGGCGTTCGTGCCGATCATCGCGTCCCCAGGGACGCCGGTGATGCCATACAGGCAGCCGACCTCATCGGCTGTGATGTCGAGTGTGGCGCACATATCGACGGCGGTCCCTACCGTAGGCGTCGAGATGAGCTTCGTCGCACACGCCTGCGTCTGGATGAGCGTCGTTACCTCACCCACGATGGACGTGAGGATGACGCGGCCGCCCGTGATCGTGAAGAGCGCGGCCGACACCGAGGCCGGTAAGGTAAATGACGCCTTGCTGACCTTGGTGCCCATGAACAGCCGGCGGAGCGCGAGACCCGTTTGAAAAACGTCAGGCATGTTTCGCTCTCCTCCTAGACGATCACGGTCGCGTTGATCTGCTTGGCGTACCGGTTCGGCCCACCGCCCAGGATGACCATCAGTCCGCCCAGACACGGCGAGTTGACCGGCTCGGCGGTCTGCTTCGCCCGGATGAACCCGCGGCCCGTCGCCGCGAGATCCTTCGCGTCCGCTTCGAACGCGACGATCTTGCTCGACCCGGCGGTCACGGTGAATCCGGCCGCGGCCGCACGCGTGATAGCGCCGTCCGTGTCTCCGGTGAGGATCTCGCGCCACCAGAATGGGATCGTGGTCGTGGTCGTTGGTACGACATCATCGCAGGCTTCCACCGTCCACGTCTGTGTGCCGGTGACACCGACGCCGATGTAGACGAGGAAGAGAATGCGCCCGTGATCTCGCATCGAGTACACGTCGGACACGGGCACCGTGGCGTTATCGAAGGCGTCCGCGACGGGGTCGATGCCCTTCGCGAGCTTCAGCGTTTCCAGTAGCAGTGACATTCGTTTTCTCCTTCTCAGCCGTTCTTTGAGGTCTGAGAACTACGGCCCCCTTGTGGCCAGCGTGAGGAATGGTGCCTGGGTCTTCGTGCCCTTGAACGGCGTGATCGGAGCATTGCGCTTCGGCTGTCCGTCCATCCGGAGGATGAAGCGGAAGGCCGTCTCATCGGTCAGGAACTGCACATGAATCGAAGACGCGGCTTCAATCCCGCCCTTCGCGATCGTAATGTACTCGTTCCAGTCGGCCAGGATGATGTCGCCGACCGTCCCGAGCGTCTCGCAGTGCTCGATCGGGCGGATCGGACGGCCGAGCAGCGTGCCGAAGGGCGCGTTTGCCATCGAGTTCGACGGAATGAACAGCGGCACTCCGCCGACGCCCACCGCGACCGACAGCTCGAAGAGCTGCGGCCACACGTCCTGATTGATGAACCACGTCGCGCGCGGCACGGAGCGCGCGAACATCCGGGCATACATGCCCTCGATGTTCGCCTTGATCACTGTCGCCGCGGCCTGTCCCGCTTCCTTCGCGATCGAGATTGTGCCCGCGTG
This sequence comes from uncultured Dehalococcoidia bacterium, assembly GCA_964418365.1. Lineage (GTDB taxonomy): Bacteria > Chloroflexota > Dehalococcoidia > DSTF01 > RBG-16-68-14 > JBBDXS01. Next base: position 37,833 of record CAYQLM010000010.1, read on the forward strand.
ACCGAGGATGCCCAGCGGCATGCCGGCGCCGACGCCCCGGATCAAGGCGTCATCGATCTTGAAACCGAACTCGTCACCGAACCAGCGCGTCACGTTCCCCGCGAGGGCCGTCACGTCCTTCAGTTCCTCGTCGGTGGCGTAGTACAGCCCGGTCAGCTTCTGGAGATTCAATTCAAGCTGCCGGAACTTCGGCTTCGCCGAGGTCAGCGCGGCCGCCTCAGCCGTCCAGAACGCCCGGATGCCGCCCATGCGAGAGCCGTCCACACGGCTCGTCTCATCGACGGCGTTCTGCTTCATGCCGTTGGCGTTGGCACTGATCGGCCGCTGATCCGTCAGCCCGAGTAGCACACCGGTCTCGTGCGCCTCTTCGAGCAGCGCGTTCGTGTAGTCGGTCTGCACCAAGAATCCGCCGTCCGACTCGACGCCTTCGCTGGAGCCGAGCGCGACGGCCTGAATGTCGAGTAGTCCCTGATGAATCCGATGCGGGTTCTGGCCGGCGGTCGCGACGGCCGCGAGCTGGTCACCGAGGCTCTTGAACGGTGTCGGCGCGGCGGACTTCTTCTTGTCGTCTTCGAGCGGCGTCGTGGCTTCGACGGCCCTGCGCGTCGCCTCTGCGCTGGCCTGCTCCGCCTTCTCGCGCTCGCCCTGCATGAAGCTGGCGGCGCTGATCTCCTTGTCGATGTTCTCGACCGAGGTGCGGAGCGTGGCGCTCTCGGCCAGCTCCTCTTCGGTCATGCGCCGGTTCTCGGTCGCCGCCTTGTCAACGAGGGCGAGGCCCTTCGTGACGATCTCTGCGCGTTCTTGCTTGAGCGCAGTGACTCGATCCATGTTCGTCTCCTCCTGTGCGCCGGTGGCGCCGGAGGCAAACGAAAGAGCGCGCCCAGCGCAACCGCATTCGTTTGCGGCTGAACTGGAACGCGCTCATCTCGTGAACGCTTCGCAGATCGTTCGCTGATGCACTCGGGTCATCTCGTGACCTCCGCGCATCAACCCATGTGTCGTTGACTACTCTAAGTTGTCGGCCTCACGCTTGTCAAATCTCATCCTCATTTCCACCCAGCGTTGCCATGCCGCGCCGCGCCCGGCCTTGCCCCACCTCGCCGTGCCTTGCCTGCCGCACCTCGCCTGCACCCAGCCGGTCCGAACCGGGCAGGGCCCTGCCCCGCCAATCCAAACCATACCCGTCCCGGCCTAGCCGTTCCTGTCCGCGCCAGTCTCAACCCCACGGTGCCTGCCCTGCCGCACCCAGCCGGGACACGCCATCCACGCCTAGGCCGCCTTCGCGTGCTTTGGCACGACGCGCGCGATCGCATTGAACACAACCGCGAGTTCCTTCAACGCGCCGTACTGACGCTGCCACGCGCTGAGATCGTCGAGCGCCATCTGTAACCATTCGGCGCGCTGATCGGGGTCAGCGAGAACCTTCTCACTGAACCGATACCCCGCCTTTGCTGGCCGGTCGCTGTTCAGTGAGAGCATCAGTCGGATCGGTTCGCCGCTCATCGGTTCGACGATCCAGTATTGGGCGAGTAGTTTGCGCGCCTGCCAGAGCCGGTACTCGTCGGCGGCCTTCTTGTTGTTCCAGACGAACTCACCGTGTAGCGGTGAGGCGGCATCTTGCGCCGCCTCTATCACATGCGCCGGTCGCACGAGGCCACCATGCTTCTTGGCGATCTTCCGTAGTTCGGCGAGGATGAGCGCGCGCTTCTTCATTGCGGGATCTCCCCAACGACGTCGAACAGGCCATAACCGATGCCCGCCGAGTTCGGGCTGTCTGGGCGGCCCTCGCCGATGCCCACCTGTTGCCCCGCGCGCATGAGCAGGTTCGCGAGATCGGGGAACGCGATCATGTCGGCGTCGAACCGGATGCGGAGCTTCGCGTGCCACTTATCGAATCGCGGGCGAGCACGAAGATCTACGACGCCCGTCCGATTGCGCGCATACCGCACGTCCATTTTCGGCTCGCCGTAGATGCGGATCAGCGGCGTGCCATCTTCGTCGAAGCCGTCGGCCTCCACGAACGCCGCGAGCTTCATCTGCGTCATCTTGATCCCCGCCGTGCGGCACGCGGAGATCATCGCGTTGCGGATGCTGGATGCGTTGAAGCCGTCCCATCCGGCCTTCACGTCCTTGAACCGCGCCGACTCGTAATCGGCGTCGAAGTCCCGCGCGGCCTTATCCGTCTTGCCGCGATTCGCACGGCTGCCAGCCTGGTGCTTCGCCATCAACTCGGCCTTCTTCGAGAACCGATGTACCATCAGCGGCGCCGTGCCGATGATCTGCGCCGTTGCCGTCTTGAAGTTCGGTGCCGCAACGACGAGCACGCCGCCTCCGCCCATCTCCTCCACCACTGGGACTTTCCCGTTCTTTCGTTCCGCTACTTTCGTGACCATGCCGAACCGTTCCTTTCTTGGAACACAAAAAGCCCCCGCCCACGCTTGCGTTTGGTAGTTGACGCCAGCAGCAGAACGTGAGCGAGAGCCTGAGTAATTCTTGGTTACTGGCGTCAACTTAGGCGAGTATGCATCTAGTGGGGGGCTCGTGTCAAGCGCCGAGACGCGCATACTCCCAGCGTTCGCGCTCGATCTCGTGCTGTGCGGCGGGATCTTCGGCGGCGGGAACGATCAGCGGCGCGACGGGGTTGCTGTCGTCGTCGAAGCCCGGCACGAACGCCTGCATCCCTTCCGGCGCCGCGCCCGCGCCCAGTACGTCACGTAGCGTGCCGATGCGGTCGGCCAGCCCCGCCGCTACGGCATCCTTCGCCGTCAGCACGCGCCCCTGCCCGTATCCAGCACGCACGGCCGCCTGCGATGCCTTCCGGCCGCGCGCGACGGCGGCGACGAACTGGCTGTAATAATCGTCGATCTGGCCCTGGATCGCGGACTTCGCTTCGTCCGTCAACGGCTCGAACTCATTGGCCTCCGTCTTGAACTTCCCGGCGCTGATCAGCGTGATCTTGATGCCGAGGTTCTCAGCCATCTGCGAGATGTCCTCATGGACAGCGAACACGCCGATCGAGCCCGTCAGGCTCGACGGCGAGACGATCAGTTCGTTGGCCTGCGATGCGATCCAGTACGCCGCGCTGGCGCCGAGGCTGTTGATCACGGCGATCACCTTCGTCGATTGCCGCGCCTCCCAGACCGCATCGGCCGCTTCCTGCGTGCCGAACACCTCCCCGCCGGGGGAGTGGACATCGAGCACGATCGTGCCGATCGATTCGTCCGCCGCGAGCCGCCGCACGTTCGCCGCGAAGCGTTCCGTCGATCCACCGCCTTCGCCGAACAACTCATCCATGAAGGTGCTGCCCTTCTGGCGCAGCACGCCCTGGAGCGGCAGTACGGCGATGGCGCCGGCGCGCGAGGGCGGACGACGTGCCGCCGCCTCTGCCGGCAGTCCGGCCTCGATGTTCGCGATTGCCGATTCCAGCGCCGAAGGCAGGATCGCCCACGGCCGCTCCGCGATCTGGTTGAGAATGCGCTTGTCCATCGTCGTCTCCTTCAGTTCACCACGCCGTCGTTGCGGCCGTTGCGTTGTACCCGTATCGGCGCCTCGATCATCGGCGTCGCGGCCACCTCGTCGCTCTGCTCTAGCTCTTGGAGATCCATCACGCCGACATGCGTCGGCCGCGGCACGCCGAGTCCCTTCATCTTCACGGCCTGGTGCCAATATTGATTGACTTCGGCTGGCGTCGGCTCCAGCTCGCTGACGCATTGCAGGATCTCCAGCACCGCGCCGTTCTTGTCCGTGCCGAAGTAGATGTATTTCTTCACACGCCCTCCATCGCCAGCGACGCCAGCCGCGACGCCCATTCCGGCTCCATCGTCTCGATCACGGCCAGTCCGTGATGCAGGATCGCCAGCCGCTGCTCGTTGGTGAACTCCGTCGCCGCGGGCTCGCTGATGTGCATCGAACGCGCGACGTCCGGAGCGCTCTCGCTGAGATACGTCGCAAGCCACGAGCGCCAGCCTGGCTCGTCATCAGCATACTTCGTCGCCGCCTTCGCGATGCGGTCGCGCTGCTTCTTCAGCACGCGCGCCGCCAACTCTTCGGCAAGCGCGGGCTCCGCCCTGGCGAGCGCGAGCGCGCGGCTCGCCGTCGTCGCCGGCTGAGGCAGCGTGCCAAGCGGGACGTAGTTCGCCATCTGGAGGTAAATCTTGCCGGCGCCGCCGGGGATCGGGTTCATGTTCTCGCCGGCACGCCACTCGTCGGCGTTGATGATGCCGTTCTGCCGCCAAATCTGCAACGCCTCCGCGCGACTCTTGCTGTCGCCGCGCAGCAATCCTTCGACGCGGAACTCGGCGAAGAAACGCGACTGATCGCCTTCCGACAACAGCCGATCCCAGATCGACTGTTCCCAATTCACGAGCCTCGGGAGTAGCGTATCGATGACGTAGTCAATGGACTCGTGTTCGATGTTGCTGAATGTCGCGTGGTCGAGTATTCCGATCTTGTGCGGCTTCATCCGGAACCAACGCGCGGTCTCTTCGGCCTGGTATCGGCGCGAGTCGAGGAACTGCGCATCTTCGTTCGACATGCCGATCGCCGTCCACGTCATGCCTTCCTCGAGCACCGCCGTCTTCCCGACGTTGGCGAGCCCGCCGTATGACTCATCCCAGGTCTTGCCGAGACGCTTCATCCCCTCCTCAGTGAGTTTCCCCGGATGCGTCAGGGCGCCGCGTTTCGCCGTCCCCTGGCCGAACGAACGCGAGCCGTGCTCCTCTGTCGCGATGGTCAGCCCGAGCGAGTTGCGCGCGGCCGTGATGATCGACATCCCGACCACGCCGTCAAGGCTCTCGCCGAGCAGGTGGAACATCAAATCCTGCGGTATTGCGCGCTCTTGAAGATCCTTCTGTTTGACGAAGTACGTAATCGTGCCGTCGCCTTGCAGCTCCGGCCGTACGCGCGATGGGTGCACGGGGATCAGATTGATGCCCCTGATGCCCACATGCACAATCTCCGAATAGCCATTGCCCCACAGCAGGCAGCAGGTCTCCATCAAGCGGCGCCAGACGTAGCTCGTCTGATAACTGTTCGGCTTATTGTGAAGCGTGCGGTAGAGCGGATGATCCGGCGCCAAGTCCTTGCCTTCTGCCAGCCGTTCATACACGAATAGCGGGAGCTTGGCGACATCTTCGGAGATCACCTTCACGCAGTCCCAGAACGCCGCGACGCCGAGCGCCTTTTCCTGCGTGACGGGAAAGCCGGCCGTGCTATTCGTGCCCAGCGCCGTATACCAGAAGTCGTCGGCCGGGCCGTAGATCGCTTGCGGCGCGAGCAGGCGCGTCAGGAGACCGGCCACAAGGGCCTCCGATCAGATGGACGGAGATGCGCCCGGAAGGGTGATGCCGATGGCGGCGGGAACTGTTCGCTCCCCCCTATGGATTCAGCGTGCCGCTCACAAAGATGGACGACGTAGATGCCGAGCAACCTCGTGCAGCTGACCGATGGTTGGCCGCATTCCTGTTTACGACCGCTGGGAAAGTCGAACATCAGCCGCCCGTCAGGCAGGACATGCGTCCTTGCGTTGCAGCGCGCCCGAAAGAATCGCCAGTGGATCCGTCGCAGGAGATTCGTCACGTTTTGCCCTTCCGTGACAACACGAACGGCAGCACCGCGAGCGCGCAGAGCGAGACGCCTGGCACGATCAGCGCCGCTGCGAGGTTCACCATCGCGAGTCCGGAGGTGAGGGAGCCGAGGCCGATGAGGAAGATCGCCGTCCGCAGGTCGAAGAGAGCGGCGATCGTCTTCATGCGGGCACCACCGAGTCAGAGACGAGATACGCCAGTTTCCTCCGGGGTGCGCATGAGGGGCAAAGCGGCAATTGGCCCGAGGGATCGTTGACCCCACAGAAACGTTTTTCTTGGCCGGTGCCAGTTACGCCATAGCACGGCATCTCCGCTTGCACTTCGAGGATCAAGAGATCGAATATCACGTTCCGTTCATCTTCCGAAATGACCCCGGCTCGATTCGCGAGGTTCGCCGCCCAGAAGGCATCTGTTGCTTCCTTGATGCTCACAGCGTCAGGAGCCCCCGCCCGGGCGTATCGTAGACGGACTTTCCATCGTCGCCGTCATGCACCATCGCGCGCCCGACCGCCATGATCAGCGCGACGGGGCCGTCGATCTTCTCGCTGCTCTTCTCCTTGTCAGGTTTGAGATTGCCCGCCGCGTCCTGCCGGACGCTCACGTTCGACATCATCCAGCGGAGGACAGGATTACCACCATGGCGGAAGCCACGTTCCAGGACGAGCCGCTCCAGTTCCTTGGTCGGAGCCGTCATGCTGGCGAACCCCTGCCCGAAAGGTACGACCGTCAGGCCGTCTCCCATGAGCTGCGTCTGTAGCTGTGTCGAGTTCCAGCGGTCGATCGCAAGCTCGCGGATATTGTACAAGCTCGCGAGCGAATCGGCTTGCGCCGCGCGGTCATCGCCGCCCGTAATCGTCCGCCGGATCACGTCGTAGTCAACGACGTTGCCCTCCGTCGCCTCGATGTAGTCCTCACGCGACCAGACGTCGTACGGGACGCGGTCGCGTTCGGCGCGCCTACGCATGCCCTCCTCGGGCACCCAGAAATACATCAGGCAGGCCGCCGTATCGTCGGCGTCAAGCGCCGGGAACCATAGCGCCAGCGCCGTGATGTCCGTGGTACTGGAGAGGTCGAGTCCCCCGAAACACATGCGGCCCCGGAGCGCCAGCGCGTCCACCGGCCCGGCGCATTCGTCATAGATCGCCATGTCCATCCAGTGTGCCGCCTGCTCCGTCCACACGTCGAAGTGGAGCCGCAGCAGCGCGTTCTGTTCGCCAGGCACTTGCTGCGCCTTCGCCACCGCCTCGGCAATCTTGTCCGGCTTCACGGAGATCCCGAGGTTCGGGTTCGCCTTTACCCAGACGGCCGGGTCCGCCCACGAGTCACCTTCATCGATCGTCGCGATGTACGCGAAGAAGGTATCGTCCTCGATGATGCCTTCGAGGATCTTCACGCCGTAATCGTGTTCCTGGTAACAGATCGACTCGCGGTCGAAACCAGCGGTCGTGATGATGAACATCAGCGGCTGCCGGCGCGCGCCCGTCGCGGTGTTCAGCACGTCGTACGTCTTGCGGTTCTTGTGCGCGTGCAATTCGTCGATGATGACGCCGTGGATATTGAGACCGTCCATCGAGTCTTCGTCGGCACCGAGCGGCTCGAACTTGCTGTTCGTCGCCTCGGAGTTGAGATTCGCCACGAGCGTAACGATCCGCGCGCGCAGGCCGGCGGACGCCTTCACCATCCGCCGCGCCTCGCCCCAGACGATCTTCGCCTGGTCCCTCTTCGTCGCCGCAGCATAGACTTCCGCACCCGGCTCGCCGTCGAAGAACGCAAGCTTCAATCCGACGCCAGCGGCGAGCAGCGATTTTCCGTTCTTGCGCGCCAACTCGGAGTACGACTTGCGGAACCGCCGTGTGCCGTCGGCGCGTTTCCAGCCGAAGACGGAGCCGAGGATGAACTTCTCCCACGGTTCGAGGATGACGAGCGTGCCCGCCCATTCGCCTTTGGAGTGCGTCAGGTTCTCGAAGAATGCGATCACCTCGTCCGCCGCGTCTTCATCGAACACGAGACCGCGCTTGTTGCGCAGATCGCGGATGTGGCGCTCGCACGCCAGCCGCACGAGCTTGCCGGTGACGATCTCGCCGCCGATCACGCGCTCGGCGTAGTCCGTGACGGGCGAGAGCGGCGGCGCGGCTACGGCCATCTACCCACTTCTCTTGTCGAACCGCGCGAACGGGTCGGCTTCCTCGACCTTCGGCGCCGCCACGACACGGCTTCGCGAACTCGGCGTCATCCCGAACTCGATCAGCGCCTTCATCATCTGTTCCATCGCCCTGTTGGCGATCGCCAGGTATGGCGACTGCACGAGGAACCCGCTCGGCGCCTTGATCACGGTGCCGAACTTCCTTAGCTGCTCTTCGGCCTCCGCCCACCGTCCGTACGACTGGCAGTATGCGCCGAACGCGGCGCCGTCAAGCTCCGTGACGAGCCCGAGTGTCAACAGGCGCTTTCCCGTCCGCCGCCATTCGCTCTTCGCGGCGTCGCTCAGATGGGTGGGTGCCTTGGGCAGCTTGACGGCCGGTTTGGCTTCGTCCGCCGGCATCGGCCTCTTCCCCGGATTGCCGCGCACTATGCGCAACGATGTCGGTGTTGGTTTGCCGCCTCTCATGCTCGCGTCGCCTCGCGGCCCGTGTACTGCTCCCACCGCCGGACGGCTACGTCGACGTAGCGCGGCTCGATCTCCATCGCATAGCAGCGGCGGCCGAGGCGCTCGCAAGCGATCAGCGTCGTGCCGGAGCCGAGGAAGGGGTCATAGACAGCGCCAGCCCCCGACACATCGATTAGATGCTCCATTAGGCCAACGGGTTTTTCGGCATTGTGTCCAGTAGGCTTGTGCGAAGACCACGAAACCTTCACGAAATCCTGCACGCCGCGGCTAGGTATCGCAAAGTCACCCGTAACGGAAAGGCAGATGAGTTCATAAGTCGGGCGAAGTCCCTTCATGCCTCCGGGGCCGATCCAGTCCTTGTACCAAACCATCACACTCGAAATTGAAATGGCGCTGTCAAAAGCGGCGCGCATCAATACCGGGAGTGTGCGCCAATTAGTGCATACCCACAGCGCTCCATTTGGAACTACAGCCGCCCATGCTTGATAACGTCCGGTGAACCACTCAGAATTATTCATCAGATCGTGCCAGCCACCAGACTTAGCCGAGAGCGCAGAGGTTGACGACAATCCAAATGCATACGGCGGATCAGTCACGACGGCATCCGCCTCCGTACCACCCATCAGCCGCGCCACGTCCTCGGCCTTCGTGCTGTCGCCGCAGAGCAGCCGGTGCTCGCCCAGCAGCCACAGGTCGCCGGTCTTCGTCGTCGGCTCTGCCGGTACGGGCGGCACGACGTCAGGGTCGGTAAGACCCGCCGCCACGACGGGCTTCAGCATCGCGCGCAGCGCCTCGTCGCTGACGATCAGCGACGCCAACAGCTCGTCCAGCTTCGCCTGATCCGCAACGGCCATCCCCGCCAGCGGGTCGAGCGCGGCCAGCAGCACGTCCGCCTCCGCCTCCGTCACGTCGAGGATCAGCACCGGCACCTCGGCATCCGGCGTCAACTCCGCGCGTAGATGCCCGTCAATCAGCACCAGCCCGTCCGGCGTCTCGCGCGCCAGAAGCGCATCGGCGTAGCCGATCTCCGCGAGCATCCCCCGCATCGCCGCCTGTTGCGGCGCCGGATGCGTCCGCCAGTTCTTGACATTGGCGATCAGCGCGCCCGCGCGGACTCGGCGCAGCTCAACGACGCGATCTCGAATCTCCGGCGCTGTGGCGCTCTTCGTCATGCCGGATGTATCATAGCTGCTACCGCGCACCCGCGACGACGGCGGGGCGGCACCACAGAGCGGAGACGCCTAACGGTGGCGTGCTCCAGAAGCACATCGGCTGGATACGGGCTCTGATCTTCAGGGCTGGGGGGATGGCGAAACCATGCATCAACCCCCCCCGGCCTCAAAACTGCGGCCGCATGCGTGCAGC